>JBDHWC010000075.1:0-12108 GCA_039809985.1 Thermomicrobiales bacterium | reverse complement strand
ACCTCGGCCAGCGTCTCGCCGCCCGGGCGCGGCCGGGTCGTGCCGTCGAGCGCGACGAGGCGCGCCCCGGCGGCGATCACCCCCCGCGCCCCGGCGGCGTCGGGGGTGATGAAGAGCGAGCCGTCCGGCTGCTTCGCCTTGGCGATCCCCATGATCGGCACGTCGGGGCCGATCGCGGCCCGGATCGCGGCCACGTCCGCCGCGCCGTCGGCCCGGATTCCCGCCGCGCCGCCGAGGACCGCCGCCTCGGCCATCGCCGCCATGAACGCCGGGCCGTGCAGGGGGTTCCCCTCCCGCGCCTGACAGGAGACCACCAGCCGGCCGCGCAGCCGCGCCAGCTCGGCCGCGGCGGCCTCGGAGCATCCGCCCATCGTCGCTACCCCTTGACGCTCGACATCGTCAGCGCCTCGATGAAGTTCTTCTGCAGCACGAGGAAGACCGCCAGCACCGGCAGCATCGCCAGCAGGGCGACGGCCATCAGCTGCGGGTAGTTGGTCCCGTAGGAACTCTCGAACAGGGCGATCCCGAGCGGCAGCGTCCGGTAGCGGTCGTCGGTCGCCACCAGCAGCGGCCAGAAGAAGCTGTCCCAGTTCCACATGAAGATGAAGATCGCCAGCGACGAGAGGGCGGTGCGGCTCATCGGCAGCACGATCGAGACGAAGATGCGCGGCTCGCTGCTGCCGTCGAGCCGGGCGGCGTCGAGCAGGTCGTCGGGGATCGTCAGCATCTGCTGGCGCATCAGGAAGATGCCGAACGCGCTCGTCCCGGCCGGGATGATCAGCCCCCAGTAGGAGTCGACCCAGCCGAGGTCGCGGACCACGATGAAGAGCGGGATGATCATCGAGGCGAGCGGGATCATCATCGTCGCCAGCACGGTGCCGAACAGCAGGTCGCGCCCCGGGTAGCGGAACTTGGCGAACGAGTAGCCGGCGAGCGAGCAGGTCAGCAGGTTGAGCAGCGTGACGCTGACGGCGACGAGGATGCTGTTCTTGAAGTAGTGCAGGATCGGCTGGTCGCGCAGCGGCGTGGTGAAGTTGTCCCACCGCAGCGTCTTCGGCAGCCACTGGATCGGCGTCCTGAACACCTCGTCCAGACTCTTGAACGAGGTCGAGACCATGTAGGCGAACGGCAGCAGCACCAGCGCCGCGCCCGCCAGCAGCGCGACGAACAGCAGCACCCGCCCGAAGGACGGGCCCGGCTCCCGGAACTCGGCTCCGCTCGACGCCGGCTCGGCCGCGGCCATCGCCCCTCCCCTACCCGGACCTGCCACGGGTTGGTCTCCGTCGGTGCGCCGCCGGGCGGCGGCCATTCGGGGTTCCCGGGGGGAATTTGGTTCCCCCCGGGTCATTCTCTCCCTCTCGCCCATCGCGATGGGCGAGGGGGCCGGGGGGTGAGGGAATCCCCGCGCACCCAGCCGGAGCGACGCGGCTGCCGTTTCCCAACGGATGCCTCCCCATGCCGGCTACCCGTACGCTCGCGACCGGTAGAGCCGGAACTGGACGAGCGTGATCGCGGCGATGATGAAGAAGAGGACGACCGACATCGCCGCCGCCTTGCCGCCGTCGAGGAAGACGAAGGCCGTCTGGTAGATGTCGAGCGTCAGCACCAGCGTCGCGTCGACCGGGCCGCCCTGGGTCATCACGAACTGCGGGATGAAGACCTGCAGGCCGGTGATCAGCCCGATCACCGTCGCGAACAGGATCGTCGGCTGCAGCAACGGCAGCGTGATGTAGCGGAACACCTGCCAGCCGTTGGAGCCGTCGACCCGGGCCGCCTCGTCGTAGACGGACGGGATCGCCTGCAGCCCGGCGAGGAAAACGACCATGAAAAAGCCGACTTCCTTCCAGATGCTCATCATCACGATCGCGGTCGGCGCGAGGTCGGTGCTGGTCAGCCAGTTCTGCGGCCCGATCCCGAGCGGGGCGAGGAACATCGTGTTCAGCAGGCCGTTGCGGTGGAAGATCAGCTTCCAGATGACCGAGACGACAACCCAGCTCATCACCACCGGCACGAAGTAGACCGTCCGGAAGACCGAGCGCCCCTTCACCCGGGTGTTCAGCCCCATCGCCAGCAGCAGCGCGAGAACCCAGACGGGGACGTAGGTGAAAAGCACGTAGCGGACGCTGGTCAGCAGCGACGACTGGAAGCGGCCGTCGCTGAAGATCTGGCGGTAGTTCTCCAGCCCGGCCGGCTTCGGCGGCTCGACCACGCTGAAGTGGAAGAAGCTGAGGTAGAAGGTCTGCGCGATCGGCCAGATCGCGAAGACGGCGAACAGCAGCATCGCCGGCAGCGCGAAGACCAGCCCCCAGAGGTTCCGTTGCTGCAAGTGGCTCGGCCGGAGCCGCCGCCGCGGCGCGGCGACGGCCCCCGGCAGCGGCGCGGCAACCCCGGTCGGCTGCATCGGCGCTCCTCGCGCGGCTCCGCGGCGCCCGCCCCCTCGCCGGGGGCGGGTGCCGCGGCGGACCCTACGCCTGCTTCAGCACCGCCTCGATCTGGGTGGCGGCGGTGTCCATCGCCTCCTGCGGGGCGACGCCGTTCAGCACCGAGGACTCGATCGTCTGCTTCATGATGTCGTCGATCTGCGGCCCCTTCGGGGTCACCGGCAGGAACTGGCCATGCAGCATCTCGCTCGCCCAGACGTCGAAGAACGGGAAGTCCTTCGCCTCGGGCAGGTCGTTCCAGCCCTGCTTGGGCTGGATGAAGTTGACGTTCTTCAGCCACGCGCCCGGGTCGGAGGCGAGGAAGGCGATCAGCTTGAAGGCGGCCGCCTTCTTCTTCTCGTCGGTCGTCTGCGCGTTGAGCGCCCAGTAGTAGGCGTAGAGCGGGTTCACCGGCTTGTCGGGGTGGACCTGCGGCAGCGGCACGATCGCGTAGTTGCCGTAGGCCGGCGTGCCGGTGGTGACCAGCCCCATCCCCCACGGGTTCATCAGGGTCATCGCCACCTTGCCGTCGATGAAATCCTGGTACGGCACCGTCGCCTCGCGCGAGGCGACGTTCGGGTCGGCGATCTTGTACTTGTTGATCATGTCGTACCAGATCTGCAGTGCCTCGACCGCCCCCGGCTGGTTGACCGTCACGGTCGTGCCGTCCGGCGCGACGTAGGATCCCCCCGTCTGCAGCAGCAGGGTGCCGAGCTGGTTGTGGTACCAGCCGGCGTGCAGGTAGAGGAAGTCGAAACCGCGGCGGGTCATCGTGTCGCCGTCCTTGACGACGAGCTTCTGGCCCATCGTCCCGACTTCGTCCCACGTCTTCGGCGGCGTCGCCGGGTCGAGCCCGACCTCCTTGAACGCCGCGGTGTTGATCGCGAAGGCGGTGACGTTGAACTCGCTCGGCAGGCCGTAGACCTTGCCGTCGACCGTCGCCCCCTCGAGCGCGCCGGGGATGTAGGCGGCCTTCAGGTCGTCCATCGACTTGAAGCCGAGGCCGGCCGGGTCTACTTCCTGGACGAGCCCGCGCGGGATGTAGGTGGCCCGCATCTGGTTGTCGTCCATGTTGATCACGTCGGGGCCGGTGCCGGTGCCCATCGAGGAGAGCATCTTCTCGGCGAAGTTCATGTTCGGGATGATCTCGTAGGAGACCTCGATGTCTGGGTTGGCCTCCATGAACTTGGCGATCATCGCCTTGTTCTGGTCCACCATCGGCGGGTGGGTGTGGGTCCAGAACTTGATCTGGGTCTTCTCCTGCGCCCGGGCGGGCACCGCCAGCCGGCCGCCGGCCCCGGCGACGAGCGGGGCGGCCGCCAGTGCCTGCGCGAAACGGCGGCGCGGTAGCCGGGTCGCCCCGGCCCGGGTCAGCGCGTCGAGCGGGATGCGATCGGTCGACATCGTGGGGGTCCTCCTGTCCGGATGGCTCAGGTTCGGCTGATGGGGCCTGCCCGCCGCCACCGACGTCCGCAGGCTGGGTGCCGCACTCTAGCACCGGCCCCGGGGGGCGTCAAAATCGCCGGCGAACCCCCGCGCCCTCGGTCCGGGGGATCGGCGTGCGCTGGCGGCGAGCCGGCCCCCCACCCGGTATAGTCGGCAGCCGGGCGGGACGCCCGCGGCCGAGCGACGGGGAGGTGCCCGGCATGGACGTGGACGAGATCCTGACCGAGGTCGAGCCGACCCGCGAGCCGGGCGAGCCGGAGCCGCCGGAGCCGCCCGACCGCCGGGCGTGGTGGGCCCGCGCGCTCGACATCTTCGTCGTCGTGTTGCTGGCAGTGTCGTCGCTGCTGGCGGCGTGGGCCGGCCACCAGTCGGCCCTCTGGAACGGCAAGGCCTCCGACGCCGTCACCCGGGCCAGTGCCCGCCAGTTCGACGCCACCCGCCTGATGGGAGTCGGCTACCAATTGCAGCAGGTCGACGTCGCCATCTTCCTCGACTGGCTGGCCGCCTCCCGCGAGGGCGACCGCGAGCTCGCCCAGTTCTACGAGGACCGGTTCCCCGCCACGCTGCGGACGGCCTTCGACGCCTGGCAAGCCGCCGACGCGACGGACGGGCCGTGGCCGCCGGGCGACCCGTTCCGGCGTCCGGAGTACCACATGCCCCAGCTCGAGCAGGCCGCCGCGGCGGAGCGGGAGGCGGCGGCGGCGATCGACGCCTCGGCGACGGCCAGCACCGTCGCCGAGGACTACGTGCTGTCGACGATCCTGATCGCGATCGTCCTCTTCTTCGGCGGCGTCAGCGCCAACACCGGCTGGCTGCCGGCCCGCGCCTCCTTGCTCGTCGTCGCGCTGGCGCTGCTCGGGTTCGTGGTCGCGAAGCTCGGCGGCCTGCCCGATGCCTCGACGTGGCACCTGACGCCGTTCTGGGGCGAGGTCTAGCCGCCGGCGACGGTCGCCGGACGCGGGTCGGAGGGTGCAGGCATGGGCATCTACGTGACGGAGATCCTCGCGTCTGCGGCCGGGCTCGCCCTGGTCAACCCGCTGCCGGTGATGGCGGTGATCGCTCTCCTCTTCTCCCCGCGCGGCGGCGTGACCGCGCCCGCCTTCCTCCTTGGCTGGGTGGCCGGGCTGGTCGGCGTGCTCGGCCTGCTGACCTTCGTCGTCTCCGCGGAACGGCTCGCCGGCGACGCCTCCGAACCCTCGACCCTCGCCTCGGTCGTCCGGGTCGGGCTCGGCCTGCTGCTGCTCGGCCTGGCACTCAAGAAGTGGCAGGGGCGGGGCGGGGGCGGCCTCCCCGACTGGATGACGAGGCTCGAGCAGTCCGGCCCGGCCGCCGCCTTCGGGCTGGGGGCGCTGCTCGCCGCCCTCAACCCGAAGAACCTCGCCTTCACCGTCTCGACCGCGCTCGACCTCGCCGTCGCGGGTCTCCCGGTCGGCCGGGCGTGGGGGCTGATCGCGCTGTTCGCGGTCGTCGGGTCGCTCGGCGTCGGCGTGCCGGTGGTCTGGCACGCGGTCGCCGGCGAGTCGGCGCGGCGGCGGCTCGCCACGTGGCGGGCGTGGCTGACCACGAACTACGGCGCGGTAATGGCGGTGGTCTTCGTCGTTTTCGGCGTGGTGCTGCTGGCCAAGGGCCTCAGCGGGCTGCTGAAGTAGACGGGGCGCGGGCCGGCCCGCGCCCCCGCTCCGCCCTCAGTCGCCAACCTCCAGCCGGCGGCCGGCCGGTCCCGCCGGCGGCTGCGGCCCGATCACGGCGAGGCCGTTCATGTAGGACCGCAGCACCTCCGGCACGGCGACGGTGCCGTCCTCCTGCTGGTACTGCTCCATGATCGTGATCATCGTCCGCGGCAGGGCGAGGCCGGAGCCGTTCAGGGTGTGGACGAAGCGGGGCCGGCCGCCCCCCTCCGGCCGGTACCGGATGTTGGCCCGCCGCGCCTGAAAATCCTCGAACCGGCCGCAGGAGGAGACCTCCAGCCATTCCTCGGAGCCGGGGGCCCATGTCTCGAGGTCGACCTTGTCGGCGGCGGCGAAGCCGAGGTCGCCGGTGCAGAGCTGCACCTCGCGGTACGGCAGGCCGAGCCCGCGCAGCACGTCGGAGGCCTCCTCGATCAGTCGCCGGTGCTCCTCGGCCGACTGGTCGGGGTGGACGAACTTGACCATCTCCACCTTGTCGAACTGGTAACCGCGCTTGATCCCGCGCACGTCGCGTCCGGCCGAGATCTGCTCGCGCCGGAAGCAGGGGGTGTAGGCGACGTGGTAGATCGGCAGCGACGCCTCGTCGAGGATCTCGTCCCGGTAGAGGTTCGTCACCGGCACCTCGGCGGTCGGGATCAGCCACTTCTCGCCGTCGACGTCGCGGAAGAGGTTCTCGGCGAACTTCGGCAGGTTGCCGGTGCCGACCAGCGTCTGCTCCAGCACGAGGTAGGGCGGGTAGACCTCCTGGTAGCCGTGCCGCTCGATGTGGAGGTCGAGCATCCACGTGATCAGCGCCCGCTGCAGGCGAGCGCCGTCGCCCCGCAGCACGTAGAAGCGGGAGCCGGCGATCTTCACCCCCCGCTCGAAGTCGATGATCCCGAGCGCCTCCGCCAGTTCCCAGTGCGGCCGCGGCGCGAAGTCGAACGCCCGCTTCTCGCCGAACTCGGCGCGGACCACGTTCGACTCCTCGCTCGGGCCGACCGGCACCCCCGGCAGCGGCAGGTTCGGGACGTGCAGCATCCGCTCGGCGAGGGTGGCGTCGACCTCCTTGGCGTCCTGGTCGAGCGCGGCGATCCGGTCGCCGAGGTCGCGCATCCGGCCGATCAGCGCCTCCCGCTCGGCCGGGTCCTTGGTCCGCCCGACCTGTTTGGAGCCGCTGTTCAGCTCGGCCTTCAGCCCCTCGACCTCGGTCAGCAGCGCCCGCCGCCGGGCGTCGAGCCCGAGGATCTCGTCGATCGGCGCGTCGGTGCCGACGGCGACCAGCGCCTCGCGCACGCGGTCGGTTTCCTCGCGGATCACTCGCAGGTCGATCATCGTCCCTCCCCGTCCCCTCTCGTCGCCCGTCCCCGGGCTCCCGTCCCGTTCAGGTTCGTTGCCGCGCCGGGCACGGCAGCGCCCCGCTCGCGGGCGGGGCGCCGGAACCGTCGCGCACCGGGGCGCGGCGAGGCGCTCAGCCGGGACTGCGCCCCCCGACCCGGTCGAACATCGTCGCCCGCGTCACCGGCACGAAGCCCGGCAGGAACTTCTCCCACGCGTCGGTCAGCGGCCCGTCCAGCCGTCGCTCGATGGTGTAGTAGACGCCGGCCCGCGGTTCGGCGGGTACCTTCCGCAGGGCCATCCGCGTCTCCGCCAGCAGCCGCCCCCCCTTGCGGTGGTTGCACGCCTTGCAGGCCGAGACGAGGTTCTCCCACGAGTGCGCGCCGCCGCGCGACCGCGGCACCACGTGGTCGATCGTCAGCTCGGCCCCCTGTCGCCCGCAGTACTGGCAGGTGAAGCCGTCCCGAATGAAGACCTCGCGCCGGGTCAGCTTCACGCGCGGCCGCGGCTTGTGGATCAGGTAGACCATCCGGATCACCGACGGGGGCGGGAAGGCCCGCGTCGCCGAGTGGAGCGCGCCGGCCCGCGTCTCCAGCACCTCGGCCTTCCCGTCGAAGACGAGGACGATGGCGCGGCGCACGTTGCAAACGTTGAGCGGCTCGTAGTTCTGATTGAGGACAAGGACGGCGCTGTTCACCCTGCCGATCCCTCACCGGGCTCAGGGTTGCCGTGTGGTCGACCCTCGCACAAGGTTCCAACGCAACCAGCGTGCAGACGCGGGCCACGGAACATCCCCGGCGGGGTTGACGCCGCGCCGGGACGCCCGTGTCAACCGCGCCGAGGGTATCACGCACATCCCCGCCGAAACAACCGCGGGAAGTCCCGGCCCGGCCGCGGGGCGTGCTATCCTCGGGCAGCGGCAGCGGGCCGGTGCGCGGGCGGAGCCGAATGCGCCTGACGGTCGACGAGGTCATCGCGCTGGTCGTCGGCGTGGCGTTCATCTACGCCGGGATCAGCATCGCCGTCCGCACCTTCATGATGCCGGGGGCCGAGCCGGCCCTCGTCACCAAGCTGCTGTTCCGGGCGACGCAGGAGGTCTTCAACCTCGTCTCGGGCCGGATGCGCCGCGACCGCCACCGGCAGGACCTGATCGGGCTCTTCGCCCCGGTCGCGTTGCTGGCGGTTCTCTTCTTCACCATCACCCTGATGGCCATCGGCTACGCCTTCGTCTTCCACGCCGCGGGCGCCGGCGGGTTCAACGAGTCGTCCAACTTCAGTGCCTCGGCGATCTCCACCCTCGGCTTCGCCGACCTGCCGCTCGGGAACCTCTCCCTGACGATGCTGACCGTCTTCGAGGCGATGTCGTCGGCGGCGGTGATCTCGCTCCTGATCGGCTACCTGCCCAACCTCTACAGCAACTACACCACCCGCGAGCAGACGATCGCCAAGCTGATGGCCGAGGTCGACGACAGCACCTCCGGGCCGGCGATCGTCGCCGCATTCAACCAGTCGCCCGGGCTCGACCAGTCCGCCGACGTCTGGAACGACTGGGCCGACTGGTTCACCCGCATCGGAGCGGGCCACTCCTCGATCACCAGCGCCCTCTTCATCCGGTCGCCGGGCGCATCCGCCTCGTGGGTGGTGGTGGCCGGCGCGGTGCTCGACGCCTGCTCGCTGATCTTGGCGGCGGTGCCGGTCGACGACGCCGTCCGCCCGTCCGTCCAGCGCTGTCTGGCCACGGGGGAGAAGGCGCTCGCCAAGATTGCCACCCGCCTCGGGTCGGTCCCGCCCGGGCCGGACGCGACCTGGCCGGAGCAGCCGATCTCCGTGACCGAGGCGGAGTTCGACGACGCCCTCGACGACCTTGCCCGGGCCGGGGTCGAGGTCGCCGCCGACCGCGCGGCGGCATGGACCGCCTTCGCCCGGAACCGCGTCCGCTACGACCGGGCGCTGCTCGACCTCTGCCGGGTCAACCTGCTGACCGACGGCACCTGGTCGGGTGACCGTCCCGAGGCACGCCGCCTGCTGCGGCTGCCGATCCGACTGGTCGACAAGTTGTAGGCGGCGGCGGACGCGCCGCCGGCACCCCAGCCGGGGGCGGTCTTGCCTGAGGACGGGACGTCCTGCCGCCGGGTCCGTCGGCGTGGGTCGCACCGCCCCGCCGGAGACGCCGCGTCTGCCCGATCATCGCCGGGAGACCCGGGCCGGACCTCGTCGTGCCAGTCAGCTCGACGCGACATCACCCCGGCGGGAGATTCTCCCCGGCGCGAGCTTGATCCGGCCCGGCCCGCGTCGCGGCCAGCCACTCGCTGTAGCTCCGGTTCATGTGCTCGTCCATCTGGGCCCGGGCCCGACCCGCGTCTCGATCCTCGATCGATCGCAGCAACCCGGCATGGTCCGTGATCGCCTGGCCGACGGCGCCCTCGAGGCTCGCGCCGAGCAGCATCCCTTGCAGCAGGAACGGCCGCAGACTCCCGAGCAGGGCACTGAGGACGCGATTGCCGGCTGCCTGCGCCACCGCCTCGTGGAAGGCGACGTCCGCCTCGACGAAGCGGCTCGGCATGGCCTCGTGCTGCTCCATCCGCCGCAGCGTGCTGCGGAGCGCGGCGAGGTCGTCGCCGTTTGCCCGCGCGGCCGCCATCCCGGCCGAGTGCACCTCGAGCAGGCGGCGCGTCTCCAGCAGTTCGGGAAAGGAGATCGCGTCCCGTCGCAGCATCTGCCCCAGGACATCGGCCACCGCTTCCCGGCCGGCGTCGCGGACGTAGACGCCGCTGCCGACCCGGGGCTCGACCAGTCCGCGCCGCTGCAGGATGGCGACCGCGTCGCGGACGACCGTCCGGCTGACGGCGAGACTGTCGGTCAGTTGCCGGCCCGACGGCAGGCGGTCCCCGGGCTGCAGGTTGCGCTCGGCGATGAGCCGCTCGAGCTGACCGGCCACCCGCTCGCTCAGCAGGCCTTGGCTCATCCCGGTCGGGTGGGCGGACTGCCGCGACGGTCGGGGGTGAGCCCGGGCCGCCGGCCACGGCGTGGGCGGCTCCTCGTCAGCCCCCGCGAGCCGCTCGCGCTCGTCGCGGGCCGGGCGGTCGAGGCCGTTCACCGCAGGTGGAGCAGTTCCGATCCCTCGGCAGGGATCCGGTCGAAGCGAATGCCGGTGCTCATCAGGTCGGACCCGAGCCGATGCTCCGTGGTGCCGGCGGTCAGCCAGTCCAGCGCATAGGTTCGGTTCGGATCGAGCGTCTGCAGGACGATCGCGCGCTCGGGCGCGCCGCCGTCAAGCCGGAAGACCGCCAGCAGGTGCTCGGCACCGTCCGGCAGGGCGTACTGGAAGGCTGCCCATCGCTCACCCTGCCCTTCGCGCTGCGGCTGGCCGGTCAGGCGATGCAGCACGCCGTCGCGGACGAACCGCCGCACCAACGTCTGGTACTGGCGCGCGTGGTACGCCAGTCGTTGCCGGACCCAGTCGGGCAGGTCCGGCAGCCGCTGCGAGTAGCCGAACGCGCCGAGCATGCCGTTGCGCACGTAGTAGTCCAACTGGTCCCGGGTCAGGTTCGGGTCGTGCAGGTTCAGCGTCTGGTGCGGGTGGTCCGACTCGACCCATTCGCACCAGCCCCAGTGCAGGCAGCGTTCCGGGGCCAGCATCAGCGACGCGCCCCAGAAGATCTGGAGGTCGTGCTCCGGCCAGTCCGGGTCGCTGAGGAACGCCAGGTGGGTGTGCCGCGCGAGGCCGAGGTCGATCCGCATCCCGCCGGACGAGCAGTTCTCCAGCACGACCTGCGGGTGCCTGCGGCGCACTTCGTCGAGGAGCGCGTAGTAGCCGCGGTAGTGCTCGTACAGCCCGTCTCCCGCGCCGTGCCCGTGGTCGGTTCGGTTGCACCCCGCGCCCGGGTCAAGGTTGAAGTCGAGCTTGACCCAGTCGCAGGCGTAGTCGGTGATCAGGTGCTCGAGCGTCTCCAAGGCTTGGCGGCGGCCCGCCGCGCTGCCGAGGCAGACGTACCCGAGCGAGGCCCCGTCTCGCCGCGCGACGATCTCCGGACGGGTCTCCGCGACGCGCGCTCGCGGCCCGATCGCCTCGATCTCGCACCACAGGCCGAACTTCAGCCCCCGCTGGTGGGTGTGGTCGCCCAGGGCGCGAAGCCCGCCAGGGAACCGGGCGGTGTTGATCAGGTCCCAGTCGCCGCGGTAGTCCTTCCAGTCCGTGTCGGGGTCGGCCGGCCCGAACCACCCGGCGTCGAGCGTGCAGACCTCGAGCCCCATGGCCGCCGCCTCGTCGACGTTGGCGCGGAACACCGCCTCGTCGATGTGCTTGTCGACGTAGGCGAACCAGTGGTTCCACTCGACCGGCAGGCTGTCGCTGAGATGCGTCCGCGGGTACCAGTGCCGGCGACCGACCTCGGCGTACTGGGCCGAGACGTCGTTGAGGTCCGCGCGCTCGCCGAGGACGAGCGCGACATGCGCGCCCTCCATCCCCTCCCCCGGCGCGAGTTCCTTGTGGAACTCCCAGTCGTGCAGGCCGGCGCTCAGGCGGTAGCGGCCCGCCTCGGCCGCCTCCCAGCGGACGGCCCAGTTGCCGGACCACATCACCGAGCCGGACAGCACCTGGCCGTCGTCCCGGAACAGCGCGAACCACGGGTGCTGCCCCTTCGACGACCGGCCGGCGCGCGTCTCGAGCACGATCTCCCCGGCGAGCGGCCGCCGCACCGGCGCGAACTCCAGACCCCAGGCGCTGTCGAACGACAGCAGTTCCCCCCGGCCGACCCGGAGCGTCAGGGCCACCGAGTCGACCCGGTCGATGCGCACCGGGCGGTCCCCGATGTTGCGGACGTCGACCCACTGCTCGACCAGCGCGGTGCCCGGGTACCGGACCACGTGGAGGTCGACCGCGAGCGGGGCGCACTCGAGGCGGGTGACCTGGTGGACGCTGCCCGGCGATCCGGGGACTTCCTCCGTTCCCCGCTGGACGATGCCCTCGCTCCGGCCGGTGATCCAGCGGTTGTCGGCCCGCACCCCGAACAGGTCGCTGCCCGCGGCCGAATCCGCCCAACCGTCGCGACCGGCAAGCCCGAACTCCCTGAGCGCGAGCCCGCGGTCGGTGTCCAGCACAAAATCCAGCGATGCTGTCGGCACGTCGCTCACAGGCGTTCGCCGTCCTTTCCGCGCTCGCCGTTACCGGCCGAATCCCAAGGTGATGCCCTGCACCAGGTACCGGGAGAAGAAGACGACGACCAGCAGGGTCGGCA
>JBDHWC010000074.1:0-12225 GCA_039809985.1 Thermomicrobiales bacterium | reverse complement strand
GCCGGGCCCGATCACGAGACGCGGATACTGCTATCCCTTGGAGACCTCCCCTTGTCAGGCTGAGGCGTGAGAGGGGGAGCACCAGGCTCAGGGGAGGGCCAAGCCCTCCCCCCGAACCCCCCGGGTTGCCGTGGCGCGGCCGCTTGCCGACGGAGACCTCCTTGTTCAGGGCGGCAGGAGAGGGGAAGAACCGAGCCCGGAGGAGGGCTTGTCCCTCCCACGACCCCCTCACCTGAAGTTCTGCCGCCCCTTCCCGACGGAGGCCCACGGCCAACCGCCGCGGGAGCGAGTGTTTGGGGGTGAGGGCGGTCCCGGCGCTCGCGGTCGCGAGAAACCCGGGTTGCGGCGACGCGGACCTCTCTGCGTCACACGGCGCGAGGGGAGCAACGGGCACGGTTCGGGCCACCCCTCTCCGGGTGGGGGCTGTGGCGGGGCATTCGCTCCTGGATGTCGCTCACGGGCGGTCGTTGACGAAGGCAACGGCGCGAGAGGCGAGGGCAGCGGCCAAGGTCCGTCGCGGATGGAATGGCGACGCGCGGTCGGGGGCCGGGTCGGGCCGATGCTACGATGGGCGGGAAGCAGGCGCGCGGGCGGAACGGGGTCGGCGATGCGGCTGGACCGAGCGAGCGCGGTGGCGTGGTGAGCGGCGGGGCGACCGTCCTCGGGGTCGATCGCTCGCGGGTCGTGCTCGATCCGCGCTTCCCGGCGGCGATGGCCGCTGCTTCCGTCGACGGCGCGACCCTCTTCGCCGACATCTTCCGCGACGGCGCGGACCGCTTGCTGCTGGTCGGCGGCCCTTTGGCGCGCGAACTGGTCGCGGCGGGAGCGGTCGAGGTTGCCGACGCGGCCACCGGCGCGCCGTGCGGCTTGGCCGAGCTTGGCGGGTCGTCGGCGGGCGGCGTTGCGTGGGAGGTCGCCGCGCCTCCGGGGTGCCTCGCGCTGCAGTTCCGGCTCGGCTCGCGGGTGGTGGTGCGCCCGGTGCAGCCGTGGCTCGGCGCGGCGTTCGCCGACGGCCGGGTGCTGCTCGCGGTGGACTTCGGCTGCTCGCTCGACCGGGTCGCGACGTGGGCTCGGTTCCATGCCGTGCACCTTGGCGTCGACGCGGTGGTGGTTGCCCACCGGGCCGCCGGCGATCCGCGGGACGTGGCGGCTGCGCTCGCCAGCGTGCCGGGGATCGGCCTCGTCGTGGTCGTGCCGTGGGACGATGTGGTCGCCGCGCCGCCGGACGAGGAGGGTGACGACGCGGACTGGCTGACGACGGCGGTGCTTGAGCAGGCTCGGCACCGGTTGCTGGGGCGGGCGGCGTGGATCGCCGCCGTGCCAGTCGAAGCGGGGCTCCTGCTGGGCCGTGGGCGGACGGTTGACGGCTTACTCGCGGCCCGGCCGCGGGCCGCGTGGCTGGGCGTGGCGGCTTCGGGCAAGACCCGGTCGCTCGCGTTGGAGGGGGACTCGGGGACGGGCATTGGCGGTCGCGCACCAGCCAGGGGCTGGGTCGCCGTGCCCGGCCGCTGCCCGGACGGGGCCGTCTTCCGGCCGGAGGGGGTCGCCGGCGCCCCCAGCTTGGAACTGCGGGCGGCAGACGCCGTTGTCGCCGCGCTGCCGGCGGAGGCGGGGGGCGTCCGCGGTGTCCCGCCCCGGCTGCGGGCCGCGCTGGCCGAGGCGCTCACCGGCTGGGAGCCGACGGTCGCGCCGTGGAGCGCGGCCACCTCGGGCCACCCGGACCTGATCCGGGCCGAGGCGGTGCTGCTCGCCGCCGCCGGGGAGCCGGAGCGGGCGCTGGCCGTTCTGCACGAGGCGATCCGGCTGGAGCCGTGGCACCCGGCGCAGGCCGAGCTGCGGCGCGACCTGCTGCGGGACATCGCCCGGCGGGGCGAGGAGGCGGAGCGGTGACCGCCGCGACCGTGCTCGACGTCGCCTGCTCGCCGCTGTGGATCGACCCGCGGCAGAACCCGCCGTTGTCGCCGCTCCGGGCCGCGCCGTACCGCACCCGGGAAGCGACCGCGCGGCACGACGCCTTCACGCTGCTAGCCGACATCTTCCGGGACGGCAAGGGCCGGACGTGGGCGGTCGGCCCGCCGTTGCCGGCCGCGTGGCGGCAACCCGGGATGCTGCGGGCGTGGTCCGCGGCCACCGGCGAGCCGGTCGTCGTCAAGACGCTGCCGGACCGCCACGTGATGCTGCCGCAGCACTACCGGCTGGCGCGGGCGCGCTCTGGCGGCGTGCTGGTCGCCGCCGGGGACCAGGTCGAGGCGGTCGCGGTCCAACCGTGCCTCGGAGCGTGGTTCGCGGGGCGGCGGGTGCTGATGGCGGTGTCCCGCGACAACCGGCTGGCGTGGGTGGCCGACTGGGCCCGGTTCCACCAGGTGCACCACGGGGTCGACGCGGTGCTGCTCTTCGACAACCAGTCGACGGCCTACGCGAGCGGCGACGTCGCACGGACGGTGGCGACGGTGCCGGAGATCGCCGTCGTCGCGGTCGTGCCGTGGGCGGTCGGCCATGGCAGCAGCACCGGCCGGCTCGGCTGGCGGCGGACCGACATGAACCACGGGCAGGCGATTGCCTTCGCGCTGGCGCGGCGTCGGTTCCTCGCCGAGGCGGAGTGGGTGCTCAACGTCGACATCGACGAGCTGGCGGTGCCGCTCGCCGGGCGGACGATCGGCGACGTCTTCGCCGCATCGGGGGCCGCGGCGATCTCGCTCCCGGTTCAGGACCTGCTCGGCCCGGCCGGGGCGATGCCGGACCCGCCGCGGCACCGCGACGTGCTGCTGTCGACCGCGCCGCCGCATGTCGACCGGCCGAAGTGGGCGGTGATGCCGGCCCGCTGCCCGAAGCAGTCGGCGTGGGGCATCCATGTCGTCGACAACGCGCCGACCGTCGCGGCCGACCCGGCGGAACTGGTCGTCGCGCACTGCCGCTCGCTGACCACCGGCTGGGACAGTCGCGACTGGCGACGGGCCGGCCTCGACCGCGACGCCCCCGGCGCGAGGGAGGAGACCGCGCTCGGCGCGAAGATGGCCGAGGCGTTCGACGGCTGGGAACCGCCGACCGAGCCGTGGGGCACGGCCGCAACCGGCCTGCCGACGGGGGCGGGCAGGGGATGACCGCCGCGACCGTGCTTGATGTCGCCTGCTCGTCGGTCGTGCTCGACCCGCGGCAGAACCGGCCGATCCCGCCGCCGCGCGCCGCCCCGTACCGGTCGCGGGAGTTCGACCTCCGGCGCGAGACCCTCACGCTGCTGGCCGACATCTTCCGGGACGAGACGGGCGCGGTGCGGGCGGTCGGGCCGCCGGCCGGGCCGCGCTGGCGGCAGCCGGGGGCGCTGCGGGCGGCCTGCGTCGCCACCGGCCAGCCGTGCGAGGTGGAGGCGGAGCCCCATCGGAACTCGCTGCTGGCGCAGCACTACCAGTTTCGCCCCGCCCCGCCGTCGGGTGGCCTGCTCGTCTCGGCGACGGGGCAGCAGGAGGTGCGGGCCGTGCAGCCGTACCTCGGCGCCTGGTTCGCCGGGCGGCGGGTCCTGATGGCGGCGGTCTGCGACAACCGGCTGGGGTGGGTGGCCGACTGGGTCCGGTTCCACCAGGTGCACCACGGGGTCGACGCGGTGCTGCTGTTCGACAACCGGTCGACGGCCTACGCGAGCGGCGACTTGGCGCGAGCGGCGGCGGCGGTGCCGGGGGTCGCCGTGGTCGCGGTGGTGCCGTGGCTGATGGCGTACGGCACCCTCGCCAGCCGGCTCGGCTGGCGGCGCAGCGACGTGTTCCACGGACAGGTCGTCGCTTTCGCGCTCGCGCAGCGTCGCCTGTTGTCGGAGGCGGCGTGGGTGCTGAGCGTCGACATCGACGAGCTGGCGGTGCCGCTCGCCGGCCGGACGATCGACGACCTGTTCGCGGACCCCGACGCAGCGTGGGCCTCTTTCCCGTTGCAGGACCTGATGGGGGACGCCGCGGACCCGCCGGATGAACGGCGGCACCGCGATGTGCTGCTGTCGACCGCGCCGCCCTCCTTCGAGCGGCCGAAGTGGGCGGCGGTGCCGACGCGCTGCCCGGAAGCGTCGTCGTGGGGCATCCACGTGGTCGGCGGGGCGCGCGCGGTCCGGGCCGACCCGGCGCAGTTCGTGATCGCCCACTGCCTGTCGCTGACGACCGGCTGGGAAGGGCGCGGGAGCCGGCGCGTCGGCCTGCGGCGCGACGCCCCCGGCGTGACGGAGGAGACCGCGCTCGGCGCGAAGATGGCGGAGGCGTTCGACGGCTGGGAACCGCGACCAGAGATTTGGTCGCCGGGCGGAGGACCGGGGTGAAGAAGGCGCGGACGTTGCCGGACGACGCACTGCTGGCCGACTTGGCCCGGCAGTTTCGAGTGGCCGGGGAGGATGTCGACGCCGTCGCCGCGGCGCTCGGCTGGGCGGTGCGTGACGGCTGGTTCCGCCACGTGCTGTCGCTCGGGGTCGGGCCGGAGACGCCGCGCCTCGTCCGGGAGGCATGGGCCACGCCGCACGCGGTCGCCGTCAGCGTGGTGAGCCACGACCCGGCCGAGGGGTCGGCGTTGATGAACGTGATCGGCGTGGAGACCCTCCTCTCCACCTTCATCCTCTCCATCGCTCCGGCCGTGGTGCGGGAGATCGACGGGGAGCGGGCAGCGGTCTACGACAACGGCTCGATCGTGTCGGCGAGCCTCGACCCGGCCGACCTCGTCATCGTTCGCGGCCTGCCGCCGGAGCTGGGCGGTCGCCGGGGGGCGCTGCTGCAAGCACTCGAGTACTGCCGCGCCGGCACCGCGCTGCTGGTGCCGGACGTGGCGAAAGCCGAGCGGCCGGCGGTCGGGCGGTGGCTGGAGGCGATGGCCGCCGCCGGCGGGGCGATCGCGACGCAGCAGGTCGGGAAGCGGCGGCTGGCGACGGTGCGGCTCGAGATCGACCGCGACTGACCGGCGCGAGCCGGGGACGGGCGTGCCTCGGAGCGTGCCGCCGGGCGCGGTCAGGCTCCGATGGGTTCGGCGGGCCGTTCCAGGATCGCCCAGAACTCGTTGCTGCCCGCCAGCACCGGGTAGACCCGGAGCGGGCGAAGGGCGATCAGGCCGACCGCGTGCAGCAGGTCGATGATCTGGCGGAACGACTCCGCGGTCAGGTGCCACGCGTGGCGGTCGAGGTAGAGTCCGGACTCGGTCGCCTCGTCGAAGCCGCGGACCGCGTCGGCCACGCCGTCGGCGTCGAGGTGCTCCGGCGTGCCGTGGTCGCCCCGCCAGTGCCGGGGCGGGTCGTTGTGGGTGCGCAGCAGGTGCTCGGCGACGACGGTGCGCAGCGAGTGCCGGGTGCGCCGCTCGATCGCGGCCTCCAGCACGTCGGCGAACGTCGTCTCCGGCATCAGGGCGTCGAGGCAGTAGCGGCGGTCCGGCAGGAAGAGGACGTAGTGGCCGTCCGGCAGCAGCAGTTGCTCGACGCGCTGCAAGTGGGCGACGAGGTCGGGCGTGTGCTCCAGCACGTGGCTGCTGGCGACGACGGCGTAGCGGCCGCGGACGACCGAGAGGTCGCCGTCGGGGGAGACGAAATGAATCCGCGGCGGCCGGGCGGCCGGTTCGCCGTGGACGCGGTCGCGGCGGACCAGATCGTCCGGCGGCAGCGTCTCGAAGTAGCGGACGTGGCGGCCGCGGAAGACGGGGCGAAGCGACGGGCTGATCTCGAGCAGCGGCGCGCCGCCGCGGGCGAGGTCGGCGAACGCGACGCGATCGGGCAGCGGGTGGGCTCGGCGGCCCTGCTCGCGGCCGACGCGCTCCCAGTGGGCGACGAGCTCCTCGTCCGACAGGTGGCGCAGGTCGGAGTTGAGCGCGCGGTAGCAGTCCGGGTCGAACTCGGCCGGGAACGTCGCCGGGTCGAGCAGGACCGGCTGCCTCCGGGCCGGGCGGCTGGGCGCGGCGGGCGCGGCCCCGGGTTCGGTCGGCGCGGGCACGGTCACGGCATCCGGCGGTGGGCGTGGCGGCTGGGCCGGTAGGTCGTCGGGTTGGCCCGCCAGAGCTCCAGTTCGCGGCGGACGATGGCGTGGTTCTGCCGCCAGTCGTTCAGGGCCGAGAAGCGCTCGCCGGCGGCGGGCGGCCCGATCGTGCCGCCGCGGCCGTCCTCGACGAACGGCTCGTAGCCGTCGGTGATCGGCAGGTTCGGGAAGGCCATCTCGAAGAAGAAGCGGTCGCCGCCGAACGGCGTCGCCCCCTCGACCCAGAAGCGCGGGTCGGCCTCGGCGCAGAAGGCGCGCAGCGTCGTGTCGCGCAGCACGAAGTGGGTCGAGACGGCCATCACGCAGAGGGGGCGGCAGAGACCGGGGCGGATCTTGGCCAGCGCGTCCGTCTGCGCCTGGTGCTCCGGCTGGAACGCGAGGTAGTGGGGGGCCCAGAGGCCGATCTCGGGTCGGTCGAACATCGCCTCCACCGTCGGCCGGCGGCCCCAGAAGTCGCGCTCGATCACCCAGCGGGCGGCGGGGTAGCCGCGGTCGCGGAGGTGGACGCCCCCCTTGTTGTGGCCGAACCAGACGAGGTCGAACGACTCGGCCTCGTGCCGGTAGGCGTCGAGGGCGGCGACGAAGCCGGTCGGGTCGAAGGGGAGGGTGAGGGTCGGGGCGGCGGGGCAGACCGCGAGGTCGAGGCCGCTGGCCCGCAGCCGCTCGGCCCATGCGGGGGTCGAGCCGTGGTTGATCCCGACGAAGATGCGGGAGTCGGCGTGGTGCCGGGCCAGCAGGTCGAGGAAGTAGGTGCCGAGCTCCAGCCCGGCCTCCGGCACCCAGCTGGAGAAGATCACGGCGTCGCGCGGCCGGCCGGCCGGCTTCCGGTAGTGGCGCGGCGCGGCCCCGACCAGCCGCGGGTGAGCCGGGCCGCGCTCGGCGGCAGCCACCGGGCAGAGTTCGGCGGCGAGCAGTTCCAGCGTTGCCCCGGCCGGGGCGGTGTCGGGCAGGGCGAACGAGCGGCCGCCGGGGAAGCCGGGGTGGACGCGCCAGTTCTCGTCGGTGAAGGGGCCGAGCCGGATCGCCCGCAACGGGTCGCCGGGCGTGGTCTCGAGGTCGAACGCGAGGTCGAGCGTCCCGCGCTGCAGGTCGAGCCGGGCCTCGGCCCGCTCGACGTCGTGCAGCACGAGGTCGGGCTGGCGCAGGCTGACGTGGATCGCGCGGTCCGCGCCGACTCGGAACGCGAACTGGACGCGGCAGGTGTCGAGCCCCGCGAGCCGTAGCCGGAGCCGGCCGCGCAGCGCGCCGACCGCCGGCTCGAGGCAGCGGAGGACGCAGGCAGGGTCGGACAGGTCCCGCTCGGCGACGAGGCGGAGCGGCTGCTCGTCCCGGATCGTCCAGCCGGAGACTTCCGCCGCGAAGGTGACCGGCCCCGGCGGCTCGAGGGCGAAGACGATCGCCGCGGCCCCGTCCTCGTCGACGGCGTGGGCCATCGCGTGGTGGCTGGCGAGGTGAGCGGCGACGTGCGGGTGATCGGCGAGCCATTCCGCCTCGGCCTGCGGCACGACGAGGTGGGTCGCGCCGGCGAACTGGGCCTCGAGCAGCAGGGCGCGAACCCGGGCGAGCCACTCGGCCCGGGACGTGCGCTTCTTGCGGCGCGGCAGGCGCAACGGCCGGAGCTGGACGTCGGCGACGGCGACCGCGCGGTCCGCGCCGAGGACGACGGCGACGCTGCCGGGCGGGAGGCCGAAAGGGCTCGGCCGATCGTCGGGGTCGCGCATCCGTCGGGGACTCCTGTCGGTCAGCTGGCGACCATGACGACGCCGTGGGCGAAGGTGACCGAGGTCGCCTTCCGCAGGCAGAGGCGGTAGAGCTCACGCGTCTCGGGCGGCAGGTCGGTCGGCACCTCACCGCGGACGATGCCGTGGGCGACCATCAGGAAGCGGTCGACCGTCCAGATGCTCTCCTCGGGCCGAACCGCGTCCGGGCTGTCGCAGACGTAGACCCCGTTCGGTTCGATCCACGGGAAGAGCTGTTCGAAGGTGAAGATCTGGTCGGCCGAGACGTGGCTGCCGTCGTCGATGATCACCCGGAACCGGTGGGCGCGAACGAGGTCGTGCAGCGTGGCGAGGTCGGACTGGCTGCCATGGCGGAGCGTGCAGCGATCGGGCAGTGTGCCGGGGGCGAGGCGGCGGACGTCGAGGCCGACGACGGTGGCGCGGGGGAAGTAGTCGGCCCAGAGCCGGAGCGACGCGCCGTCGCCGACCCCGATCTCGAGCAGTTCGAAAGCCGCGTCGCGCAGCGGGGCGAGGAACGGCTCGTAGGCGCGGAGCAGGTCGCGCCGGTCGGAACTCTTGCTGGTGCCGTGGAGACGGCCGAGGCGGTCGAGGTCGCCGGCGGCGGCCGGGGCTGTCGCGTGGTTCGTGGTGCCGCTCGTCACCGCCGAGGCTCCTGCTGCTCGCCTGCCGACCGCTGCGCCATTACATCACGACTTGGCACGGCGAGGCACGCCCGCGCCGACAGTCGTCGGCGCGGCGGGACCGGGATCGGCGCGCCGGTCTGGCCCGGCGTCAGGAGAGCAGGGCGGGCCCGTCCGCGTTGTCCGCGGCGGCCTTTCCCTTCCCTTTGCCCTTCTTGCCCGAGGTGCTGAGGGCGTTGTCCGTTCCCGGGTCGGCCGGGCCGGTCTGGGGCGGTGGAGTTTCGTCGGTGACGCCGGAGCCCCCTTTGCCCTTGCCCTTCCCCTTGCCGGCGGTCGTGTCCGCGGCAGGAGGGGCAGGATCGGCTTGGGCCGCGTCGTTCGCGGCCTGCCCGCCGTCGTCGGACGGGTCCTCGCCCCGGCCGCTGCCGCCTTGCTTGCCCTTGCCCTTCTGCTTCGCTTCGACCGCGGTGACGGAGAGAATCGAGGCCAAGGCGGACCCCGCCGCGCCGCGCAGCACGGTGCGCCGCGAGGCGTCGGACTTCAGCTTGCGGACGAGTTCGTCGAATGCCGGTCCGTCCATCCTCGCTCCCTGGGTCGACGTCGTCCTGCCGCGGCGATCGGTGGCATCGAGACGGTGAAAGGCGGGCGAGACTCGCCGCCGACGGCGGCGGCCCGGGAGCGGGCCGCCGCCGTCGGCGATCGAGCCGGGGTTACTTCTTGCCGCCGGAGCGGTGCTTCTTGGACTTCTTGAGTTCGGGCTGCGGCCCGTACGGCACGCACTCGCCGACTTGGCTGTCCTGCTGGGCGGTCACCATCGCGCAGTAGCCACTCGCGCAGAACTGGCTCTGGGTGCAGGGGAAGCCGTTCGGCGCGAGCCGGCAACGGCCGTTCGGGTCGTGCGGCGGCGGGCTGTTCTTCGGCCGGTGCTTGCGGTGAGTCTTGCGGCAATAGTTGGTGCAGCAGTCGTTCGAGAAGCCGTCGGGACTCTGGACGCGGCACTTGTTGGCCTTGACGCCGCCGTTGCCGCACGGCCCGGCCGGCTTGATCGGCGTCTTGCCCTTGCTCTTGTCCTTGCCCTGCTTGGCCTTGCCGGGCTTGGCGTCGACGGCTTCCAGCCCGCTGACGGCGAGGGCGGAGGCGAGCGCGGTGCCCGCCGCCCCGCGCAGCACCGTGCGCCGCGTCGACTCGTCAACCAGGCGCTTCACCAGCGCGTCGAACTTCGAGTCTTCCATGCGCGACTCCTCTCTCGGCACCCCGGCCACTAGCACGTCGAACAGATGCTGGCCGATAGCACCACTGCCCACTTTATGGCAGGAATGTTGGCCGGTCAATCGCCCGTGGCGACCTTGTCGGCAAGATCGGCCGGAACGCAGTCCATCAGCACCGCGTCGACCGGGCCGTCAGGCCGCCAGACGGCCTTGCGGCGACGGCCGATCTCGCGGAATCCGGCCTTCTCGTAGGCGCGGATCGCGCCGGGGTTGTCGGAGCTGGTGTCGAGCAGGACGTTGTGGACGCCGAGGCAGGCGAAGGCGTAGTCGAGGAGCAGCCGGGTCGCCTCGGTGCCGTAGCCGCGGCCGCGGTTGGCCGGGTCGAAGATGGTGATGCCGAACTCGGCGGTGTGGTGCGGGCCGCCGAGGTCGCGCAGGTTGGCGTGGCCGATCGGGCCGCAGCCGGGCAGGGCGTAGATGGCGAAGCCGACCCACCCCTCGCGCTCGCCCGCGATCAGCTTCCCCCAGCCGGCGGCGACCGCTTCCGGCGAGGCGGGGAGCGGCAGCGCGCCGCCCGAGACCACCGTCGGGAAGTCGTTCTCCCAGCGCTCGAGGAGCGGCAGCAGCCCGGCGTGGAGCGGGCCGAGCGCGACCTTCTCGCCCCACAGGTTGATCAGCGGCGTCTCGTCGTTCGGCATCGCTGGGCTCCCTTCGCGGCGGCGGGCACGTCCCCCTCTTGGATCGCACGCCGGCGGCCCGGTGTCAACCGGCGGGCGACGGCGGGGCGCGTGCTACCATCGGCGCGGCGGCGTCCGTCGCCACCCGCCGCGTCGATGTCGCCGCCCGGAGGCTCCCGACCCATGCCCAGCCCAGTCGCCGCGCCCGTCCCCGACATCCGGCCCGACGTCGTCCACGCCCTCGGCGGGACGCCGCTGGTTCGCTTGAACCGGGTGGCCGACGGCATTCGGACCCCGGTCGTCGCCAAGCTCGAGATGCTGAACCCGGGCGGCTCGGTGAAGGACCGGATCGGGATCCGGATGGTCGAGGAGGCCGAGCGGCGCGGCTGGCTGCGGCCGGGCGGCACCATCGTCGAGCCGACCAGCGGCAACACCGGGGTCGGGCTGGCGATGGCGGCCGCGGTGAAGGGGTACCGCTGCATCTTCGTCATGCCGGACAAGGTCGCGCCGGAGAAGGTCGCCCTGCTGCGGGCCTACGGGGCGGAGGTGGTGACCACCCCGACCGCGGTCGAGCGCGACTCCCCGGAGAGCTACTACAGCGTGGCGGACCGGCTGACCCGGGAGGTGCCGAACGCCTTCCAGCCGAACCAGTACTTCAACCCGGTCAACCCGCGCACCCACCACGAGTCGACCGGGCCGGAGATCTGGCGGCAGACGGCGGGGACGATCACCCACTTCGTGGCCG
Organism: Thermomicrobiales bacterium; assembly: GCA_039809985.1. Lineage (GTDB taxonomy): Bacteria > Chloroflexota > Chloroflexia > Thermomicrobiales > UBA6265 > JAICJJ01. The sequence continues at coordinate 1,255 of JBDHWC010000074.1, read as the reverse complement.
GGGTCGGCACCGGCGGCACCATCTCCGGCATCGGCCGCTGCCTGAAGGAGCAGAACCCGGCGGTGCGGGTGGTCGGGGTCGACCCGGAGGGGAGCATCTACACCCAGCCGGAGAACATGCACCCCTACAAGGTGGAAGGGGTCGGCGAAGACTTCTGGCCCGGCACCTTCGACCCGAAGGTGGTCGACGAGTGGGTGAAGGTCTCCGACCGCGACGCCCTGACCATGGCCCGGCGGGTGACCCGCGAGGAGGGGATCCTGATCGGCGGCTCGGGCGGGATGGCGGTCTGGGCGGCGCTGGAGGTCGCCCGCCGGGTCGACGACCCGGGCGCGCTGCTGGTCGTCCTGCTGCCGGACAGCGGCCGTGGCTACCTCTCGAAGATCTACAACGACGACTGGATGCGGGAGAACGGCTTCCTCTCGCGCTTCCGGCAGTCGGCCCGGGTCGGGGCGGTGGTGGCCGGGCGCGGCGACGAGACGCCGCGGGTGGTCGCCGTCGGCTGCGACCAGACGGTGGCCGAGGCGATCGGCCTGTTGCGGGAGCACGACATCTCGCAGCTGCCGGTGGTCCGCGACGGCACGGCGACCCTCGCCGACGGCGAGCCGTGCCGGATCGAAGTGCAGTCGGTGGCAGGGTCGCTGCAGGAGCGCGGCCTGCTCGACCGGCTCTTCCGCGACCCGGACGTGCTGACCGCGAAGGTCTCGACGGTGATGGACGCGCCGTTCCCGCTGGTCGACGCGAACGAGGAGGTCGAGCGGGTGGTGCCGATGCTCGCCTCCGGCGCGGCGGCGGTGCTGGTGGCGCAGGAGGGGTGCGTCACCGGGGTGGTGACGCGGGTCGACGTGCTCGGCTACGTCGCCCAGCAGCGGGCGGCGTCCGGGCGGTAGGGGCGGGTCGGAGGACTCCCACCCCAGCCCCCCTCCCAAGGCGATCTGACGGGGGGAGGCATCGGTTGGGAAGCGGCACGCGCGCCTCCCGGCCGAGCGCGCTGGGACTCCCTCACCCCCCAGCCCCCTCTCCCATGGCGATGGGAGAGGGGGAGAACATGAATCGGGGGAGGGCCAAGCCCTCCCCCAGACCCCCGGGTTGCCGCGGCGCGGCCGCTTCCCAATGGATACCTCTCCCTGTCAGCTCGCGAGGGGAGAGGGGGAGCAATTGGTCTGGGGGGAACCAAGTTCCCCCCAAACCCCCGGGTCGCCGCTGCGCGGCCGGTTCTCAATGGAGGATGCCTCCCCCTGTCAGCCCTCGCGGTGGG
>JBDHWC010000073.1:0-12312 GCA_039809985.1 Thermomicrobiales bacterium | reverse complement strand
GGCGCGGGCCGCCGCGCAGGGCGGCGCGGCCGACGCGGCGGAGTTCGCCAAGCTGGAGGCGGCCGGGCAGCTGACGCCGCGGCTGACCGCGACCGCCGACTTCTACCACGTCTCGAAGAACGTTTCGGACCCGGTGGTGCCGCTGCAAGGGTGGTCCTTGTCGATTGGCGGCATGGTCGAGAAGCCGACCGTCTTCCAGTACGACGACCTCGTCAAGCGGGCGACGACGAAGAACATCACCACGCTCTGCTGCATCTCGAACGACCTGAACGGCGACCTGATCTCGACCGCGGAGTGGACCGGCATCCCGCTCAAGGACCTGCTGGGCGACGTGGTGCCGCAGGCGGCGGTGGTCGACCTCAAGCTGACCGCGGCCGACGGCTACGAGGAGTCGTTCCCGATCGGGATCGCGCAGGACCCGGCGGTGCTGCTGGTGGTCGGCATGAACGGGCAGCCGCTGCCAAACGACCACGGCTTCCCGGCCCGCCTGATCGTGCCGCCGATCTACGGGATGAAGAACGTGAAGTGGCTGCAGAAGATCGAGGCGGTCGGCGAGGACTTTCTCGGCTACTGGGAGGAGCGTGGCTGGAGCGACTACGCCCACTACCAGATCTGGGGCCGGTTCGACACGCCGGGCCTCGGCGAGGAGGTGAAGGCGGGCACCGTCACCGTGGCCGGGATGGCCTCCGCCGGGGACCGCGGCATCCAGCGGGTCGAGCTCAGTCTCGACGACGGCAAGACGTGGGCCGACGCCACCCTCGAGCCGTCGCTCAACCCCCCCTTCACGTGGGTGCGCTGGCTCTACCAGTTCGACGCCCAGCCGGGGGTCTACAAGGGCGTGATGCGCGCCACCGACGGCGCCGGCAAGGTGATGCAGTCGACCATTCGCTCGCCGCTGCCGGACGGCGCGACCGGCTGGCCGACGCGGGACGTGCGGGTGGTGCTGTAAGAAACTGGCGAGCCCGCGGCACCCGCGTCTGGCTTGCCGGGGACTCCCTCACCTCCCAGCCCCTCTCCCATGGCGATGGCTGACAGGGGGAGGTCTCCGTTGGGAAGCGGCACCGCGTCTCGCGGCCGTGGCCGCCGGGACCGCCCTCACCCCTCAGCCCCCTCTCCCGCGGCCGCGGGAGAGGGGGAGAAACTGATCCGGGGGAGGGCCAAGCCCTCCCCCATGGCCCCGGGTTGCCGCGGCGCGGCGGCTTCCGAACCGACGGCTCCCCGTGAGGTCGAGACCGGAGCCTGCATGGGGGAGGGCGAAACCCTCGCCCACCCGCCGCGTTGCCATTGTCCGGCCGATTGCCGACGTGGTCCGTCCCTTTGTCGGCAAGGTGCCGGGCAGGCGGGGGCGGGCCACTTGACCTGCCGGTCCGGCGACCGCCGGTTTCGTCTGCGCGTCAGGGTCACCAGTCGGCGACGGCCCCGTCGTCGTGCCAGAGGGGCGGCAGGTCGACCGGCTGGTAGGGGTGGGCGCGGCAGACCTCGAGGTTGAGGTCGGTGCCGAGGCCCGGCTCGGTCGGCAGTTCCGCCCAGCCGTCCTTGACGACGACCGGGTGGACGAGGAGGTCGTGGGTCCACGGCGGCGGGTCGACCACCCACTCCTGGATCACGAAGTTGGGGATCGTCGCGTCGAGGTGGAGCGAGGCGCGCATGTTGACCGGGCTGAGCGGGTTGTGGGGGGCCACGCCGGCGAAGTGGACCTCGGCCATGGCGGCGATCTTCCGCGCCTCGCTGATGCCGCCGCAGTGGGCGAGGTCGGGCTGCAGGAGGACGGCCGCGCCCTGCTCCAGCACCTCGCGGAACCCCCACTTGGTGAAGAGGCGCTCGCCGGTGGCGACCGGGATGCCGCACTCGCGGGCGACCCTCGCCATCGCGGCGGGGTTCTCCGGCAGGCACGGCTCCTCGAAGAAGTAGATGCCGACGTCGCGGACGGCCCGCCCGACCTCGATCGCCATCGCCGGGCTGAGCCGGCCGTGGGCGTCGACGGCGAGGTCGACCTCCGGCCCGACCGCGTCGCGGACGGCCTCCATCACCCGGGCGACGCGGCGGACCGCGGCGACGCCGTCGAGCGGCTTGGTCGGGCCGCAGGGGTCGAGCTTGATCGCCGACCAGCCGGCCTCCTTCAGGGCGAGGGCGCTCTCGGCCAGTTCCTCCGGGGTCTCGCCGCGCGGCCCGTTGGCGTAGACGCGGATCCGGTCGCGGCAGTTGCCGCCGAGCAGTTGCCAGACCGGCAGACCGACCGACTTGCCGAAGATGTCCCAGAGCGCCTGCTCGATGCCGGAGATGGCGGAGTTGAGGACCGGGCCGCCGCGCCAGAAGGCATGGCGGTAGAGCATCTGCCAGAGATGCTCGATCCGCAGCGGATCCTGCCCGACGAGCGAGCGGGCGGCCTCGCTCAGGGCGGCGACCATCGTCTCCGCCCGGCCCTCCAGCGTCGCCTCGCCGGTGCCGACGAGCCCTTCGTCGGTGTGGACCCGGACGAAGACCCAGTTCCGGAACCCGCCGAAGACGACGACCGGCTCGACCTCGGTGATCCTCATTGGCGCGGCGCCCCCTCCCGTCGGCCCGGTGCCGTCGGCGACGCGGCGGCTGGCGAGGGATTGAACCCGAGGCGCGCCCGCGCGGCAAGCGAGTCCCGCCGGGCCGTGACCGGCTACGATCCCGCCTGCGAGCGAGCGCGGGCGAGGGAGGGACGATGCGGATCGAGGCGGTCGACTTCTACTACCTGTCGATGCCCGAGGTGCTGGACATCGGCGACGGCAGCCAGGACCTGCTGCTGGTCCGGGTCCAGGCCGGGCCGCACGTCGGCTGGGGCGAGTGCGAGGCCGCGCCGCTGCCCTCGATCGCGGGGCTGGTCTGCCCGATGTCGCACAGCGCCTGCAAGCCGGTGCAGGCCTCGGTGCTGGGGCAGGAGCTGGACGACCCGGCGGACATCGACCGCATCGGCGACTTGGTGCGGGCGAACAGCATGGACCTGCTGCAGGCCGACCACATCCTCTCCGGGATCGACATCGCGATGTGGGACCTGCTCGGGCGGCGGCGCGAAGAGCCGGTCTGGAGCCTGCTCGGGTTCGCACGGGCCGAGCCGCGGCTGCCCTACGCCTCGGTCCTCTTCGCCGACAAGCCGGCCGACACCTTCGCCAAGGCACGGGCGATCCGGGAGAGCGGCTTCCGGGCGGCGAAGTTCGGCTGGGGGGTCTACGGCCGGGGCTCGGTCGAGGCCGACGGCGAGCAGGTGCTGGCGGCGCGCGAGGGCCTGGGGATCGACGGCATCCTGCTGGTCGATGCCGGCACCGTCTTCGGCCACGACCTCGCGGCGGCCGAGCGACGGCTGCCCGCGCTGCAAGGATGCGGCGCGACGTGGCTGGAGGAGCCGTTCGTCTCCGGTGCGCTCGACGCCTACCGGACGCTGGCGGCCCGCAGCGGCCGGGTCCGGCTGGCCGGGGGCGAAGGGGCGCACAACGAGGACATGGCGCGGCAGATGATCGACCACGCCGGGATCGGCTACGTCCAGATCGACGCCGGCCGGATCGGCGGCATCTCGCCGGCCAAGCGGGTGGCCGACTACGCGCGCTCGCGCGGGGTGACCTACGTCAACCACACCTTCACCTCCAACCTCGCCCTCTCGGCCTCGCTCCAGCCGTTCGCGGGCGACCCGCCGGACGCGATCTGCGAGTTCCCGACCGAACTGAAGCCGCTCGCCCGCGAGATCACCCGCGAGCGGATCGCGCCGGACGCCGAGGGCCGGGTGCGCATCCCGGAGGGGCCGGGGCTCGGCGTGACCCCCGACCTCGAGGCGGCGCGGCGCTACCTGGTCGACGTCGAGATCCGGGTCGGCGGGAGGACGCTCTACCGGACTCCGGAACTGGGCTGAAGAGGGGCGGGCATCCGAGCGATCGTGCCTTGCGCCCCTCGCGGCCGGGTGCGTCGGGACCGCCCCCACCCGGCCCCCTCTCCCTCGGCGGCGGGCGATGGGAAGGGGCGGAGGAGGGCCAAGTCCTCGCCGGAACCCCGGAGTGCCATTTTGGCACCGTTTCGCGGCAGGTTCATCCCCTTGCCAGGCTGTGGCGGGGAAGGGGAAAACTCAGGTTGGGGAGGAACCACCCCCATCCCCGAACTCCCGGGTTGCTGGGGTGGGACCGCTTCCTGGTGGCTACGAACCTCTGTCGGCTGAAAGGGAGGACCGGGTCCCGAGCGCAACTCGCTCGTGGAACGGCCGGCGAACGCTCGACGTGGTGACTCGCTGCCTCTGGCCACCGAGGGAGGCCTTCTGCGCGCGTGCCCCGCGGCTCCGAGACCGACGAGGTTCGGGCCGACGTGTCAACGGGGCGGGGAGATCGGTTCTCGTCGGGGTCGACGCGATTGGCCGAAGTCGGGCGCGGGACACGTCGCGACGGAGAAGTGACGTGCCGGCAGGCGAGAGCCGTCGGCCCGGCGGCAATCCGTCAGAAGTCAAACATTTCCCGACACAATCGGCAGCAATTCCCGACACGCGGCGTCGGATTCGGCAGGCATTCCCTTCTGGTGGCGCGGCGGCGGAGTTCCTATGCTGGTGGCACGATGTCGGGAGGCTCGCTGCCCCGGACCGCACGTCACGCGTCCACGGTGCCGCCGCGACTCCTGGCCGGAGTGTTCGCCGGCGTCCCCGACGGCGTCGGCAGGAGAGTGCCGACCATGCGTGATCCCGTTCGCGACGTCGCGACGCCGCGCACCGATGGTTCGATGTCCGCGACCGGCGCGGTTCATCCCGGATGGCTTTGTCAGGAGCAGACCGTGCCAGTGACCTTTGAACCAGCCCCCGACGCGGCCCGCTTCGCCGCGTTCATGCAGTTGCAGAAGACCGCCGGCGCGCTCGACCGGGCGGCGACCGACGCGCTGGCCGACCTCGACCTGACGGCCGGGGCCTTCGCCGCGCTGCTGGAGCTGGAGGCGGTCGGCGAGGACGGGATCGCCCCGTCGGAGTTGTCGCGTCGTCTGGCCGTGGCCCGCCGCACCGCGACCCTCTACGTCGACATCCTGACCCGGCAGGGCTGGGCCGTGCGGCGGCCGCACCCGGCGGACCGGAGGATGGTGCTGGCGACGCTGACCCCGGCCGGCCACCAGTTGCTGGAGAACGTCGGCGAGGCGTACAAGCACCGGCTGGCGACCTTGCTGAACGGGATCAGCCCGATTCAGGCCGAGCGGCTGCGCCAGTTGCTGGCGCTGGTCCCGCTTGGGCAGGAAGCGGTGGCCCCGGTCGAGGACGTTCCGGCCGTCGCCCGCGCCCGCTGACACCTCGCTGCGTCGAAGCGGCCCCCGGCATTTGCCGGGGGCCGCCTCGCGTGTGGAACTCCGGGACTCCCTCACCCCCCGGCCCCTCTCCCCTTGCGAAGGCTGACACGGAGAGGTGTCCGTCGGGAAGCGGCATCGCACCTCGCGGCAGGGCTCGCCGGGACCGCCCTCGCCCCCCAACCCCCTCTCCCCCTTCGTCGGCCCCTGCGGTGGGAGGGGTGGGCCGTTGGCTCGAGGGAGGGCTTGACCCTCCCCCGGGGCCCGGGTCGCGCGGCGCGGCCGCGTGCTGACGGGCCCTTCCCCTTGCCGGTGTCGTCGCGCCGGGTGGTCGCGACCGGTCGGGGCTGCGGCGATAATCGGGGCGAGACTGGCCGCCCGCCCGGACCCGCCGCGGCGCGCGCCACGATCCTGCGACAGGGGAGTCGACATGGAGACCCAAGCCCGCCCCACGGGCGCGCCCGCCCGCGATCTGTTCGACCCGGCGCCGGGCCTCGCCTATCTCGACGCGGCGACCTACGGCCTGCCGCCGCGGCCGACGGTCGCGGCGCTGGAGCGGGCCCTGCAACGCTGGCAGGCGGGGACCGCCGACTGGGTCAACGAATGGGACCGGGAGGGCGAGCCTTGCCGGACCCGCTTCGCCGACCTGATCGGCGCTGAGGCTGGCGACGTCGCCTTGGTGCCGACGGTGTCGGTCGGGGTCGGGCTGGTCGCCGCCTCGCTGCCCGAGGGGTGCGAGGTTGTCGTGCCGGAGGAGGAGTTCACGTCCGTCCTCTACCCGATGCTTGCGGCCGAGGGGGCGCGCGGGGCGCGGGTGCGGCAGGTGCCGTTCGCGTCGCTCGCGGACGCGATCCGGCCGGGCACCGGGCTGGTCGCCTTCAGCCAGACTCGGTCGCAGAGCGGCGAGAGCGCGCCGCTCGGTGAGATCGTGGCGGCGGCCGAGCGAGTCGGGGCGCGGGTCTTCGTCGATGCCACCCACGCCGTGCCGTTCGTGCCGGTCGCGCCGCACCTCGCGGGGATCGACTACCTCGTCTGCCACGGCTACAAGCACCTGCTCTGCCCGCGCGGGGTCGGCTTCCTCTGGGTTCGGCCGGAACGGCAAGGGGAACTGGTGCCGTGGTTCGCCAACTGGCGGGCGGCGGTGCCCGCCTACGCGCGGAACTACGGCGGCAGTCTGGACGACCTCGCGTCAGGCGCGGCGCGGTTCGACGTGTCGCTGGCGTGGCAGGCGTGGGCCGGGGCGCGCCCCTCCCTCGACCTGCTGGTCGGGTGGCAGCGTGACGGCACCCTCGACGCGGTCTGGGACCTGTCGCGGCGCTTGGCGGCGGGACTGGGGCTCCCCGCGCCGACGTCCACCATCGTCAGCGCGGCGGTCGCCGACGCGGAGGGGGTGGAGCGGTCGCTGGCCGAGGCCGGGGTGCGCTGCGCCGCCCGGGGCGGTCGGATCCGGCTCGCGCCGCACGTCTGGAACACGCCCGAGGAGATCGACCGGGCGGTCGCGGCGGTCGGGCCGTTCCTCGGCTGAGCCGTGTGCGGCGTTCCCGCGAGCGTTCACTCCGGCTCCGGGCTGACGGGTGCCGCGAGGCGTCGGTAGGCGTAGGAACTGGCCAGCAGCAGCGTGCCGAGGACGAGGAACGACAGCACCCGGTAGGACGCGTCGAGCGAGCTCAGGTCCAGGACGAAGACCTTGACCGCGGCGAGGCCGAGCAGGGCGAGGCCGGCCAGGCGAACCTCGACGCCGAAGCGGGCGAGCCCGGCGGCGACGAGCCCGCCGCCGAGCACTGCCCAGAGGACCGACAGCGACACCTGCGCCCGCCGGGCCAGCGTGGTCAGGTCGGCGGCGCCGCCGACCTGTTGCTGGAAGAGACCGACGACGGCGATCGAGAGGAACCAGACCGCGCCGCAGGCGGCGACGACCCGCGCAAGGCGGGCGATCCGCGCGTTCGGCGCGTGGTCGGCCGCGACGACGAGCGGCGCGGCCCAGGCGGCGGTCGCGAGGGCGACCTCCCAGAGCGGGACGACCGGCTCGACGTTCGCTGCTCGCACGACGAGCCGGTACGGCGGCGCGACGACGGCGAGGAGCGCGGTCGTCGCCAACAGGGCGAGCGCGCCTCCGACGAGCCGCAGCATCGGCTCGTCGTCCCAGCGACGGGCGAGGATCAGCGATGTCGTCGCGAGCGCCGAGAGGACCGCGACGACTTGCGCCGCCCCCAGCACGGAAAGGGCGAGGTAGGCGACGACGACGATTGCCGCGGCAGACGCCGCCGCGCGGTACCGCGGCGTCGGCGCGACCGCGGCGGTTGCTGCCGCCCCGGCGGCGACGATCGCGGCCGCGAGCGCGGCCCGGTCGGCACCGGCGTGCAGCACCGGCTCGACGGCGATGCGCAGGCCGCTCGACGGCAGGTCGATCAGCAGCAGGCGACCGAGCGCCAAGGCGGCGGTGGCCAGCGGCGCGGCGATCAGCGCGGTGGGCGGCTCCAGCCGACCGGCGGTCAGGGCCGGCCACCGGAGGGCAGCGGTGCCCAGCACGGTCAGGGCAGACCACGCTGCGAGCAGGGGGAGACCGGCCAGTTCGTGCGGCAGCACGGCGACGACCGTTGCGGCGGCGAGGAGCCAGACGACCTGGCGAGCGACGGTCGCGGTCGCCAGCCAACCGACGGCGGCCAGCGTGGCCAGCACCAACAGGAAACCGAGCAGGTTCGCGGGATGCTCGGCGAACGCGACCGGACCGGTTCCGAGCAGGTTGAGGGTGGCGGGCGGGTAGGCGGTCCGCAGCAGTTGGCCGATCGCGAGGAGCGTGCTGACAACGACTGGAAGGGCAAGCCCGGCGGTGGCCACTTCCCGCGGCTGGACGCGCTGCGCTGGTTCCGGGTCCGGCGCGGGCGGCAGGACAGCGTCGACGTCGATGGTCGGTTCCGGCAGCGGCTCGGGTTGGAGGGCGGACCAGTGGAAGGCGGCACTGGTGGCCACCACCAGAACGCACCATGCGACCACCAGCGGCAACCCGGAGAAGGGGATCGGCAGGAAGGCGACCACCGCGACACACGCGGCGAGGTAGGCGACGACGCGCCCCGTGCCGCGACCCGCCAGCCAGCCGGCGGCCGCGAGGGCGGCGAGGAGGCCGATCAGCACGAGGAACTCGCCTGCCAGATCAGGCCAGCCGTCGCGGGCTGACGGGTTCGTCAGGCTCATGGAGGACCATCGCTCGGTGGCCATGCCCGTGCCGAGGGCGAGGTAGGCGGCCGCGAACCAGCCGGCCATGCCGACCCGGGTGCGGCGGAGGAGCCACGTGAACAGGACCCCGCAGACGCCAAGCGCGACCGGCCAGGCACGGTGCGGGAACAGCAACGTCATGGCGGCGAGCAGGTACAGCGCCCCGAGCACGCCCGCGGCCCAGGCGAAGGCGTTCCGCTCACCGAGACGCGCGATGGTGACGACGGTGATCGCGCCGAGCAGGGCCGAGACCAGCAGCAGGTGGGCACCGGCGGCGCGCTCTCCGGGGTTGACCGGGACGAGAGCCATCGGGGGGATCGTCAGGGAGGCGACGACGAGGAGCGCGGCCATCGGTCCGGCGACGCTGCGGCGGTCCGGGGGCCTCGGACGCAGGGCTTGGGCGGTCATCGAGAGCGCGTGCAGCAGCCAGGCCCCGGTGAGCAGCGCCCACGCCGCGGCGTCGGGCAGGCGGGGCGGGAAACGACCAGCAAAGGAGAGGGTCCAAGCTGCCAGTTGCGGCAACGTCACGAGCAGGGCCACGACCGGCAGCCACGCCCAGTCCTTCGTGAAGGCGAGCGTCGTGGTGGCGAGCAGGAGGATGCCGACGAAGAGGACGGACGTGGTGCTGGTCGCCGCGTCGAGCAGCATCGGGGCGGCGAGCGCGGCCCCCAGCGAGAAGAGGGCGATCTCCTGCGCGTCGATCCGGATCGCGAGAGCCGTCGCTGCCGCGGTGCCGACGAGGATGACCGTCAGTCCGGCGGCGGGGTCGAGCAGGCCGTAGAGGCGGCAGGCCGCGAAGACAGAGAGGTTCCAGACCCCGATCCCGACCGCGACGAGCACCCGGCCGACCAGTGGGTCGCGGCGGCGGAGCACCCAACTGCCGCCGCCGGTCAGCGCGACCCCGGCCACGAGCCCGGCGGCCACCCGCATCGCGGGGCTGACCCAGCCGCGGCTGAAGGCGAGGCTGAGGAAGAAGATCGCGCCGAGCAACAGCGCCAAGCCGCCCAGCCACGCGAGGCCGCGGCCGCTGACGGCGCGCTCGATCTCCGTCATTCGCGGGGTGCCGTGCGGTGCGGTCGGCGAAGCGGCGGCCGGCGCCGGTTCTGCGGCCGGAACGGCGGACGGGATGTCGTCTGGGGCGGCGATCACCGCGATTGTCGCGGCGGCGATCTCCGGGACCGATGGCTCGGTCGTCGCTGCTTCCCACGTTTCCAGCCAGTCGCCCGCTGTGCCGTCCGGGACCAAAGTCGCCGGGTGTGGCACGGCCGGCTGGTCCGGCAGGTCCTCCGCGAGGAGGTCCGTCGGCACGGGCACCGGCTCGGCGATCGGCGCGAAGACGTCGGGCGTCGCAGCGACCGCCAACGGGGCCCGATGCATGGCCACGCGGTCGCTCGCGTCGAGTCGCCGCTCGAGGTGCTCGATGCGGGTGAGGGCGTCGTCGACGGCGAGCTCGAGGCGGGCGACGTCGACGGTGAGCCGGTCGCTGCGACGCGCCACCCGAACGAGCTCGGTGGCGTCGTCACCGAACGGCTCTCGGGGGGCGGGTGGCTGACCGATCATGGCGAACCTCGTTCCGCGACCGAGCACGTCAGGACCGATGCCCTGCCACCGCAGCGTAGGGAACAAACGGCAGGTCGGGCATCGTCAAGATTGCGGAATCGGCCGTGGGTCGCCGGGCGCGGGCCGGCTGGCTGCACGGGCTGATCTGGTCGGGCCGACGGCTTGACGCGCGCTGCGGGAAGCCGCACGATGCGTTCACCATCGCGAAGAGACCGGGACGGGTGACGACATGGGCGAGTCGCTCGGTGACCGATCACAGGCCCGCGGCAGCGCGCAGCAGCGCAGCCGGAGATGGGCCTCGGCCGGCATCCCGGAACCGCCGACTCCGCTGATCGGGCGCGAGGCCGAGGTTGCCGGGCTGCTCGCGCTGCTCGACGACGAAACGGTCCGCTGCGTCACGCTGACCGGACCCGGCGGCGTCGGCAAGACCCGCCTCGCTATGCAGGTAGCCGCGAGGCTGGCCGAGCGGACGCCGAACGGCGTCTGGTTCGTGCCGCTGGCGGCGGTGCGGACCCCGGACGGGGTCGCGCCGGCGCTGGCGCGCTCGCTCGGGCTTCGGCAGCACGGGCGGCGCTCGGCCGTGGCCGCGGTGGCCCGCTTTCTCGGGGAGCAACGGGCGGTGCTGGTGCTCGACAACTTCGAGCGGGTCGCCGTTGCCGCGCCGGTGATCGCCTCGCTCCTCGGCCAGTGCCCGGGGACGCGGGTGCTGGCGACGAGCCGGGTCCCGCTCGGGCTGTACGGGGAGCACCGGGTCGAGGTTCGGTCGCTGCCGGTCGCCGAGACGGGCGAGACGGATGCCCGCACGGCGCCGGCGGTGCGGCTGTTCGCCGACCGGGCGCAAGCGGCGTGGTCCGGGTTCGCGCTGACGGACGAGAACCTGCCGGCGGTGGCCGCGATCTGCCGTCGGCTCGACGGGCTGCCGCTGGCGATCGAGCTGGCGGCGTCGTGGATCGACGTGCTGCCGCCGGAGGCGATCCTCGACCGGCTCCGAGAGCGGCGGCTGCGGCTGGCGGGCGGCGGCGTCGACCAGCCGGAGCGGCTGCAGGCGCTCGACGAGACGGTGGCATGGAGCCACGACCTGCTCGGGCCGGAGGAGCAACGGCTCTTCCGGCGGCTTTCGGTCTTCTCCGGCGGGTTCGGGCTGGAAGCGGCGGAACAGGTCGCCGTCGGCTGGACGGCGGACGAGGCGTCGGCCGCGTCGGTCCTCGACCTGCTCGCCGGGCTTGTCCACAAGAGCCTGCTGCGGCGGGCCGCGGGCGCGACGACGGACGCGCCCCGGTTCGAGTTGCTGGAGACGATCCGCGACTTCGCGATCGCCCGGCTCGAGACGGCCGGCGAGACGGACGAGGCGCACCGTCGCCACGCGGCGTGGTGCGAGCGGTTCGTGCTGGCGGCGCGCGCGACCATGGGCGGCCCGGGGCAGGAAGCGGCCGTGCGACAGGTGGAGATCGAGCATGACAACCTGCGCGCGGCGCTCCGCTGGGCGCTCGACCGGCACGACCCGGTCGGACCGCGGCTCGCCGGGGAACTCTGGCGGTTCTGGTACGTCCGCGGCTACCTGAGCGAGGGGCGGCGTTGGCTCGAGGCGGCGACGGCCGACCGGGCGGCGTCGACGCCGACGGCGCAGGCGCTGGTCGACCTCGGGCTTGGCGTGATCGCGCAGGCCCAGGGCGACGCCGCGCGGGCGAACGAGGCCCTGTCCGCGGCGCTGACGGCCTGCAGGGCGGCGGGAGACGTCGCCGGGTGCGCAACCGCGCTGAACTTTCTCGGGCTGGCGGCGCGGGACGTCGGCGACCTTGCCCGTGCCGCCGACTTGCACGAGGAGGCTCTGGCGCTCGGTCGGCAGTCGGGCGATTGCTGGCGGCTGACGTTGTCACTCAACCTGCTGGCCGCGGACTTGGGCCGGCTCGGGCGGGGTGACGAGGCGCGGCCGTTGCTGGAGGAGAGCTTCGAGGTCGCCACCGAGCGCGGGGACCGCTGGACCGCCGCCGCCGCGCTGACCGCACGCGGCGACCTCGACCACCGCGCCGGGCGAGTCGACGACGCGGTCGACGCCTACGAGTCGGCGCTCGCGGTGTACCGGGAGATCGGCCACCCGCAGGGCGAGGCCACCCTGCTGACTCGGCTCGGCACCATCGACGCGGAGCGCGGCGACCGGCAAGTGGCCGAGGCCCGGTTCGAACTGGCGGCGCGTCGGGCGCGCACGGCGGACGACGGCCGTGCCCGGGCCGGCGCGCTGTTCGGGCTCGCCGCGGTGCGGCTCGCCAACGGCGA
>JBDHWC010000072.1:0-12591 GCA_039809985.1 Thermomicrobiales bacterium | reverse complement strand
GCGGGCCGACGCCGTGGCGGTCGCCCGCGGCGCGCCGCCGCGGGAGCAGGGCTGGGGGTGAGCCGAGGCTGCCCTTCGCTGGCGGGCGGCGTCGCGCGTCCCCGGCCCGAACAGCGGGCCGGGGACGCGGCCTACTCCGCGCCCTCGTTCAGCTCGCGCAGCACGGCCTCGGCGTCGGCGAGGCGGGACCGAAGCACGTACAGCTCGTGCGGCAGGGTCGCGGCGGAGGCCCACGCGCCGTAGCCGGGGCCGGTCGGCTTCGCCATGGCGCGGATGCCGGCATCGCCCAGCACTTCCGTGCAGAGGGCGGCGAGCGGCTCGTTGGCCACGGTCGCGAGGTAGACGACCGGGTCGTCGTCGGGCATCGGGTGCTCCTTCGGGCGCGGTGGGGCGGCTCGAACCGCCGGGAGGGGCGGGGTCCACCCGGGTGGACCCCGCCGGCGGCGGACCGGCCGGGCTAGGCGCGGGGCCTCAGCCCCTTGAACCGGCGGACCTGCTCGGTGATCGCCACTTCGGTCGGCAGCCGCTCCATGCTCGACGCGCCGTAGAAGCCGACGATCCCCTCGGTCCGGGCGAGGACGTAGGCGGCGTCCGCGGGCTCGGCGATCGGGCCGCCGTGGCAGAGGACGAGGAGGCCGGGGCTGACCGCGACCGCCGCGTCGCGCATCGCCTGCACCCGCTCGACCGCCTCGTCGAGGCCCATCGCCGACTGGGAGCCGATCATCCCCTTCGTCGTCAGGCCGACGTGCGGCACGAGGATGTCGGCCCCGGCCTCGGCCATCTGCCGGGCCTCCTCCGGCGTGAAGGCGTAGGGGGTCGTCAGCAGGTCGAGCTCGCGGGCGGCGCGGACCATCTCGACCTCCAGCCCGAAGCCCATCCCGGTCTCCTCGAGGTTCTGGCGGAAGGTGCCCTCGAACAGGCCGACCGTCGGGAAGTTCTGGACGCCGGCGAAGCCGGTCTCCCGCACGGTCCGCAGGAAGCGGGGGATGACCCGGAACGGGTCGGTGCCGCAGACGCCGGCGAGGACCGGCGTCCGCTTGACCACCGGCAGCACCTCGCGGGCCATCTCCATCGTGATCGCGTTGGCGTCGCCGTAGGGGAGGAGACCGGCCAGCGAGCCGCGCCCGGCCATCCGGAAGCGGCCCGAGTTGTAGATGACGATCAGGTCGGCCCCGCCCGCCTCGGCGCACTTCGCCGAGAGGCCGGTGCCCGCCCCCGCGCCGACGATCGGCTCGCCGCGGGCGACTTGGTCCCGGAACCGCCCCAGAATCTCCGCTCGGTCCACGCGTTCCCCTCCCTCGTCGTTCGGTTCGGCTGCCTCAGGCCGCCGGGACCGGCCCGGCCTCCCGCACCAGCCGGTCGAGTTCGTCCGCCATCGCCGTGGCGAAGGCGGGGTCGTTGATCTCGGCGTCGACCTCGCGCAGGGTCACGTGCGGCCCGAGGTCGCGGCGGATCGCGCCGAGCAGGGCGGCGTCGGCCGCCGGGTCGTGGAACGCGCCTCCCGGCACCGCGATCGCCGAGACGCCGCGCAACGGCGCGAAGAGGGTGACCGGGCCGCGGGCGGCGTTCAGCTTGGCGGCGAGCTGCGCCCCGAGCGCCGCGCATTCCTCCGGCGTCGTCCGCATCAGGGTGACGGCGGCGTTGTGGCGGTGGAAGCGACGGTCCCGGAACCGTTCCGGCACCGTCTCGGCCGGCCCGAAGTTGACCATGTCGAGCGCGCCGAGGGAGACGACCTGCGGGATGCCCGCCGCCCCCGCCGCCTCCAGCCGGTCCGGCCCGGCCGAGAGGACGCCGCCGACGAGCTCGTCGGCCAGTTCCGTCGTCGTCGCGTCGAGGACGGCGCGGACGGTGCCGTCGCGGACCAGCCCTTCCAGCGTGCGGCCGCCGACCCCCGTGGCGTGGAAGACGAGCACCTCGTAGCCGAGGGCCTCCAGTCGCTCGCGGGCGACGGTGACGCAGGGGGTGGTGACCCCGAACATCGTCGCCCCGACGACCGGCTTGGCGGACGGGGCGTCGACGCTCCCGGCGGCGGCGGTCGCCATGCCGGCGACGGCCGCCGCGGCGTTGCCGAGGATGCGGCGGGAGAGGCTGTTCAGGCCCGCCACGTCGACGACGGCGTGCATCAGGGTCAGGTCGCTGGTGCCGACGTACGGGCGGGTGTCGCCGGAGGCCATCGTCGAGACGAGCAGCTTCGGCACCCCGACCGGCAGCTCGCGCATCGCCGTCGCGATCAGCTGGGTGCCGCCGCCGCCGCCGAGGCCGGCCACCGCGTCGAGGCGGCCGGCGGCGCGCAGCTCGCGGGCCACCGCGGTCAGGCCGCGGGCCATCGCGTCGATCGCCCGCCCGCGGTCCCCCTCGGCGACGAGGGCGGCGACGGTGGTGCCGGCGGCGCGGGCGACCGTCTCCCGGTCGATGTCGGCCGTCGCCAGCGGCGGGCCGAGGATGCCGACGTCGACGACGACGACCGCCGGCCCGAGGGCGCGGACCCGGTCCCGGACGAAGGCGACCTCTTCCCCCTTGGTGTCGAGCGTGCCGGCGAGGACGACGGTGGCCATGCGCGGCGAATCCTCCTGCGTTGGCCGGGTCAGGCCTGCTCGGGCGTTCCGTAGCGCTCGTGGCTGGCGAACTCGGCCATCGGCTTCCGGTTGGTCGGTCGGTGCGTCGCGCCGGGGACGGGGGTGCCGATGGCGATGACGGTGCGGACCAGCGTCCCGTCGGGCGCGCCCACGATTCGCAGCACCGCGTCGCGCCCCTCGCCGGACGGGATCCAGCCCATGCCCGCGCCGAGGCCGAGCGACTTGGCGGCGATCAGCACCCGCTCGGTCATCCGCCCCTCGTCGTAGCAGTCGAACTGCGGGTGCTGGTTGGCCATCACGACGACCAGCAGCAGGGGGGCGTCGGCCATCCAGCTGATGTGGTCGGTCGCGGCGGCGATCTCCTTGATCCGCTCCCGGTCGCGGACGACGACGAGGTGCCACGGCTGCAGGTTGCGGGAACTGCCGCTCCAGCGCGCGGCCTGGAGGATGGCGCTGACGGAAACGTCGGGCACCGGGGCGGCGGTGAAGTCGCGGGTGTTGCTGACGTTCCGCAGGACGGCGAGGGTCGGGTTCTCGATGGTCATCGTGGCACTCCGGCGACGGATCGGCGCGGGCCGGCGACGCGCGGGCCGGTCCGACGACATGGTAGGGCAGAACGGGCGGCGACGGACGGCCGGAAGGTGCGCCGCGCGACCTTTTCCGCGGCACGGGGGTTCCTCGCCGATTGGCGGGGCCGGCGGGAGCCGCCCTCCGGTCCGGGTTTGGCAGGGAGGTTCGCGGCCGGCCCGATCGCCCGGCGGCCGGGCAAGCGGTCGCCGGAACGGGCAGCCGTCTTGCCCGTCGCGAAGGCGTTGGCGCTCTCGGGCACGACGGGCCGACCGTGCTGGTCGGGGAGCGGCGGGATTTTCGTGCCCACGCTCTCGCTTCCACCGCGGGACGAGACGGACTGTCGGCTCGAGAGTGCCGAGTGCCGACTCCGTCAGGCGGACGTGCCGACGAGCATCCCCGGCGAACAAGTCGGCGATCTGGACGATGCCTCCGTGCAACCGGTCATCGGGGCAAGGTCGGACGTCGCGGCGGGACGACCTGCGGGGTCGCGGGCACGGAGCTCCTTGCGAATCGAGGTTTCGGAGTTCTTGGCGGCCGAACTCGAGGCGAACCCAGGACTCGACATAACGTCTTGAACGGGAGACGGCTACGGGAGAACAGCCGAGCACCAGGCGCACGATGTCGTCACGGGGACAGGCGAAGCCGTTGGTGCCGACATCGTTGGACATGGTCCACTCGATCCTGCCGAGCGGCAGGACGTGTGTCGTCACCCCGGCTCGGGACGCCGCCTCGCACACGGCGAGCACCGTCGCCGGGCCAGCGCGATGGTGCTCGCAGGAGCGGTTCGCTTCCGGCCGCAGTCGCCGACGAAGCGCGTGAGACTCGGCGTCCGGGGTGGCGACGTCGATCGCGGCCACGCGGGCCGCGGCGAGTGCGAGCCAGTGCCCCTCTCCGCGTCCGGGGGTCCGGACCCGTCGAGTCCGATGACGATCATCGGTCCACCGATCTTGGTCAGGCCAAGGGCTGACCACCGAGCATGCGCACTCGCATGGTCGTCAGGGCGCGAAGGTCCGCGATCGCCCCGCGGTCGGGCTCGGCTTCCCGACATCCCGGCCCCGCTGCTACGATGGCGCGCCACCGGCGCGGGGCGGAACGACGCGAGGGGCGAGGCATGGAGCAGCGCGGCGTCCTGCTGCGGGCGAGCGGCATCGGCAAGCGGTACGGCGGCATCGACGCCCTGCGCGGCGTCGACCTCGAGATCGCCGACGGCGAGATCCACGCCCTGATGGGGGAGAACGGGGCCGGCAAGTCGACGATGGCGAAGATCATCGCCGGCGTCACCCACGCCGACCGCGGCAGCATCGAGTGGCTCGGCCGCCCGGTCGCCTTCCGCGACACCCGGGAGGCGGTGCGGGCCGGGATCACCATCGTCCTCCAGGAACTGAGCCTGATCCCCGACCTCTCGATCGCCGAGAACATCTTCCTGACGCACGAGGCCGCCTACCGCGGCGGCTTCCTGCTCGACCGCGGCCACATCCGGCGCGGCACCCGCGACCTGTTCGACCGGCTCGGCTGGGAACTGCCGGTCGACCCGGACCGCAAGGTGAGCGAGCTGACCGTCGCCGAGCAGCAGATGGTCGAGATCCTGCGCGCCCTCTCGCTCGACGCCCGCCTCTTCATCCTCGACGAGCCGACCGCGACCCTCAGCCCGCCGGAGGTGGAGGTGCTGTTCGGCCTCGTCCGCCGCCTGCGCGAGGCCGGGGCGTCGTTCCTGGTCGTCACCCACCGGCTCGGCGAAGTGTTCGCGCTCAGCGACCGGATCACGGTCTACCGCGACGGGGCCAACTCCGGCACCTTCGTCACCCGGCAGACGACCGAGCCGGAACTGATCCGGGCGATGGTCGGGCGCGACCTCGGCGACATGTTCCAGATCCGGTCCCCCGGGCCGCCGGGGCCGACGATCCTCGGCGTGCGCGACCTGAGCCGGGGCCGGCACGTCCGCAACGCCTCGTTCGAGGTCCGGCGCGGGGAGATCGTCGGCCTCGCCGGGCTGGTCGGGGCGGGGCGGACCGAGCTGGTCCGCTGCGTCTTCGGGGCCGACCGGGCCGACTCCGGCGAGGTGGTGCTCGACGGCCGGGTCGGGCTGGTCCGCTCGCCGATGGAGGCGATCGGGCGCGAGCAGGCGATGGTGCCGGAGGATCGCAAGGCGCACGGCCTGCTGATCGAGCAGCCGATCTCACAGAACATCGAGCTGGCGGCGCTGGCCAAGGACGGCGGCTTCTGGCTGCGGCCGCGGCAGGAGGCCGAGCGGGCGCGGCGGATGGCGGCCGAGCTGCGGATCAAGGCGCCGCGGCTCTGGCAGCCGGCGGGCAGCCTCTCCGGCGGCAACCAGCAGAAGGTGGTCCTCGCCAAGTGGCTGGCGATCGACCCGGAACTGCTGATCCTCGACGAGCCGACCCGCGGCATCGACATCGGCACCAAGTTCGAGATCTACCGGCTGGTCGACCGGCTGGCGAACGCGGGGAAGGCGGTGCTGCTGGTCTCCTCCGAACTGCCGGAGATCCTGGCACTGGCCGACCGCGTGCTGGTGATGCGCAACGGCGAGATCGTCGGCGAGCTGAGCCGGGCGGAGGCGACCGAGGAGGCGATCCTCCGCCTCGCGGTGCGCGAGGCGGCCGAGCGCGGCCCGGCCGCGGCCTGACGGCGGACGGCGACGGGGCGCGGCGGCGCGCCCGGCGCGGAGGGAACGGGGATGGCCGGAACGACCGAGGCCGCGGAACGGCCGGAGCCGGCGGCCGGGGCGGGCGGCGAGCGGCTGCGCCGTCTGGCGCAGGACTACCGGGTCGAGCTGGCGATGCTCGGGGCGCTGCTGCTCCTGTGCGTCGTGCTGGCGGTGATCCAGCCCCGCTTCGTCACCCCCGGCAACCTGCGCAACGTGCTCTGGCAGGTGACGGCGATCGGGATCATCTCGATCGGGCAGACACTGGTGATCCTGACCGGCGGCATCGACCTCTCGGTCGGCGGCATCGCCGCCCTCTCGGCGATGGCGGGCGGCCTGCTGATGACCGCCGGCGGCGGCGAGCACGTGCTGCTCGGGATCGCCGCGACGCTGCTGGTCGGGCTGCTGGTCGGGCTGGCGAACGGCGTGATCGTCTCCTACGGCCGGCTGGCGGCGTTCATCGTCACTCTCGGCATGCTCTCGATCACCCACTCGCTGACCTACGTCATCTCCGACGCGAAGTCGATCGTCGGCCTGCCGACGGCCTACCGGGCGTGGGGGAAGGGGGAGGTCGGCGGCGTCCCGTACTACCTGATCACCTTCGTCGTCCTCTTCGTGCTCGGCCACCTGCTGCTGACCAAGACGAAGCCGGGCCGGTTCATCTACGCCATCGGCAGCAACGAGGAGGCGGCCCGCCTCTCCGGCGTCAACGTCCGCGCCTACAAAGTGCTGCCCTACGCGATCACCGGGGTGCTGTGCGCGGTCGCGGCGCTGATCCTCTCCGGCAAGCTGGGGGCGATCGACCCGGACACCGGGACCGGGTTCGAGCTCGACACGATCGCGGCGGTGGTGATCGGCGGCACCAGCCTCTTCGGTGGCAAGGGGAGCATGGTCGGCACGCTGATCGGCGTCTTCCTGATCGGGGTGCTCAGCAACGGCCTCAACCTGCTGCGGGTCAACGCCTTCTGGCAGGGGACCGCGGTCGGCATCGTGATCATCCTCTCGGTGCTGATCGAGCGCCTCTCGCGCGGGCGGGGGTAGGCGGGGCCTCCCTCACCCCCCCAGCCCCCTCTCCCATCGCCACGGCCGACATGGGGAGGTCTCGGCTCCGAAGCCGTCGCGCCGCGGCAACCCGGGGGTGCGGGGGAGGGCTTGGCCCTCCCCCTAGCAGGTTTCTCCCCCTCTCCCCGCGCACGGGGAGAGGGGGTCGGGGGGTGAGGGCGGTCCCGGCAGGCTCGGCTGCGAGGTGCGGCTGCCGCTGCCCAACCGAAACCTCCCCCTGTCAGCCCGCGCAAGGGGAGCGGGGCCGGGGGTGAGGGAGTCCCCGCCCACCCGGCCGAGGAAAGCGGCTGCGGCTTCCCGACCGCGCCTTGGCAAGGGCGCAGGCCGGATGGGGCAGATCGCGGTTGTGCGATGATGCCGGACGTTTGCCGCGGCCCGTCCGGCCGCGGCTGGGGCGGCGGACCGGCCGGGCCGGCGAGCGCCGCGGGCGACGCGAGGAGGAACCGACGATGACCCCGATCCGCGACACGCGGCTGACCCGCCGCGACACGATCCGCCGCGGGGCGGCGGCCGGCTTGGCGATCCCTCTGCTCGGGGCCGGGCTGCGCCTGCCGCAGGGTGCCCGCGCCGCCGAGGAGTACCAGATCGCCTACCTGACGCCCGGCCTGAACGTGCCGTTCTGGAAGTACCTGTCGGACGGCATCAAGCAGGCGGCGGCGGCCGACGCCGCCAAGAGCGGGGCGAAGATCACCGTCACCGACTACGACTCGCAGAACAGCGCGGCGACCCAGCTGCAGAACGCGCAGGACGTGGTCACCGCCGGGGTCGACCTGATCATCATCTCGCCGACCGACAGCTCCTCCGCGCCGGAGGTGCTCGAGCTGGCCGCCGAGAACAACGTCCCGGTCGTCATCGCCGACATCGGCACCGACTCCGGCGACTACGTCTCGTTCGTCATCTCCTCCAACGAGTCGGGGGCCTACGACGCCGGCAAGGTGCTGATGAGCAAGATGGCGGACAAGGGGTGGAAGGGCGGCGACGTCCTGATGATCACCATCTCGCAGGCCCGCCTCAACGGCCAGAACCGGACCAAGGGCTTCACCCGGGCGGTCGAGGAGGCGGGCGGCAAGATCGTCCAGTTCCTCGAGAGCAAGGACTACACCCGGGCCGAGGCGCAGACGCAGGCCTCCGACATGATCAGCGCCAACCCGGACGCCCACGGCTTCTTCGCCCAGCACGACGAGGCGGCGCTCGGCTCCGAAGCGGCGATCGAGGAGTCGGGCAAGGCCGACGAGATCGTGCTCGCCTCGTTCGACGGCAGCCCGGAGTCGGTCGAGCTGATCAAGCAGGGGAAGATCGTCGCCGCCGCGATGCAGCAGCCGGTGCTGATGGGCCGCATCTC
This sequence comes from Thermomicrobiales bacterium, assembly GCA_039809985.1. GTDB lineage: Bacteria > Chloroflexota > Chloroflexia > Thermomicrobiales > UBA6265 > JAICJJ01. The sequence goes on along the minus strand of JBDHWC010000072.1, from coordinate 4,382 downwards.
GGCCGAGGTCGGCCTCAAGCACCTGCGCGGCGAGCAGGTCGAGAAGCAGACCGAGGTGCCGACGATCCTCGTCACCACCGAGAACGTCAAGGACCTCGAGGCGAAGCTGGCCGACACCGTCTTCCCGGTCGAGGGCGGCGCGGCGGCGACGCCGAGCGCGTAGCCCGTCGGTCGCGAGCGCGGGGGGAGGGCACCAGCCCTCCCCCCGCCTGCGTTCGGCCCGCTCAGCCGAGCAGCCGTTCCATCAGCACGACGTCGACCCAGCGGCCGTCCAGCAGCCCCTGCTCTTGGTAGGTGCCGACCTCGCGGAAGCCCATCCGCGCGTAGAGCCGCATGCCGGCGGCGTTGGACGGGAAGGCGGCCAAGACCAGCTTGTGGTAGCCGAGCGCGGTCGCCGTCTCGACCAGCGCGGCGAGCAGAGCGGTGCCCGCGCCGGTGCCGCGCGCCTCCCGCCCGACGTAGACCGAGAAGTCGGCGACGTGCCGGTAGGCGGCACGCGGGTTGAACAGGTTGAGGGAGCCCCAGCCGACCACCCGCCCGTCGCGCTCGGCGACCAGCACCGGGTGGCGCGGGTCGCGGTCGGCGAGCCACGCGGCCCGCTCCGCCTCGTCCCGCGGCTCCGTCTCCAGCGTCGCCTGCCGGTCGGCGATCCCCTCGTTGTAGATGCGGGTGATCGCCGACACGTCGGCGGCAACGGCGGGCCGGACCAGCGGCGGCCGGCGGTCGGCAGGCACGGTGCTCACCCTCCGGCTAGAGACGGTCGAGGACGCGGCCGAGGTCGGCGCAGAGGTCCTCCGGGTCCTCGAGCCCGACCGAGACGCGGAAGAGACCGTCGCCGGCCCACGCCCGGTAGCGGGCGAGGCCGTCCGGGTCGAGCCGGAACGAGTCGGCGTTGATCGCGTCGGTGGCGAGGTAGACCAGCAGCGAGCGCTGGTGGCCGAGCGAGACGGCGTAGTGGAAGACCTCCAGCTCGCGCGCCATCCGGCGGGCGGCGGCGGCCCCGTCGGCGACCCGGAAGGCGAGCATGCCGGAGAAGTTCTCCATCTGGCGCAGGGCGAGCTCGTGCTGGGGGTGCGAGGGGAGGCCGGGGTAGAGGACGCGGGTCACCTTCGGGTGCGCCTCGAGGTAGCGGGCGAGTTCCATCGCGCCGGTCTCGTGGGCGTCCATCCGCAGCGGCAGGGTGTCCATTCCCCGCATCGTCAGCCACGCCTCGAACGGGCTCATGATCCCGCCCTGGTGGATGCGGGCGTCCCGCTTCAGGGCAGCGACCGCCTCGGCCCGGCCGGCGATCGCGCCGCCGAGGGTGTCGCCGTGGCCGGTGTAGTACTTGGTCAGGCTCTGGACGACCCAGTCGGCCCCCAGCTCGACCGGCCGGAGCGCGACCGGGGTGGCCCACGTCGCGTCGACCGACAGCTCGGCCCCGCCGCGGTGGGCGATCTCGGCGACGGCGGCGACGTCGGTCAGCCGCAGCATCGGGTTGGCGGGGGTCTCGACGTGGACCAGCCGGGTGTTCGGCCGCATCGCCGCCGCCACCCGCTCCGGGTCGGAGCTGTCGACCCGGCTGACGGCGACCCCGAAGCGGGGCAGCGTGTCGTGGGCCAGCTCGGAGACGCCGATGTAGCAGACGTCGCTGAGCACGAGGTGGTCGCCCGCGCCGAGCTTGTGCAGCAGCAGCGACGAGGCCGCCGCCATGCCGCTGCCGAAGACGGCGCACTCCTCCGCCCCCTCGGCGGCGGCGACTTTCCGCTCGAGGTGGCGGACGGTTGGGTTGCCGAGCCGGGAGTACTCGAACAGCTCGCGGGCCTCGGCCCCGTCGCGGTCCCAGCCGCCGCCGGGCGCGGTGTAGTCGTCGATGTAGCCGGGGGGGAGCAGGTAGGAGGAGGAGGGGACGATCGGCGGCGCGGAGGGGGCGTTCTCCCCCTCGGGCGGGCCGCCGGCGTGGATGATCCGCGTCCGCAGGCCGAACTGCCGGGACTGTCCGCCGTGGCCGTGCCTGTTGCCTGCCACCATCGTTCCCTCGTGTCGCGTCGTCGGCTGCCCGCTGCTGCGGGGGCTTGTACCGGATTCGGGGCCGAGGCGCAATCGGGGGTTCCCGACTGCTGGGGAAGAGTCGTGCCGGGGCACCCCTTTCGTCTCACCACCCCTTCAGCAGCATTGCCAGCGCCACCAGCGGGCGGCCTGGGCCGATGGCGGTGAGGCGGTAGAGGATCGCGCCGCGGCGAGCGTAGACCGACACCTCGCGGCCGCCGGCGACGGGGCCGCCGATGCCGGTCGTCTGGTCGGCGCGGACGTCGGGGACCGGCATCCGGCCGAGGCCGAGCGCGGCGGCGCGGACGTCGGCAAAGTAGGGAAGGGCGGCCGCGGCGGCCTCCGGGCTGCCGAAGCGGAAGGCCGACAGCTCGAGCGTGACGTGGCCGGCGGGGGCGTCCACCTCCCAGACCTGGCCGATGCTCTCCCGCCAGTCCCACGCCACGAAGCGGCGCTCGGCGTCCGCCGGGTTCGGGAAGCCGCGGGCGATGGTCGAGGCGCTGCGGGCGTGCTGCTCGGTCCGGCGCGCGGTGAAAGGGAGGGAGGTTGGGTCGGGCAGGCTCGCCCAGAGCGCGTCGGGGGCGACGGCCGGGTCGTCGGCCAGCGGGCCGAGGACCGCCAAGGCCGCGGCGGAGACATCGGGGGTCGGGTCGCCGGCCGGCGCGATGCCGGTGACGCGGAGGAGCAGGTTGGCGCGGCGGGCGAGGAGGGTCACCTCGGTGCCGTTGTAGGCGGGGCCGGCCATCGCCGCCGCTTGGTCGGCGTAGAGGCCGAGGTCGAGCGGCGACAGCCCGAGCCGCTGCCGCCGGCCGGCGTCGACCGCCTCCAGGGCCGACGCGGCGTCGTCGGCGGTGGCGAACTCGTCGATCTGGAACTCGACCCGGCCCGCCGAGCCGGTCGGCGGGGCGTCGGCGGCGAAGACCCGGCTCCAGCCGCCCTGCCAGCCCCAGGCGAGCAGCCGGGCGCGGGCGGTGGCCGGGTCGCCGAGGTCGCTCGCCCCGGACGGCAAGCCGGTCGGCCCGTCCTCCTCGACCCGAAACGCTTGGCCGCCGGGGAGCGACAGCGCGGTCGGCAGGAGCGTGCCGGGGTACGTGGCGGCGACCGGCGGCGGCGGCACCGGCGTGGACGTGGGGGGCACGGGTGTCGGGGTCGGCGTGGCGGTGGGCGGCACCGGGGTGGGGGTGGACGTGGCGGTCGCGATGGCGCGCGGCGTCGGCGAGGGAGTCGCCGTGGGCGTCGGCGGGAGGGTGCTGACGACGCGGGGGAGGGAGGAACTTGTCGGCGTGGCCGTCACCACGACCGGCTCGGCGGTTGCGGCCGGCGCGACGAGCCGGGGCACGTCGCAGCGGGCGAGGCCGTCGACCTCGCCCTCCATGAACGCCTCCAGCCGCTGGTCCGAGGTGCCGTGCTCGTTGGGCAGGCCGGGGACGGGGACGGGCGGGTCCCCCGCGCTGATTGAGAGGAGGGCGGCCTCGTGCAGGTCGCCCGGCTCGAGCAGCCCGGCGTCCTTGGCGTGCGCGGTGAACGCCCCGGCGAGGCAGTCGGCTTGCAGTTCGAAGTCCGGCCCGTCGCCCGCGGGCACCTCCCCGAGCAGGTGCTGCACGTGGTGGCCCCACTCGTGGGCGATGATCGCCACCACGGCGTAGTCGCCCTCGATGTCGAGACTGCGCAACGACGCCCCGGTGGTGGTCAGGTAGATGGTCTCGTCGAGCGGGCAGTAGAGCTCACCGTGGACGTCGGGGTCGATCGTGCCGCAGGCCGTGCTCCTCGGCGACTCGTACTGGGCGAAGCGCGGGGGGTGGTAGGGCAGCCCTGCCTGCTCGACGACCGACCGCCACCACGCGTCGATGTCGGTCGCGGTGCCGGAGAACCCTTGGCTTCTCCCCGCGTAGCCAACGGCGGACGGGGTCGCCACCTGCCCCTCGGCGCGCCTGCCGTCACCCGCCGCGACGACGGCGAGCAGGGCGAGCGCGATCAGGCTCCGGCGGGCGAGGGGCGGCATGGCAAGGCTCCAAGGCGGGTCGGCGGGACGCGACGGGCCGAAGCGCCATTATCCCGCCCTCGTCGTCTGCCGCCAATGGCGTCGCCGGTTCGGGCGACTCCCTCAACCCGAGCCCCCTCTCCCATGGCGAAGGCTGACAAGGGGAGGTGTCCGTTCAGAAGCGGCACCCGCACCTCGCGGCCGGGAGCGTCGGGACCGCCCTCACCCCCCAGCCCCTCTCCCATGGCGATGGCTGACAGGGGGAGGTGTCCGTTGGAAAGCGGCCGCGCCGCGGCAACCCGGGGGTTTGGGGGAGGGCTTGGCCCTCCCCCAATTCCGTTTCTCCCCCTCTCCCGCCGCCGCGGGAGAGGGG
>JBDHWC010000071.1:0-12823 GCA_039809985.1 Thermomicrobiales bacterium | reverse complement strand
GGGGGAACCATGACCGAGTCGAACGACCCGAAGCGCGGCCTGCGCGTCTGGATCGACCCGAAGCGCTGCATCGCCAACGCGAAGTGCACCACCGCCGCTCCCGGCATCTACGTCCTCGACGACGAGACCGGGATCGCGGTGCTGGAGAACGAGGACCTGGCCACCGTCGAGCAGCTGTTCGCCGGCGCCCGCGCCTGCCCGACGCAGGCGATCATCATCGAGCAGTACGGGCGACGGGTCTTCCCGCAGATCCTGACCCCGATGTTCGGCGAGCGGCCCGAGGACGACGAGTCCGCCGGCACGTAGCCCACGTCGACAACCCCGGAGGATCCGCCCCATGCCGATCAACCGCCGCTCGCTGGTGCGCCTCCTCCCTGCCCCGATGGCGAGCGGGCTGGCCGGGCTGTTCCCCGCTGGCGCGTCCGAGCCGATCGCCCGGGCGCAGGCGGCGGCCACGCCCGTCGCCGTCGCGACCCCTGTCGCCGACCAGCCGGGCACCGCGACCACCGCCGTCTGGACCCAGATCGTGGCCGACGGTGGGCTCGTGGCAAGAGCGGTCTGCCACGGCGACTGCCCCGCCGCCACGGTCGACGGCGCGGCCGTCGCCATGTCGGTCCGTGCCGGGCCGGGGGGCGCGTTCACGGACACGGTCTGCGAACTGCCGATCCCGCCCAATGCTGCCTCGGTGACGGTCGACGGGATCGCCCTCCGCACGCTGCCGCAGGCGGTCGCCAAGATCGCGGTGGTCGGCGACACCGGCTGCCGCATCAAGGGCGATGACGCCCAAGCCTGCAACGACCCCTACGTCTGGCCGCTCGCCCGGATCGCGGCCAAGATCGCCGACTGGAAGCCCGAACTCGTCGTCCATGTCGGCGACTACCTCTACCGCGAATCCCCCTGCCCGGCCGGGAATGCGGGCTGCTTCGGATCGCCCCACGGCGACACCACCGCGACGTGGCGCGCCGACGTCTTCGACCCGCTCGCGCTCTTGCTCCCCGCCGCGCCGTGGCTCTTCGTCCGCGGCAACCACGAGGACTGCGACCGCGCCGGCAACGGCTGGTTCCGGCACTTCGACCCGAGGCCGATGCCGGACGCATGCCAAACCTTCACGCCGCCCTACGCGGTCAGCGTCGGTTCGCTGCGCGCGGTGGTGATGGACACCGCCGAGGCCGGGGACGTGCGCACCACGCCCGAACTGAACGCGGAGTTCGCCCGGCAACTGGCCGAGGTCGACCGCTTGGCCGAGCCGGGCACGTGGCTCTTCACCCACAAGCAGATCGCCGGCTCGGTGCTCGACCTCGGCCACGGCGAGCAGATCGCCACCACCAAGACCATCGTCGAGGCGACCGGCAACGTGCTCCCGGCCGACCTCGACGTCATCGTCGCCGGCCACGTCCACCTCTCGCAGGCGATCTTCCCGGCCGACCGCGCCGTCTCCCCGGTCGGCATCGTCGCCGGCAACGGCGGCACCAAGGAGGATGTCGGCATCCCCGGCGTCTACGACGGCCGGGTGCTCGGGTCGCCCGAGATCAGCACCGCCATCGTCGAGGACGAGTTCGGCTGGATGTCGGTCGAGATCGACGACGGCCAAGCGGTCTGCACCTCGCGGGCGCTGGGCAACGGCACCACGTTCACCCTGCGCCTGCCGAACACGCTGACCGCCCCGCCTGCCTGACCCCCGCCACCGGACGAACGGCCGGAAAAACGGGAACGGCCCCGGCGCTCGCGCGCCGGGGCCGTTCGGCCTGCGGTCCGGTTGCCCGGACCCGGGGGCGGACTAGTAGTCCATCCCGCCCGGCATCGCCGGGGCCGCCTTCTCCTCGGGCTTGTCGGAGATCAGGGCCTCGGTCGTCAGGATCATGCCCGCGATCGACGCCGCGTTCTCGACCGCCGACCGGGTCACCTTGGCCGGGTCGATGATGCCCGACTTGACCATGTCGACGTACTCCTCGGAGATGACGTCGTAGCCGATCTTCGGGTTCTTCTCGGCCTTCTGGGCCTGGCGAACCATCTCGATCACGACCGCGCCGTCGAGGCCCGCGTTGGCGGCGATGCCGCGCAGCGGCTCCTCGAGCGCCCGGCGCAGGATGTTGACGCCGGTCTTGATGTCGCCGCTCGCCTCGACCCCGTCCAGCGCCGAGACCGCGTTGATCAGCGCGACGCCGCCGCCCGGGACGATGCCCTCCTCGACCGCCGCCCGGGTCGCGCTCAGCGCGTCCTCGACCCGGTGCTTCTTCTCCTTGAGCTCGGTCTCGGTGGCCGCGCCGACCTTGATCACCGCGACGCCGCCGGCCAGCTTGGCCAGCCGCTCCTGCAGCTTCTCGCGGTCGAAGTCGGACGTGGTGGTCTCGATCTGCGAGCGGATCTGCTCGATCCGGCCCTTGATCGCGCCCTCCTCGCCGGCGCCCTCGATGAAGGTGGTGTCGTCCTTGGTCGCCACTACGCGCCGCGCCCGGCCGAGGTCCTCGATCCCGGTGGTGTCGAGCCGCCGGCCGACCTCCTCGGAGATCACCTGGCCGCCGGTCAGGATCGCGATGTCGCGCAGCATCTCCTTGCGGCGGTCGCCGAAGCCCGGGGCCTTGACCGCGAGCACGTTCAGGGTGCCGCGCAGCTTGTTGACCACCAGCGTCGCCAGCGCCTCGCCGTCAACGTCCTCGGCGATGATCACGAGCGGCGAGCGCGCCCCCGCGACCTTCTCGAGCACCGGCAGGATGTCCTGGATCGAGGAGACCTTCTTGTCGGTGATCAGGATGAACGGGTCGTCGAGCTCGGCCTCCATCCGCTCCGTGTTGGTCACGAAGTACGGCGAGATGTAGCCGCGGTCGATCTGCATCCCCTCGGTGTACTCGGTCTCGAACTCGAGGCCCTTCGACTCCTCGACGGTGATGACGCCGTCCTTGCCGACCTTCTCCATCACCTCGGCGAGGAGGCTGCCGATCTCCTTGTCGGCGGCGGAGATGGAGGCGACCTGCGCGATCTCCTCCTTGCCCTTGACCGGGACCGACATGTCCTGGATCCGGGCCACCACCGCGTCGGTCGCCTTGTCGATGCCCTGCTTCAGCAGCATCGCGTTGGCGCCGGCGGCGACGTTCCGCATCCCCTCGTGAACGATCGCCTGCGCCAGCACCGTCGCCGTGGTCGTGCCGTCGCCGGCCACGTCGTTGGTCTTGGTCGCGGCCTCCTTCAGGAGCTGCGCGCCCATGTTCGCGAACGGGTTCTCGAGCTCGATCTCCTTGGCCACCGTGACGCCGTCGTGGGTCACCGTCGGCGCGCCGAACTTCTTGTCGAGCGCGACGTTGCGGCCCTTCGGCCCGAGGGTGGTCTTCACCGCGTTCGCCAGCGTGTCGACGCCCTGCTTCAGCGACGACCGCGCCGACTCGTTGAACTCCAGGACCTTCGCCATCATTGCCCTCCGCTGTCGCTCAGATCACGCGGGGCGGCCAACCGGCGCGCCCCGCCACTCAGGTTCGACCGTTGTCTAGTCGACGATGATCGCCAGGATGTCCTTCTCCGCCAGGATCAGGAGCTCCTCGTCGTCCAGCTTGAACTCGGTGCCCGCGTACTTGGCGAACAGCACCGCGTCGCCGACCTTGACGTCCATCTCGATCCGGTCGCCGTCCTCGTCGCGGCGGCCCGCGCCGGCGGCGATCACCGTGCCGCGCTGCGGCTTCTCCTTGGCGGTGTCCGGCAGCACGATGCCCGACTTCGTGGTCTCCTCGCGGCTCGCGGGCTTCACCACCACGCGATCGGCCAGCGGCTGCAGCTTGGTCGCCACGACAGTCCCGTTCTCCTTCGCCATTGCGCTCCGCACCTCCGGAACAGGGGCGCTTCCCCTCGACGTTGCCCTCCCGCGAGGGCAACCTTGACTCAACCCGACGCAGGGTACCACACCCGTTAGCACTCGACAAGGCCGAGTGCTAATCCCGTTCAAAGACAATGGTCCGGGGGGCCGGACCCCCGTGCTAGAATCGCCGACGGTCGGCTGCTGGCGGCCTCGGCCTGCCGTGCCCGGCCGCCGCACCGTGCGATGCTCCCGGAGGATGGCGATGGCCTCGGAAGTTCAGCGTTCCCCGTCCGCCTTCGTCGCGGCGCGCGCCCGCGACCTCGCTCCATCCCCCACGCTCGCGGTGTCCGACAAGGCGCGCCGGCTCAAGGCCGAGGGTGTCGACGTCGTCGACCTCGGCGGCGGCGACCCCGACTTCATCACCCCGGCCCACATCCGCCAAGCCGCCACCGACGCGATGAACGCCGGCGACACCCACTACGTCGCCTCCGCCGGCACGCCCGCGCTCCGCAAGGCGATCCAGAAGAAGCTGCACGACGACAATGGGGTGGAGGTCGACTGGAACGGCGGCATCGTCGTCACCCCCGGCGGCAAGCAGTCGCTGTTCGAGGCCGCGCTCGCCTTCGTCGAGCCGGGCGTCGACGTCCTCGTGCCGGAGCCCGCATGGGTCTCCTACGTGCCGATGGCCGAACTTGCCGGCGGTCGCTCGGTCCCGGTCCCGCTCAGTGCCGACGATAACTTCCGGCTGACCCGCGAGCGCCTCGAGGCGGCGGTCACCCCGGCCAGCCGCGTCATCGTCGTCTGCTCGCCGAACAACCCGACCGGCCGCGTGTTCGACCAGTCGGAGCTCGAGGCGCTCACCGGTTTCGCCCGCGACCACGACCTGCTCGTCTTCTCGGATGAGATGTACGAGAAGATCCTCTACGACGGGCGGCACCACGTCAGCATCGCCTCGCTGCCCGGCATGGCCGAGCGCACGCTGACCTTCAACGGTTTCTCGAAGGCCTACGCGATGACGGGCTGGCGGCTCGGCTACGTGGCCGGCCCCAAGCCGTTCATCGCCGAGATCGAGAAGATCCACAGCCACTCGGCCACCTGCGCCACCTCGTTCGTCCAGGCGGCCGGCGTCACCGCCCTCGGCGGCCCGCAGGAGTTCATCGGCGAGATGGTCACCGCCTGGGACCGCCGCCGCCGCAACCTCGCAAGGGGGCTGAACGCGATCAAGGGCATTACCTGGCAGCCGGCGGAGGGGGCGTTCTACGCCTTCGCCGACGTGCGCGAACTCGGCCTGTCGTCGTCCGACACGGCCGACCTCTTCCTGCGCGAGGCGCACGTCGCCGTCACGCCGGGGATCGCCTTCGGGACGGCCGGCGAGGGGCACGTTCGGCTCTCGTTCGCCACCAGCGACCAGCAACTCGAGGCGGCCGTCGAGCGCCTCAGCAACCTGCTCGGGCTGCGCGCCTAGCCCGCCGACGCCCGCCGGAACCGGGCCCCGTCGTCAACAGACAGGAGTGCATCGTGCGCGTTGAGAAGCGCCTCGCGGAACTCGAGATCACGCTGCCGGAGCCGGTTCGCCCGGTCGCCAACTACGTTCGCTACCAGATCACCGGCAACCTCCTCTTCGTCTCCGGCACCGGCCCGAGCGACGCCTCCCCGAAGGGAAAGGTCGACACCGAGGTCTCGGTCGAGGAGGCGTACCAAGTCGCGCGCGAGGTCGGTCTCCAGATCATCGCCACGGCGAAGGATGCCTTGGGCGACCTCGACCGGATCACCAAGACGGTCAAGGTGCTCGGCATGGTCAACTCCGCTCCGGAGTTCGACCGCCAGCCGCAGGTCATCAACGGCTGCTCCGACCTGCTCGTCGAGGTGCTGGGCGACGCGGGTCGGCACACCCGCTCCGCCGTCGGCTTCGTCGCGCTGCCGAGCCGGATCGCGGTCGAGATCGAAGCCACCTTCGAGTTCGAGTAGCCGCCGCCACGCCGACGCCGTCGCGGGGACGCGCACCGGTTCGCCGGGCGGGTGTCGCGGCGTGGAGCCGGAGGGATCGTGAACAAGGACAAGAAGACGCCGGTCACTCGGGAAGGACTCGAGCGCCTGAAAGAGGAACTCCGCGAACTGACCGAGGTGAAGCGACCGCAGATCGTCGCCGCCATTGCCGACGCACGCTCGCACGGGGACCTGCGCGAGAACGCGGCCTACGACGCCGCCCGCCACGACCAGGCGATGAACGAGAAGCGTATCCGCGACATCGAGAGTCTCCTGCAGACGGCCGTCGTCATGGACGAGGAGCCTGATGCCGGCCCTCCCGGCGAGGTGCGGCTCGGCACCACCGCCGTGGTCGAGATCGAGGGTGACGAGGAGCGCTACACGATCGTCGGCGCGATCGAGGCCAAGCCGTCCGCGGGCCTGATCTCGAACGAGTCCCCGGTCGGGCGCGCCCTTCTCGGGCGCAAGGTCGGGGACGAGGCCGTGGTGCAGACGCCGCGCGGCCAGTCGGTCTTCCGGGTTCTCCGGATCGAGCGGTAGCCGGCGGCATGGTGATCGTTGCCGAGGAGCCGGGCCAGCGCGCCGGTTTCGACGACATCTGGCGCGGGTTTCTCGCCTGTCCGTCCCTCGTCGACGGGCGGCACGACACGTTGCGCTGGCGCAACGCCGAGGGCCCGTTCGCGCTCGCCCTGCTCCGGATCGACTCCGCCGCGCTGCAACCGGCCCTCGCCGACTGCCAGGCGTCGCTCGCCGCGTTCTCCGGGCTGCGGCTCCACCCGGACCACTTTCTGCACGTCACCTTGCAGGAACTCGGCTTCGTCGTCGACCAGGCGAGCCGGCCGGACGAACTGTCGAGGGTCCGGCTCGAGGAGTTCGCCCAGAGCGCGGTCGGCCCCGTCGCCGACCGTCGCCCCTACCGGGTCGAGGTTGGCGGACTCAACTCGTTCGAGGACGCCCCGTTTCTCGAGATCCACGACGACGGCAGCACCTCGGCCCTCCACACGCGCCTCTTCGAACTCTCGGCCATTCCCCGCGCCGCGCCGTTCGCCTACCTGCCGCACGTGACGCTCGGCCACTACCTCGGAACGGGCCAGCCGTCCGACGTGGTGGCCGCGATCGAGCCGTTCCGCGACCGGACCTTCGGGGAGGTCACCATCGAGGCGGTCGAGATCGTCACCCTCGACCCCGCCGAGACGTACCCCGCGCTCCGCCCCTACGCCATCATCCCGCTCGGCGGCTGAGTCGGCGAGCCCGGGTGCCTGTAGCCTGTCGCTCGCCGGGGCTGGGACCTGCACCACGGCATCTCTCCCCTCGCTCTCGGCTGGTGTCGCAGTCTCCGAACGGGCGGCATCGGTTGAACGCCGTGCGGGTCGCAATCCCGCTCGCTCGGCATCTCGGCGGCCGAGGTCCCCTTAAGCGTGCGGGTTGGTGCGCATGTCAGTGCGAACCGACTGACCTGATGGATCACCGGCGAAGCAAATGCATCGCCCGCAGGCGCGATGGACTTCAGCAGCAAACCCGCCAAGCCAACCCGTTCCGAGCCGTCTCCCTCGGGCATTTCCCGCACCGGAACCGTCCCACGCTTGTGCCAACCACGGGGTTTGACGCCTGCTCTTCACACTCGACGCCTTCCGCTTGGGAGTCTCCCAAGGCAGGCGAAATCAACGGCGACAAGGGTTGAGGGGAGCATCTCGTCCCCGGGCGCATCGACTCTGGAGGTGAGCAACCAGTCTCGGGTTAGGTCGGTTCGGCTCGTCCCCAGCCTCGGGCTCGGGGCGACACGTCGTCACGACGAAGCATTCACCGCCAACTCGGCCACCACCGCGTCGCCGAACTCGCTCGTCGTCGCCACCGCGCCGGTCGCGATGTCCGGGGTGCGCACGCCGCGGCCGACGACCGCCTCGACCGCCCGCTCGACCGCGGTCGCCTCCTCGTCCAGGCTGAGCGAGGTGCGCAGCATCATCGCCACCGAGAGGATCATCCCGGCCGGGTTCGCCTTCCCTTGTCCGGCGATGTCCGGCGCGCTGCCGTGGATCGGCTCGTACAGCCCGAACCGGCGCCCGCTCTCCCGGCTGACCGGGCCGAGGCTGGCCGACGGCAGCATCCCGATCGACCCGGCGATCACCGACGCCTCGTCCGTCAGGATGTCGCCGAACAGGTTCTCGGTCACGATCACGTCGAACCGCGCAGGGTTCCGGATCAGGTGCATCGCCATCGCGTCGACCAGCACGTGTTCGAGTTTCACATCGGGGTAGTCGGGCGCGATCCGGTCGATCGTCGTGCGCCAGAGCCGCGACGTTTGCAGCACGTTCTGCTTGTCGACGCTGGCGACCATGCCGCGCCGCTGTTGCGCCAGTTCGAACGCGAGCCGCCCGATCCGCTCGATCTCGTGCTGGCGGTAGATCATCGTGTCGAGCGCCGCCCAGCCGCGCCACTCCCGCCACTGGCGGGACGGTCGCCCGAAGTAGATGCCGCCGGTCAGTTCCCGCACGATCAGCAGGTCGGTCCCTGCCGCGCGCTCGGGTCGCAGCGGGCAGGCGTCGAGCAGGGCCGGCATCACCGTCGTCGGCCGCAGGTTGGCGAACAGTCCGAGCGACTTCCGAAGTCGCAGGAGGCCGCGCTCCGGTCGCCGCGCCCGCTCGACCGCGTCCCATTTCGGACCACCGACCGCGCCGAGCAGCAGAGCGTCGGCAGTCCGGCAGCGTTCGATCTCCTCGTCGCGCAGCGGCACGCCGTGGACGTCGATCGCGGCCCCGCCGAGCAGGGCGGTCTCGGTCGTGAACCGGTGGCCCCACCGTTCGCCGACCGCCGCCAGCACCTTCGTCGCCTCGGCCATCACCTCCGGCCCGACGCCGTCGCCCGGCAGCAGCACGATGTCGGCCGTGGTCGCGCTTCCCATTCCTCGCCCCGTTCCGCGTGTCCCGACGTGGCGCCGCCCGGGCCCTGCGCGCGGCAGGCCGCCCGGGCGGCGGTCCGACGTCCATTCTGCCCGACCGCGGGCCTAGATGTGCGGCATCCACGACGGCCGGTGCGACTCGTACTCCGAGATTTCGTCGACCTGCTCCATCGTCAGGCCGATGTCGTCGAGCCCGTTCATCAGCCGGTACTGGGTCGAATCGTCCATCTCGAAGGTCGCGGTCATCTCCAGCTGCGGTGCCGACACGGTCCTCGCCTCGATGTCGATGTGGATCTCGAGGTGCGGGTTGCGCTCGACTTGCAGCAGCAACTCCTCGGCGAACTCCGCCGGCACCACCACCGGCACCAGTCCCGTCTTCGTCGAGTTGTTGCGGAAGATGTCGCCGAACCGCGGCGAGATCACCGCCCGGAACCCGCGGTCCATCAGGGCCCAGACCGCGTGCTCCCGCGACGAGCCGACGCCGAAGTTCGGGCCGGCGACGATCACCGTCGCCCCCGCGTACTCCGGCTGGTTCATCGGGAAGCTCGGGTCCTTCCGCCACTCGGAGAAGAGCCCCTCCCCGAATCCGGTCCGTTCCACCCGCCGCAGCCACGAGGCCGGGATGATCTGGTCGGTGTCGACGTCGCTCCGGTTGAGCGGCATCGCCGTCCCGACGTGCTTGCGCATCGGTTCCATCTGGCTACCCCAGTTCTGCCGGCGTCGACAGCATCCCGGTGATCGCCGTCGCCGCCGCCACCGCCGGCGAGACGAGGTGCGTGCGCGCCCCCGGTCCCTGCCGCCCCTCGAAGTTGCGGTTCGACGTGCTGGCGCAGCGCTGGCCGGGCGTCAGCCGGTCGGGGTTCATCCCGAGGCACATCGAGCACCCCGCCGCCCGCCACTCGAAACCGGAGGCGAGGAAGATCTGGTCCAGACCCTCGGCCTCGGCCTGTGCCCGAACCCGCATCGAGCCGGGGACGACCAGCGCCCGGATTCCCTCCCGCACCTTCCGCCCCTCGACCACGGAGGCGGCCAGTCGCAGGTCCTCGATCCGGCTGTTCGTGCACGACCCGATGAAGACCGCGTCGACCGCGATCTCGCGCATCGGCGTGCCGGGGGTCAGGGCCATGTACTTCAGGGCCCGGGCCGCCGACTCGCGGGCCCCCGGGTCCTCGAACTGGTCCGGGTCGGGCACCGTCTGGTCGATCGGCACCACCTGTCCCGGGTTCGTCCCCCACGAGACGTGCGGCGTGATCCGCGAGCCGTCGAGCACGACCTCCTTGGCGAAGGTCGCTCCCTCGTCGGTCGGCAGCGTCCGCCAGTAGTCCAGCGCCGCCTCCCACGCTCGCCCCTTTGGCGCGTGCGGCCGCCCCTCGACGTAGGCGAAGGTGGTGTCGTCCGGGGCGACCATCCCGGCCCGCGCCCCGGCCTCGATCGACATGTTGCAGATCGTCATCCGTCCCTCCATCGAGAGGGCGCGGATCGTCGAGCCGCGGTACTCGACCGTGTGGCCGATGCCGCCGCCGGTGCCGATCTTGCCGATGATGGCGAGGATCACGTCCTTCGCCGTGCTCCCCGCCGGCAGGTCGCCGTCAACGGTGATCGCCATCGTCTTCGGCCGCTTGGCCGGCACGGTCTGGGTCGCGAGGACATGCTCGACCTCGCTGGTGCCGATCCCCCACGCCAGCGCGCCGAAGGCGCCGTGGGTGGAAGTGTGGCTGTCGCCGCAGACCATCGTCATCCCCGGCTGGGTGATCCCCAGTTCCGGCCCGATGACGTGGACGATCCCCTGCCCGGGGTCGGCCATCGGGTAGAGCCGGATCCCGAACTCCCGGCAGTTCTTGGTCAGGGCCGAGACCTGCGTCGCAGAGATCGGGTCCGCGATCGGCAGGTCCAGACCGATGGTCGGCACGTTGTGGTCCGCCGTGCCGACCGTCAGGTCGGGCCGTCGCACCTTGCGCCCCGCCATCCGCAGGCCGTCGAAGGCCTGCGGCGACGTCACCTCGTGGATGAAGTGCATGTCGATGTAGAGCAGGTCCGGCTCGCCCTCGGCCGAGCGGACCACGTGCGCGTCCCACAGCTTCTCGCTCAGGGTGCGCGGGGTCGATGAGCCTGTCACCGTGTTGTCGCTCCTGCGTCTGCCGGCCTACGTCCAGCGCGAGACGGACGAGACCGGCCCCGGAATCATCGGCGTCGGCTGCGACTGCGCCACCCGGCTCAGCGCCGCGAGGTAGGCGCGCGCGCTCGCTTCCACGACATCGGTCGCCAGCCCGTTGCCGGTGTAGACACCGTCCTTGGTCCGAATCCGGAGCCGCACGAGGCCTTGGGCGTCCTCGCCCGGCGAGACCGCCTCGACGTGGTACTCGACCAGCTCACAGGCGATGCCGACCGCGTTGTCGATCGCCTGCAGCAGGGCGTTGACCGCGCCGTTCCCCTCGCCGTCGCCGACGAGCTCGGCTCCGTCCCGCGTCAGCCGGACGCTCGCCGTCGCCGCCCCGCCGCTGCCGATGCTGGCGTTCCAGCGGACGAGCACCAGTTGCTCGCCGGCGGCCTCCAGCTGGTTGCTGACCAAGGCCTCGAGGTCGGCCCCGGTCACGTGCTTCTTGCGGTCGGCGAGGACCAGGAAGCGCTCGTACGCCTCCTGCAGCTGCTCGTCGTCGAGCCGCAGCCCGAGGTCTTGCAGCGCGCTGCGGAACCCGGCCCGGCCCGAGTGCTTGCCGAGCACCAGCGAGGTCCCCTCCCAGCCCACGTCTGACGGGTTCATGATCTCGTAGGTGGTCCGGTTCTTCAGCATCCCGTCCTGGTGGATGCCCGCCTCGTGCGCGAACGCGTTCGCCCCGACGATCGCCTTGTTCGGCTGCACCACGATCCCGGTCAGGCTGCTGACCAGCCGGCTGGTCGGCACCAGCCGCTCCGTCCGCACCCGGGTGTGGCCGTCGGCGAACTGGCCGCCGCGGGTGGCGAGGGCCATCACCGCCTCCTCGAGGGAGGTGTTGCCGGCCCGCTCGCCGATCCCGTTCATCGTCACCTCGATCTGCCGCGCCCCGGCCTGGATCGCCGCCAGCGTGTTCGCCGTCGCCATCCCGAGGTCGTCGTGGCAGTGGACCGAGATGATCGCGTGCTCGATCCCCGGCACGTGGGCTTTGAGGTGCTCGATCAGCGCCACGTACTCCAGCGGCGTCGTGTAGCCGACCGTGTCCGGCACGTTCAGCGTCGTCGCCCCGGCCTTGATCGCCCGCCCGAAGACCTCGACCAGAAAGTCCCAGTCCGATCGGGTCGCGTCCTCGGCCGAGAACTCGACGTCGCTGATGAACGACTTGGCGAGCGCGACCATCGCCTCCACCCGGTCGAGCACCTCGTCCCGCGTCATCCGCAGCTTGTGCTCGAGGTGGATGTCGGAGGTGGCGATGAAGGTGTGGATGCGCGGGGCGTCGGAGCGGCGAACCGCCTCCGCCGCCCGCTCGATGTCCCCCTTGTTTGCGCGGGCCAGCCCGGCCACCGAGACGCCCTTCGCCCGCTGGGCGATGTTGCGCACGGCCTCGAAGTCGCCCGGCGACGCCGCCGGGAACCCCGCCTCGATGATGTCGACGCCGAGCTCGACCAGCGCGTCGGCCACCACCAGCTTCTCGTCGGCGGTGAGCGTCGCGCCCGGCGACTGCTCGCCGTCGCGCAGCGTGGTGTCGAAGACGTAGATGCGGGGTCCGGTCGTCGTGCTGGCGACTCGCTGACCGGTCGTCGCCACGCTGACCTCGGCGTCGCTCATCAGGATGCTCCTAGCTCGTCCGGCCCGGTACGGCGCCGCTGGCGACCGGCCGGTCCTGCTTCAGCCACGTCATCATCTTCCGCAGTTCGGACCCGACCAGCTCGACCCGGCTGTCGGCCCGCTCCTGCCGCATCTGGAGGAAGCGCTTGCGACCGCCCTCCTCGTTCTCGGCGATCCACTCGCGGGCGAACTCCCCGTCCTGGATCCGCTTCAGCAGGTCGCGCATCGACTGCTTCGTGTCGTCGTTGATGATCTGCGGGCCGGCGTAGTAGTCGCCGTACTCCGCCGTGTCGCTGACCGAGTAGCGCATGTAGCCGAGGCCGCCCTCGTAGATCAGGTCGACGATCAGCTTCAGCTCGTGCAGGCACTCGAAGTAGGCGATCTCCGGCTGGTAGCC
>JBDHWC010000070.1:0-12878 GCA_039809985.1 Thermomicrobiales bacterium | reverse complement strand
GTGGCGACGACGTGGAGATCCTGCAGCACGTCGTAGGTGGCGAAGCTGACCTCGGCGAAGTCGATCTCGCCGCGCACGAACTGCTCGAACAACTCGGTCAGCTCGCCGGCGAGGTCGCGGGCGAGCGCCGCCTGCTCCTCGGGGTCCTTTCCGTGGTCGTGCCCGTGATCGTGCCCGTGGCCCGTGTGCCCCATCGCTGCGCCTCCCGTCGGTCGGTGCGCCGGACCGGCCGGCACGACGTCGCGCGCATTGTCGCCCACGAGGGCCGGGCCGTGCCGCCGCAGGGGCGCCGCGCGGCCTAACCGTCCTCACAGCGTCGCCTGCTAGAGAACGGGCAAGCCCCCGTTGGCCCGCGCCCGAACGTCGCGCGGCGCGCCCGGCTGCCGCCGGGGACGCCGCAGCCCGAGGAGGCACCGAATGCCGCGCTCCCTCTTCCTGGTCGCCTTCGTCGCCACCCTCGGGGCGGCGGTGGCGGCCAGCCACTCCGGCACCGCACTCGGCGACCGCGAGGCCGCGATCGCCGACGCGAGCCCGCCCCCCGGCACGTCGGTCATCGTCCCGGTCCGGCTTGACGGTCCCGCCCTCGCCACCGGCCAAACCGTCTTCCGGGTCGGCCAGACGTACCAGTTCGACGTCGAGAACGGTGGCCGCTCCCCGGCCCTGCTCGCGATCGCGGCCGGGAACCAGCCGGGCCAGCCGCTGGTGGACGACGACCGCGCCGCCGAGACCGGTCGCATCCTGCCCGGCCACCAGCAGCAACTCGTCTGGGCCTTCACCGGCCCCGGCACCTACTGGCTGTCATCTGACGCGGCCCCGGCACCGGGACCGAGCGCGCAGCGATCGATCGTCGTCACCAACTGAGCGGGTCACGCCGGGCGGGCCGGGCGCGATTGACGTCGCACCCGGCCCGCGGTTCTCGCAGCCCATCTGGCAATGGGCGGGCGCAGGCTAGTCCGCAGGGGCGGCGGCCAGACCCCGGGTCGGCCCCTCGGACGGGGCGGCCAGCCATGCGACAACCAAGGCGAAGAAGGCGATGAACGCGACGACTTCCATGGTGATGGACCTCCTCTCGCTCCCGAGCGGACCCGCGGGCCGCCCGGGCTCGCTCGTCTCGTGGCCCGCGGCCGCGCGCCTCACAACTGGTAGGCGGCCTCGCCGTGAGTCGTGCGGTCGAGGCCGAGCACTTCCTCCTGCTCCGGCACCCGCAGCCCGACCGTCGCGTCGATCAGCTTCAGCAGCAGCCACGTCATCCCCGCCGCGTACACCGCGACGGCGACGACGGCGACGAACTGCTTGCCGAGGAGGGCCGGGTTGCCGTAGAGGAAGCCGTCCGCGCCGGCCGGGTTGACCACGGTCTGGGCGAAGAGCCCGGTCGCCAGCGCGCCGGTGATGCCGCCGATGCCGTGGACCGCGAAGACGTCGAGCGCGTCGTCGACCTTGACCACGTTCTTGAACAGGTCGACCGCGAAGAAGCAGAGGGTCCCCGCCAGCAGGCCGAAGGTGATCGCGGCCGAGACGTCGACGAAGCCGGCGGCCGGCGTGATCGCGACCAAGCCGGCCACCGCGCCGGCCGCCGCCCCCAGCACGCTCGGGTGGCCGTGGCGGATCCAGCTGACCGTCATCCACGTCAGGGCGCCCATCGCCGCCGCCGTGTTGGTGACGACGAAGGCGTTGCCGGCCAGCGCGTTCGCCCTGAGCGCGCTGCCGGCGTTGAAGCCGAACCAGCCGAACCAGAGCAGGCCCGCCCCGAGCACGGTGTAGGTCAGATTGTGCGGCTCCTGCGGCTGCCGGCCGAAGCCGATCCGCCGGCCGAGGACCGAGGCCGCGACCAAGGCCGAGATGCCCGACGTGATGTGGACCACGGTGCCGCCCGCGAAGTCGAGCGCGCCGAGCGCCCGGATCCAGCCGCCGACGCCCCACACCCAGTGGGCCACCGGCGCGTAGACGACGGTCGCCCAGAGGAGCGAGAAGACGACGAACGCCTTGAACCGCTTGCGCTCCGCGAACGCGCCGGTGATCAGGGCCGGCGTGATCACCGCGAACATCCCTTGGAAGATCATGAAGACGTTGTGCGGGATCGTCGGCGCGTAGTCCGGGTTCGGCGCCATGCCGACGCCGTGCCCGCCGAGCCAGTCGAGGCCGCCGATCAGGCCGCGGTGGTCCGTGCCGAACGCCAGCGAGTACCCCCACAGCACCCACTGGACGCTGATCAGCGCCAGGATGAAGAAGGAGTGCATCAGGGTCGAGAGCGTGTTCTTCCGCTGCACCAAGCCGCCGTAGAAGAAGCCGAGGGCCGGCGTCATCAGCATCACCAGCGCCGCCGACGTCAGCACCCACGCGGTGTCGCCCGAGTTGATCTGGTCCATGGTCCCATCCCCTCGCAGACAGGCGAGTTCGCGGCGGGACGCTTCCCGGGGTCCCAGCGGGATGGCCCGAGTCTAGACAGCCGACTTCCCGCACTCTAGGTGCACGCTGTCGGAATGTCGTCGCAATGATTGTTCACTATGCACATAACGCCCGTCCTTCCTTGCTGAACACCTCGGATCAGAACCGCACGACCTTGCTGGACTCGTGCCGTCTTGTGCGTTTCAACCAAACGACGACTGTCCATGCCGCCGCACCGCGCCCGACCGCCTCGTGGGAGGCACGGAACCGGCGTTCAACCCGCGACCATGGCTAGTTGCCCGGGGCCGCGCGCCGGAGTGGCGGCCCCTGCCCCGAAGGCCCCGCGCGCCGAGCGGGTGCCACCGGGGCATCACCCCGCGAAAGCCACGGCCCTCGTGCTTCCGCCGCGCCGGTCGCCCACGGCGCGCGGGTCGAGCACGGGTGATCGGTTGGGTCGATCCCGACCCGGCGCACCCGGCCGGGCGCGAACGTTCCCGGCAGGACTTCCCAACCGACGCGCCTCGCGGTACGCTCGCGTCATGCGACCACTCCGGTACGCCATCAATGTCACCTTGGACGGGTGCTGCGACCATCGTGCCGGCTTCGCGGACGCGGAACTGCACCGGTACTGGGCCGAGAGTCTCAGCCGGGCCGACGGCCTCCTGTTCGGCCGGGTCACCTACGAGATGATGGAAGCCGCGTGGCGGCTGCCGGCGCCAACGGACGAGTCGGCCGACGAGATCGACCCCTTCGCCCGGACGATCGACGCGGCGCGGAAGTACGTCGTGTCGAGCACCCTCGACCATGTGGACTGGAACGCGGAGCTCGTGCGCGCGGACCAGCTGGAGCAGACCGTTCGGCGGCTGAAGCAGAAGCCGGGAACGGGCCTGTTCGTGGGGGGCGTGCAGCTCCCGCTGGCGCTGGCGGAACTGGGACTGATCGACGAGTACGAGTTCGTGGTCCAGCCCCGACTGGCGGGCCACGGGCCGACGCTGCTCGCGGGACTGTCCGACTACGTCGACCTGAAGCTCGTCGGCCGACAGGAACTCGCCTCGGGCGCGGTGGCGCTGCGGTACGTCCCGGCTCGGTAGCCGTCGGGCTCGGCGGCCCGGGCCGCCCGCGCCGGGGAGCGCCGCACCCGCGGGCCCGTGGCGCCCTGCGCTGGCGCTGCACCCGGAAGTCGCAGGGATTCCGCTCGTTCCCGCCGTCCGGGAACGAGTTGACGCCGTCGACGATCGGCATCGTGCCCACGCCCAGCAGGATGCCGCAGGCGACGGCGTTCGAACTGAGGAACCCGCTCGCCTCGTTGCCGCCGACCGACCCGGTCGCCGTCGTCTCGTAGGAGAAGGAGGTGCGCCGCCTGACCGAGCCCGACCTCTTCCTCTCCACCCCGCACGACGACAGCGTGCCGCTCGCACTGCTCCGGCTGCCGGCCGCCGACGAGGCGACGCTGCGCGACCTGCTGGTCGCCGCCTGGCAGGTCCGCGCCCCGCGCCGGCTGCTGGCGGCGTTCAACTCCGGGCCGGGCGACGCCGCACCGAGCGACTGACCCGACTGCCCGGCGATACTCCCGCCACGTCCAACCGGGGAAATGGGGAGCTGTTCGATGTCCGACCGCGTCACCGTGATGATCTCGTCGCCGCTGGAGCCGGAGCACGTCGCCCGGATCGCCGCGGTCGACCCCGAGCGCGTCGACGTGCTCTACCGCCCCGACCTGATGCCGAGCCCGCGCTACGTCGCCGACCACGGCGACCCCGCCTTCCGCCGCACGCCGGCGCAGGACGCCGAGTGGCGGGCGATGCTGCGGCGGGCCGACGTCCTCCTCGACTTCTCGCTGGCCGAGGGGGAGCCGCCGCTCGCCCTCTCGCCGAACCTGCGCTGGGTGCAGACCACCTCGGCCGGGGTCGGACCGCTCGTCGCCCGGCTCGGCCTCGCCGACAGCGACCTGATCGTCACCACCGCCAGCGGCGTCCACGCCACCCCCTTGGCCGAGTTCGTCTTCGCCGCCCTCCTCCACCACGTCAAGCAGTTCGGCCTGCTGGCCGAGGACCAGCGGGCCCGCCGCTGGGTCCGCTTCCACGGCACCGACCTGCGCGGCAAGACGATGGCGATCGTCGGCCCCGGCCGCATCGGCCGGGAGATCGCCCGCCTCGCCCACGCCTTCGGCATGCGCGTCTGGGCCACCGGCCGCAGCCACGACCCGGACCGTGCCGCCGCGCTCGGCGTCGACCGGCTCTTCCCGCGCGCCGAACTGGCCGCCATGCTGGCGGAGGCCGACTGCGTCGTCGTCTGCGCCCCGCACACGCCGGAGACGGAGAACCTGATCGACCGGGCCGCGATCGCGGCCCTGAAACCGGGCGTCGTCTTCGTCAACATCGGCCGCGGCGCGCTGGTCGACGAGGACGCGCTGGTCGAGGCCCTGCGCGAGGGCCGGATCGGCCTCGCCGCCCTCGACGTCTTCCGGCAGGAGCCGCCCGCCGCCGACTCCCCCTTCTGGGACCTGCCGAACGTGATCGTCTGCCCCCACTCGGCCAGCACCTCCGACGCCGAGAACGGGCTGATCACCGACATCTTCGTCCGCAACCTCCGCCACTGGCTCGACGGCGAGGTCGACCAGATGAGCCCGGTGCTGGACAAGCAGCGCCGTTACTAGCAGCGTGCCAACAGAAGGCTTCGGTCGGAACGGAGACCGTGCCAGTCGGCCGTTTCGGGTCCGCCCCGCCATCCGCGAAGCCCCGGTTCGGGGAGGAGGTCCACCAACGGAAGGTGTCCGATGGGAAGCGGCAGCCGCGCCTGTCCGGCCGGGGGTGAGAGCCAAGCCCTTCTCCCCACCCCGGGTCGCCGCCGCACGGTCGCTACCCCGGAGATGCCCCTGCGGGTTCAGGGGAGCGAGTTGATCGCGCCCCGGACCGCTGAAGGCCCTTCGGGCACGCCCAAGCCCACACGGTTCACCTCCAGTCCCCGGTCCCCGGTCCCCAGTCCCCAGTCCCCAGAGAACCTACCGCCGGCCGAGGTTGAAGTGCGCCGTGCAGCCGCCGTCGACCGGGACCACCGCGCCGGTCATGAACGAGGCGTCGTCCGAAACGAGGAAGGCGATCCCGGCCGCGACCTCGGCCGGGTCGCACTGCCGCCCGAGCGGCTGCAGCTCGGCGGCGCGCTGCCGTTCGGCCGCCGCCGCCGCGGCGTCCTCCGGCGTCATCCGCGAGCGGCGGCGGTCCATGTCGTTGTCGACGTAGCCGGGGCTGACCGCGTTGACCCGCACCCCGCGCGGCGCGTAGTCGACCGCCAACTGCCGGGTGAGGCCGATCACCCCCGCCTTGGACGCGCCGTAGGCGGGCGTGCCGTGCGCCCCGACCATGCCGAAGGTGGAGGCGAGGTTGACCATCGCCCCCCGCCCCGACGCCTCGAGGTGCGGCAGGGTGTGCTTGGCGCAATGGAAGACGCCGCTCAGGTTGACGGCGATCACCCGCGCCCAGTCCGCCGGGTCGAGGTCGGCGGCCAACCCGAGCGGGCCGGGGATGCCGGCGTTGTTGACGAGGATGTCGAGCCCGCCGAACGCGGCGACGACGTCGGACACCGCGGCCGCCACCGACACCGGGTCGGCCACGTCGCAACCGCGGGACATCGCCTCGCCGCCTGCCGCGCGGATCGCGGCGGCCGTGCCCTCCCCCGCCGTCGCGTCGACGTCAAGCACCGCCACCCGCGCCCCCTCGGCCGCGAGGCGCAGCGCGGTCGCCCGCCCGATCCCGTGCCCGGCCCCGGTCACGATCGCCCGCCGCCCCGCCAGTCGCTCGCCGTTCGCCGTCATCCCGCGCTCCTCCACGTGCCGCTCGCGCCTCGTTCGGAATCGACCTGCAACGCTAGCATCGGGCCGGGGCGCGCGCCGTGCTACGCTCCGGTCGCGAGAACGCGGACGGGTCCGCGAAGGGAGCAGGGCGATGGGCGGCGTCACCACGGTCGAGGGCGGGCAGGTCGTGCTGCCGGGCGGCGTGGTCCGGGCCGACCTCGTGCTAAGCGACGGCCGGATCGCGGCCCTCGCCGCCGACGCCAGCGAGCACGCGGCGACGGCCGAGGAGCGGATCGACGCCACCGGCCTCCTCGTCCTCCCCGGCGGCATCGACGCCCACACCCACTTCGAGGAACCGGACCCGATCCCGCTCGAGGGGTTCGAGACCGGGGGCCGGGCCGCGGCGGCCGGCGGCATCACCACCGTGGTCGAGATGCCGCAGGCGCGGCCGACCACCTTCAGCCGCGCCCTGCTCGACGAGAAGATCGCCCTCGTCCGCCGCCACGCGATCGTCGACATGGCCCTCTGGGGCGGCGTCACGATGCAGCACGGCCAGACCGCCGACGACCTGCGGGCCATGGCTGCCGGCGGCGCGGCCGCGTTCAAGAGCTTCATGGCCTCCTCCAGCCCGTTCTTCCCGGCCGTCACCAGCGCCCACCTGCTGGAGGCGATGACCGTCATCGCCGAACTCGGCCTCCCCTACGGCCTCCACGCCGAGGACGACGACCTGATGAAGGCCGGCGTCGAACGGCTGCGCGCGGCGGGCCGCACGGACCCGCTCGCCCACGCCGAGAGTCGGCCGCCGCTGGTCGAGACCGTCGCGGTCGCCCTCGCCCTGACGCTGGCCGAGGCGACCGGCTGCCACGTCCACGTCTGCCACGTCGCCTCCGCCGGCGCGCTGGCCCTGATCAAGACGGCGAAGGGGCGCGGCGTGCCCGTCACCTGCGAGACCTGCCCGCAGTACCTCGTGCTCGACACCGGCTGCCTCGAGCGGCGGGCCGGCTTCGCCCGCTGCGCCCCGGCGCTGCGCGACCCGGCCGAGGTGGCGGCGATCTGGCCCTACCTGCTCGACGGCACGATCGACCTGATCGGCTCCGACCACTGCGCCTTCACCCCGGCGAGCAAGGAGGCCGGTTCGGCCGACATCTTCGAGGCCCCGCTCGGTCTCGCCGGGGTGCAGACGATGCTGCCGCTCCTCTGGGGCGCGGCGGTGGTCGAGCGCGGCATGGCCCCCGAGCGCTTCGCCGACCTGCTCAGCCGCAACCCGGCCCGCGTCTTCGGCCTCGACCGGCGCAAGGGGGTGCTCGCCCCCGGCCACGACGCGGACCTCGTCCTGCTCGACCCCGCCGCCCGCTGGACGGTCCGGGTCGAGGACATCCTCCACCGCCAGCCGTGGACCCCCTATGAGGGAATGGCCGTCACCGGCCGCGTCCGGCGCACGCTGCGCCGCGGCGAGACGATCTACGACGACGCCAAGGACGGGGCGGCGCGCGTCCCGGCCGCGCCCGGCTCCGGCCGGTACCTGCCGCGGGGCGCGGCATGACCGCCGGGCCGGGGCCCGCCCCGCGCCCCCCTGACCAGAAGCCGGTGCCCGGCGGAACCGCCCGCCGAGCCGCCGAGACCAGCGAGGACCGCCTGCGACCATGACCGACCCGCACGACGTCGCCGAACTGCTCGACGCCCTCGCCCACCACGGCGCGGTCGGCGAGACCGGCGTCAGCCGCCTCGTCTACACCCCGGAATGGGTCGCCGCCCAAGACCACGTGGCGGCATGGTTCGCCGACGCCGGCCTCCGGGTCGAGCGCGACGCCGCCGGCAACGTCTGGGGCACCCTCGACGGCACCGAGCCGGACGGCAAGGTGATCGTCACCGGCTCGCACATCGACTCCCAGAAGCCCGGTGGCCGCTTCGACGGCGCGCTCGGGGTCGTCGCCGCGCTGGTCGCCCTGCGCGACCTGCGGCAACGGCACGGCCCGCCCCGCCGCTCGCTCGCCGCCGTCTCCCTCGCCGAGGAGGAGGCCTCCCGCTTCGCCCGCACCAACTTCTGGGGCAGCCGTGCCGTCACCGGCGCGATCCACCCCGGCGAGGCGGAGCGGATGCGCGCCGCCGACGGACCGACCATGGCCGAGGTGATGCACAACATCGGGCTCGACCCGGCCGACCTGCCGAGCGCGAAGCGGGACGACCTCGCCGCCTTCGTCGAACTCCACATCGAGCAGGGGCCCCTGCTCGACCAGGCCGACCTCCCCGTCGCCGTCGTCGACCGGATCACCGGCTACCGCCAGTACTGGCTGGAGCTGCGCGGCGAGGCGAACCACGCCGGCACCACGCCGATGGACCTCCGCCGCGACCCGATGGGCGGCGCGGCCGAGATCGTCTCCGGCGTCCTCGCCACCGCCGCCCGGATGGGCCGCCCTGCCGTCACCACCGTCGGCCGGATGGTGGTCGAGCCGAACGGCCGCGCCGTCGTCCCGGAGCGCGTCGCCTTCACGGTCGACGCCCGCCACCCGGACCCGGCCCAGCTCGAGCGGCTGCTCGCCCGGCACGAGGGGCTCTGGGCCGAGGTCGCCGCCCGGCGCGACCTCGAGCTCGCGGTGCGGGTCGACAGCGACCGCGTGCCGTGCCCGTGCGACCCGAGCCTCGTCGCCACGCTCGACGCGGCGGCGACGGAGGCGGGCATCCCCCACCTGACGACGGCGAGCGGCGCGGTCCACGACGCGATGCAGTTCGCCGCGGTCTGCCCGGTGGCGATGCTCTTCGTCCGCAGCCGCGGCGGCATCAGCCACGCGCCGGAGGAGCTGACCACCGCCGAGGACGCCGCCGCCGGGATCGAGGTGCTCACCCGCGCGCTGCACCGTCTGGCCTACTGACATGAGCCGCGCGACAGGGGTCGCGCCATCCGTGCCGCCCACGCGACGGCCGGGGAACCGGCGCGGTGGCCGGATCGATCGGGCCAATCCCGAGCGTCCGGGGAGCGATCTCAATAAATTTTCACTGAATCATCATGTGTCAGCGAATGCTTTTCACGCAATCATCACGATTTCGCTGCAAACTAGGTGAGCCGAGACGACAACGTCCTCGGACGGCAACTCCCGGTCGGCCGCGATTCCACGCCGCTGACCCACCCCCCCGGGAAGGCGGCAGCCACCAGTCGCCGCTGGCCGGGAGTTCAGCCGTGAACCCCTCGGACCCAAGCCCTGTCGCCAACCGACCTCTGCGTCCCGGGCACGGCCGCCCGTCGCGTTGACCCGAGCCACCCTGTCGCCTCGTCAGCCGGGGTCGCGAAGGACTACCATCCGGCGGGCAGGCGTCGGCCTGTCCGGACACGGCGGCACGGAGGTCAAACATGCGCCGACTCGGCCTGATCGCGACAGTTCCCGTCGCGGCGATGCTCTTCGCGGGCAGCGCGCTCGCCCAGGACGCCACGCCCAGCCCCGACGACACGGGGAACACCCGCAGCATCAACGCCAAGATGTGCACCGGCGACGCGGTCACCGCCGACGCGCTGATCGCGGCGGCGAGCGGCCAGCCGGCCGAGTCCGGCTTCAAGTTCCAAGTCCCGCTCGGGGAGCCGGCCACCGGCGCGACCAAGGCCGCCATCGCCGACACCGTGCGCGGCTTCCTCTCCTGCCTGAACGCGAACGACCCGCTGCGCGCCGCGAACTTCCTGACGGCCGAGGGCCAGCGGCTCTTCTACGGCGGCAACGTCGCCACCCCCGACGCCGCCAACGCCTTCAAGGAGTATCTCGGCAAGGAGCCGACCGCGCGCACCGCCGACAACGCGATCCGCCTCTTCGCCGTCACCAACATCTCGGACGCGGGCGGCGGCTACTACGCGACGATGGTCGCCCTGAACGATCCGACGGGCCCGGTTCGCGGCCCCCAGACGCTGCTGCTGGTCCTCAAGGACGACAACGGCACGCCGAAGATCGACAGCGTCATCACCTTCTCGAAGGCTGCGGCCCCGGCTGGCACGCCGGCCGCCTCGCCAGCCGCCAGCAGCTAGCGCGGCGCGCCCCGCGCCGAGACGCGGACAAAGAGGAGGCCGCCCCGGTGTCGGGGCGGCCTCGCTGTTTCTGCTTTGGTTGGTCGTGCTCGGAACGTCCTGTCGTCGAGGCTGTCATTCCCGAATCGGGACGGTTCACGCCCCAGGGGCGGCGGCGTTGCCGCGCGCCGGCAGTGGCGGAAGGTCAGCCGTTGTCAGCCCCGCAGGACTCGGGGCGTGACGTGTCAACTTGCCACACTCCATACCGGACTCGGTCCGCGATCATGGCGAACTCCTTCCGGCTCCAGCCACCGTTCGCGACGCCCGCGCTGTCGGGAGGTTCCCCGTCCGGTCCGTCCGGTGGAGCGGCGTCGCCGCTGCCGATGGGGGCTGCTGCCACCTTCCTCATACACCCGCGGCAACCGGTTGTCAATCCCCGCCGGGGGCGGCTCGCTACGCGGCGGCCTGCTCGATCGACCAGCGGAGCTGCTCGGCGGTCAGCGGCCCGAGCTGCAGCCGGTCGACCGTGCCGTCCGGCCGGATGAAGACCGTCGCCGGGTACGCCTCCGGGATGCCGAACGCCCGCTGAATCGGACCCAGCCCCGGCTGGTCGGTGGCGTCGTCGCGCCCGACCGGGTAGGTCAGCCCGAGCTGGCGGACGAGGGCCCGGGCGTCGGCGTCGTTGTCGGTGCGGACCCCGACCCCGACCACCGCGACCGGCGCGCCGTCGGCCGCCGCCGCCCGCGCCGTCTCCTCGAACAACGGCATCTCGCTCTTGCAGGGCCCGCACCACGACGCCCAGAAGTTGAGGACCACCACCTTGCCCCGCAGGTCGGCCAGCCGCAGCGGCGTGCCGTCGAGCAGCGTCAGGGTCACGTTCGGGGCGGGGTCGCCGCGCAGCCCCGCCGGCGCGTCGGACGGGGCCGCGCCGCCTCGCCCGAACAGCCAGAGCGCGACGATGGCGACGATCAGCAGGATGCCGAGCAGCAGGGGGCTGAAGCGACTGCGTCGCCCGTAGCCGATCCGCCCCTGCTCCGGGTCGGCGTCGGCCAGCGTCGGCTCGCGCGGCGGTTCCCGGTCGGTCATGTCAGGCTGCGGACGGCGGCGGTCACCTTTTGCCGCAGCGCGTCGTCCCCGCCGTTCAGGACGAGCACCACGTTGCTTCCCTGCACCACCAGCGGCCCCCCCGCCACCGGGGTCGCGTCCGGCGGCAGGGCCGCCGCGGCCTCCGGCTTTGCCGCGCTCTCCTGGGCCACCTCCGCCCCTTCGAACAAGAAGGCGTAGGCGGGCACGCCGTTGACGATCAGCTCCTGCCCCGGCACCGGCATCTTCACCGCCGGCACGCCGCGCTTGCCGAAGTCGGCGGTCAGCCCCTGGGCCCGCAGCGCGTCCAGCACGTTGATCGCGGTGTAGGCGCCCGACTGCGAGGCCGGCGTCGGCAGCATCGCCTGCCGCTCGCGCTCGCGGACGCCGGTGACCACCGCCGCCACCCCGAGCACCACGGCGAGCAGGGCGAAGAACACGGGGAGCCACGTTGGGCTGCGCTTCCCCGCCCCTGCTTCCGATCCCCCCTGCGGCATCGTCCCCTCCGAGCAACCATGTGGTCCGCTGCCACGGATGGTACGCGGGAACGGTCCGGTCGCACAGGGAGCGCGCCCGGCGCCCCGCTCAGCGCGGGCGACCGCGCCGCCACTGCGGGTGGAACCCGTGCTCCCGCAGCAGCGCCTCGATCTCGCGCTCGCCGGGCGCGCCGTCGCCGTCGGCCAGGTCGGCCAGCAAGCCGTCCGGGCCGAGGTCCCGAACCGCGACGCCGTGCCGGTCGAGCAGCTCGGCCAGCGTCGCCTGCTGCGCCTCGTCGTCCGGCGCGAGGAGCACCGCCCGGCTCAATCGCACCCGCCGGTGCGCGCGCGCCCAGTCGTCGATCCGCGCCTCCGCCGCCGCCGGCAAGCTGCCGCGGGTTTCCCGCCGGAGGAAGGTCGACACCTGCGCGGCGTCGAAGCCGCCGTCCAGCGCCCGCCCGACCGAGGCCGCGCTCAGCCGGAACCGGCAGACCGGGCCGAGCTCCTCCGGCTCGGCGAAGGTGAGGAGCGACCAGACACGGGTCGGCGACGGCTGCCGCAGTGCCAGTTCCCCCGCCTCGTCGGCGGTGATGGCCGGGGCGGCGGGGTCGGGCACCGGGTCCGTCGCCGAGACCGACTCCACCGGGGGGCGACGCACCACCGTCGCCCGGCCCGGCAGTTCGCCCGTCTCGACGATCCCGAACCAGCGGAGCGGCCCCTCCAGCTCGACCGCGACCACGTCGGCGATGGCGGCCCGCCGCGCCTCCCCCTCGCTGCCGCCCGCGCCGACGTCGCCGGCGACGCGCGCGGTGGCGGCGGTGAACGTCGTGCCGAGCAGGTCGGGGTCGAGGTCGGCCAGTCGCGCGGCGACGCTCTCGAGCGTGAACCACGCTCCCGGCACAAGCCCGGCCGCCTCGGCCGCGAGCAGGTCGAGCAGCCTCGCCCGGGCACCGGGCCAGTCGACGCCGCGGACCTCGACCCTGCCGTCCGCCACGCCTTCGAACCACGCCGGCTCCGCGGCCCAGCGCTCCCGCAGCTCCGCGGTCAGCTCCGGGAACGACCGGGCGCGCCACTCGCGGAAGCCGGGGCCGAGCGCGAGCCGCGCGACGTGCCCCTCGTCCTCGGCGACCAGCACTCCGGCGGCACGCGCCAGCGCCACCAG
>JBDHWC010000069.1:0-12903 GCA_039809985.1 Thermomicrobiales bacterium | reverse complement strand
AGCAGTGTTGCCGTGAATGGCGCGCGGCCCCGTGCCCCCCGACAAGGGGAGGTTTCGGCTGGGAAGCGGCAGCCGCATCTCGCGGCCGGGCCTGCCGGGACCGCCCTCACCCCCCAGCCCCCTCTCCCGCGGCGGCGGGAGAGGGGGAGCACATGAGTTGGGGGAGGGCCAAGCCCTCCCCCGAACCCCCGGGTTGCCGCGGCGCGGCCGCTTCCCGACGGAGACCTCCCCCTTGTCAGGCGGGTCCGAGGGAGAGGGGCCGGCGCAGATGGTCGGCCGCGGTGGCCGGCTGCGTTCCGCGCCCCGGGTGTTGTCCTTGGCGGCAGGGTCTGGGATCGTGGGACGAGACCGGGCGCGCGCCGCAACAGTTCGCGCGCCCGAGCGGCGGGAGGTTGCCATGCCTGAGCACGATTCCGCGACGTGGCACGTCGGCGAGCGCGACGTGCGCGTCTCGAACCTCGGCAAGCTCGTCTGGCCGGAGGACGGGCTGACCAAGGGCGACTTGCTCGACTACCTGCAAGCCATCGCCCCGACGATGCTGCCGCACCTTGCCGGGCGGCCGCTCACGCTCCGCGTCTACCCCGACGACATCGCCGGTCGGTCCTTCTACCAGCGCGACTTGCCGGATGACGCCCCGGAGTGGCTGGCCCGGGCCGCCTACACCCCGGCGGAGACGGGACGGACGATCCACGTGCCGCTGGCCGACGAAGCGGCCGATCTCGTCTGGCTGGCGAACCGAGGCTATCTCGAACTGCACGCCTGGAGTTCGCGCGAGCCGGACCTCGCCGAGCCGGACCAAGCCGTCTTCGACCTCGACCCCGGCGACGAGACGCCGTTCGAGCAGGTGCTGGCGGTCGGGCTCCGGCTTCGAGACGTGCTGAACGGCCTCGGCTTGCGGGCGTGCGCCAAGACGAGCGGTCGGAGCGGCCTCCACGTTCATGTGCCGTTGGCGCCCGGCCATCGCTTCGACGCGGTGCGGGCGTGGGTCAAGGGCGTGGCCCTGGACTTGGCGGCGGCCGCGCCGGACGAGGTGACCGAGGCGCGTGGCGCGACGCACCGCGGCCGGCTCGTCGCGGTCGACTACGCCCAGAACAGCATCGCCCGCAGCATGGCCGCCGCCTACGGCGTGCGGGCGGTGGCGGGCGCGCCGGTGTCGGCCCCGCTGACGTGGGAGGAGGTCGCCGCCGGCCGGGTCCGGCCCGCGGACTTCACGCTGCGGACGATGCCGGCGCGGGTGCAGGCGGTCGGCGACCTGTTCGCGCCGATGCTCCGGCACGACCAGCGGCTGCCCGTCGACCGTTGATCCGTCGTCGTCGGAACGACGTAAGCCGAGTGCGGGGCCCCGCGGCGTGCCGCGGACGCGCCGCAGCGTCGCGCCGCCCTTCGGGCGCGGCAATCGGGGGGTGACCAGCCATGCCGTTGCCGTTCCGCGACCGGCTCGATGCCGGGCGCCAGCTCGCCGATCGCCTCCGTGCGTACGCCGGCCGCCCGGGCGTGGTCGTCCTCGGGCTGCCGCGCGGGGGCGTGCCGGTCGCGGCCGAGGTGGCGGCCGCGCTCGACGCGCCGCTCGACGCCTTCCTCGTCCGCAAGCTCGGCGTGCCGGGGCACGAGGAACTTGCGATGGGGGCGATCGCCTCGGGCGGAATCCGCGTTCTGAACGACGACGTGGTCGGCCCGCTCGGCGTGCCGCCCGAGGTGATCGACGCCGTCGAGGCGAGCGAGCGCCGGGAACTGGCCCGCCGCGAGCGGCTCTACCGCGGCAGCGCGCCGCCACCGGCGGTGGCCGGCCGCACCGTCATCCTCGTCGACGACGGGCTGGCGACGGGCGCGACGATGCGCGCGGCGGCGCGGGCACTGCGCCAGCTCCGGCCGAGGGAGGTGGTGGCGGCGGTGCCGGTCGGCTCCCGCGACGTCTGTGCGAGCCTGCGCGACAGCGCCGACGCGGTGGTCTGCGCCGAGACGCCGGAGCCGTTCCACGCCGTCGGCGCGTGGTACGACGACTTCTCACCGACCAGCGACGCCGAAGTGCAGGAGGCGCTGCGGCACGCCGTCGAGCGGCCTCGGCCGGTCGCGGCGCGCCCGGTCACGGCGGTGGCGCGCTCGGAAGCCGGACGTTTGGCCGCGGCGGCGGTGCCGCTGCTCGGTGGGGCGGCCGACTACGACCGCCTGCTCGACATGGTCGGGGAGGCGCGCTTCGTCCTGATCGGCGAGGCGTCGCACGGGACCCACGAGTTCTACCGCGAGCGCGCCCGCGTCACCCGCCGCCTGATCGAGGAGCACGGCTTCGGGGCGGTCGCGGCGGAGGCTGACTGGCCCGACGCCTACCGCGTCAACCGCTTCGTGCGGGGCGCCAGCGACGACGCCGACGCGGCGGCCGCGCTCGGCGACTTCCAGCGCTTCCCCCGCTGGATGTGGCGCAACGCCGACGTCCTCGACTTCGTGGACTGGCTGCGCGACCACAACGACCGGGAGGCGGCCGAGGAGCGGAAAGTCGGCTTCTACGGCCTCGACCTCTACAGCCTGCGGACGTCGATGGACGCCGTCGTCGGCTACCTCGACAAGGTTGACCCGGCGGCGGCGGCCCGAGCCCGGGCCCGGTACGCCTGCTTCGACCACTTCGGCGACGACCCGCAGGTCTACGGCTACGCGACGGCGCTCGGCTACGCCGAGTCGTGCGAGAACGAGGCGGTCGGCCAGTTGGTCGACTTGCAGCGGCGCAGGGCCGACCCGACGGGCCGGGCCGGGCCGGCCGAGGCGGACGAACTCTTCTTCGCGACGCAGAACGCCCACTTGGCGCGCAACGCCGAGGCCTACTACCGGTCGATGTACCACGGCCGGATTCCGTCGTGGAACCTGCGCGACCAGCACATGGCCGAGACGCTCGACGCGCTGGCCGCGCACCTCGAGCGGCTGGGGCGGTCGGCGAAGGTCGTCGTCTGGGCGCACAACTCCCACCTCGGCGACGCGCGGGCCACCGCGATGCTGGCCGAGGGAGAGTGGAATCTCGGCCAGCTGGTGCGGGAGCGGCACGGGGCCGCTGCCCGGCTCGTCGGCGCGACGACGTACACCGGGACCGTCACCGCGGCCAGCAACTGGGATGAGCCGGCGCGGAAGCGGCGGGTGCGGCCGGCCCTCGCCGAGAGCCACGAGGCGTTGCTCCACGCCGCGGCCGCGGCGTCGCCCGACTTCCTGCTGCCGCTGCGCGGTGGCGGCGACGCCGCCGAGATCCTGCGCGAGACGCGGCTCGAACGGGCGATCGGCGTCATCTACCGGCCGGAGACGGAGCGGTTCAGCCACTACTTCGCGGCCCGGATGGCCGACCAGTTCGACGCGGTGCTCCACTTCGACACGACGACCGCGTTGCAGCCGCTCGACCCGGACGCCGGCTGGGAGACGCCGGAGGAACTGCCCGAGACGTTCCCGTTCGGCGTCTGACGCGCCCGCGCGTTCTCGGGGAGTGAAACGCGGGGGCGCGGCGCACGCCGGCGCGCCGCGCCCCCGACAAGGTTCGAGTCCGGCGCGATGGACTCAGTCGGCGCGTTCGAAGAGGATTTCCTGCGCGCCCTCCCAGAGAATCCGGCGGCCGACCTCCTTCAGCTGGCCGGCGTCGTTCCCCTCGACGATGGTCAGGAAGTGGTTGCCGGCGAGCTGGCCGAGCTTGCTGGCGAAGCAGGTCGCGCCGTAGGGGAAGAGGATCTCGGTCTCGCTGTAGCCGCCGGGGTAGAGGAGGATCTCGCCGGGGGCCGGGTAGCTGGTCGCGTTCTCGACGCCGATGCCGACGTCGAGGTCCCCCAGCGGCACCCAGTCGGACTCGCCGCTCCAGCGGGCCTGGATCAGCATCTGGCGGAAGGGGAGCAGCTTGGCGAAGGCGGCGCAGGTGCGCGGGGCCGCCTCCGTCTCCTCCCGCGCCAGGAACGTGTGGCCGGCGACAGTGATCTTCAGCATCCGGGTTCCTCCCTCGTCGTCGTGTCGTGGCGATGAGGCAGGCTAGCGGATGGGGGCGGGCGGTGTCGACGTGTGGCGGACGCGGGCGGGCAGCCCCCGACGCCAGAATGCCGCGAGGACGAGCAGGGGCGCAGCGGCGAGCGCGGCAACCGCGCCGACCAGCCCGGCCCGCGTGACGACGGCCAAGCCGCCGGCGATGTGGGCGGTGGCGTCCGGGCCGCCCGGGACGACGGCAATCGAGGCGTGGTAGCGGTCGGCGAGGCGCGAGGCAAGGCCAAGCGCGGTCGCGGCCAGAACGGCGGCAAGCGATTGGCGCAACGCCCAAGCGGGGGTCGGCGACGGCCCGCGCAGGAGGCCGCGGGCGAGCAAGGTGAGCAGGGCAAGGGCGACCAGCCCGGGGCCCATCGCCTCGCCGCCCCAACTGAGGAAGTGGTCGTACTCGTACCCGCCGACCCTCGATTCGGTGGCGCTGGCCGTCTCCCACCGGCTCCGGAAGTCGAGCGTGCCGACGAGCAGCCAGCCGGTTGAGAACAGGGCGACGGCGGTCGGGATGCCAATGAGGACTCGCAGCGGCCGGTCGGTCGGGGTGCGCGCATTGGGGGCCCTCCGTTCGCTCTCGGAAACGAGCGGTGCGCCAGAACGGTGCCATCTGGGTGACATGATGGCGGTTGGTGCGGGCGGCGGCTAGCCTCCGTTTCTCAGCCCGATGCCATCCCCCCCAGCGCCGCCAGCACTCGTTCCGCCGTGAACGGCTGGTCGGTCAGCCAGACGCCGGTGGCGTCGTGGATGGCGATGGCGACGGCCGGGAGGAAGGGGACCAGCGGCATCTCGGCGACGCCGCGCGCGCCGAACGGGCCGTGCGGGTCGGCCAGTTCCATGACGACCGGGACGATCTCCTCCGGCAGGTCGAGCGCGGTCGGCAGCAGGTAGGTCGTGAAGTTCGAGGTCTGGATGACGCCGTCGCGGACCCGCAGTTCCTCTTGCAGGGCGTAGCCGATCGCCTGCGCGAGGCAGCCCTCGATCTGCCCCTCGACCTGTTGGATGTTGATCGCGCGGCCGACGTCGTGGACCGAGATGACGCGGAGGACGCGGACCTGCCCGGTCAGGGTGTTGACCTCGACCTCCACTGCCTGCGCGGCGTAGCCGTAGCAGTAGTTCGGGATGCCGGAGCCGTCGTCGTCGAGCATCGTCGTCGTCTTCGGCCGGAAGGTGACCGTGGCGGAGACCTGCGGGTCGTCGCTGGCCCCGTACTCCTTGAGCGCAGCGAGGGCGGCGTCGTGGACGGCGCGGCCGGCCATCAGGGTCAGGCGGGAGGCCGAGGCGCTTCCGGCGTTGGGGGCCTCCGCCGAGTCGTCGGTGACCATCGTCACCTGCTCGAACGGCAGGGCGAGCGTCTCGGCGGCGATCTGGCGCAGGGCGAGGTGGGTGCCCTGGCCGACGTCGGCCGCGCCGATGCGGACGACCGCCCGCTCCGGCTCGCCGCGCCCGGCCAGTTCGACCGTGGCCGTGCTCTGCTCCGGGAAGCCGAACGAGTAGCCGACGTTCTTGATCCCGGAGGCAACGCCGATGCCGCGACGGAGATGGGGTCGGGCCGGCGGGTGCTTCCGCCAGCCGCGGGCCGCCATCTCCTCGACGCAGCGCTCGAGGACGGGGACGGCGCTGACCCCCTCCGGCAGGACGTTCCGGGTCGGCTCGATCCCTCCCTCGCGGTAGAGGTTGCGGCGGCGGACGTCGACCGGGTCGAGGCCGAGGGCGTGGGCGAGGCGGGTGACCATCACCTCGGCCGCGAAGTGGGCCTGCGGCGCGCCGAAGCCGCGGAACGCCCCGGCGGGGACGTTGTTGGTGTAGACGGCGTGGCCGACGACCGCGATGTTCGCCACTTGGTACGGGCCGCTGGCGAAGAGGGCGGCGACCTTGGTCACCTCGGCCGAGGTCGAGGCGTAGGCGCCGCCGTCGGCCCAGACCGCGGCCTCGACCGCGGTGACGGTGCCGTCCCGCTTGGCGCCCCAGCGGCACTCGATCCGCACCGGGTGCCGCTTGTGGTGGGCGAGGATCGACTCGGTGCGATCCCAGACCATCGCCACCGGCCGCTTCAGGGTCCAGGCGGCGAGGGCCAGCAGGTGCTGCACCGCGAGGTCCTCGCGGCCGCCGAACGCGCCGCCGATCGCGGCGTAGCGGACGACGACCTGATCCTGCGGCAGGCCGAGGATCTGGGCGATCTGCTTGCGGTCCTCGTGCAGCCACTGCCCGGCGGACTCGACGACGACACGGCCGTCGTCGTCGACCCAGGCGACGCCGGCGTCCGGCTGGAGGTAGGCGTGCTCCTGCCACGAGGTGGTGAAGGCGCCGTCGAGGACGATGTCGGCCTCGGCGAAGGCCGCGGTGACGTTCCCCTTCCGGATCGGGACGCGGAGCAGCAGGTTCGTGCCGAGCGCCTCGTGGACGAGCGGCGCGTCGGGCTCCAGCGCGGCCTTGGCGTCGAAGACGGCCGGGAGGTCGTCGTAGTCGACGCGGACGAGCCTGGCGGCCGCGGCGGCGGCCTCGGCCGTCTCGGCGCAGACGAGGGCGACCTTGTCGCCGGCGAAGCGGACCACGTCCTCGCAGAGGACCGGCTGGTCGGCGTCGATCAGGCCGTAGGCGTTGTGCGGCACGTCGGCGGCGGTGAGGACGGCGACGACGCCGCGGTGGGCGAGGGCCTCGCCCGTGTCGATGCTGAGGATTCGGGCGTGCGGCCGTCCGGCGAGGACCAGTTTCAGGTGCAGCATCCCGGGCCGGACGAGGTCGCCCGGGTAGCGGGTCGCGCCGGTCACCTTGCCGAGCGCGTCGGGGCGCGGCAGCGGCGCGCCGATGACGGAGGCGCGGGTCATGACGCGGCCCCGGCAGCCATGACGGCGTCGACGATCTTCTGGTAGCCGGTGCAGCGGCAGATGTTGCCGCTCAGCGCCTCGCGGATCATGGCCCGGCCCGGTTTGTGGTGCTCCTCGAGCAGTTTCGCGCCGGACATCAGCATCCCCGGGATGCAGTAGCCGCACTGGACCGCGCCGCGGTCGACGAACGCCTGCTGCAACGGGTGGAGTGTGCCGTTGCGGGCGAGCCCCTCGATGGTGGTGACGTGGCCGTTGTGGGCCTGTGCCGCCGGCACGAGGCAGGACATCACCGCCTCCCCGTTCAGCCAGACGGTGCAGGCCCCGCACTCCCCCTCGCCGCAGCCCTCCTTGGTGCCGGTCAGGCCGGCCTCGTCCCGCAGCGCGGCGAGGAGGGTGCGGCCGGTCGAGGCGGCGAGGGCGGTCGGGCTGCCGTTGACGGTGGCGCGGATCGTCGTGCCGTCGAAGGGCGCGCCGGCCGGGCCGGGCGCGGGGGTGCGGAGGAGGACCGGCAGGTCGGGCACGCCGTCCTGCTCGCGACCGTCGGCGATCTGGTCGAGGACGTCTGCGAGGAGATGCTCGAGCGTGGCGAGGCGGTAGGCGGCGGAGCCGCGGACGTCGTCGATCGGCGCGGCGTCGTCCCGGGCCCGGCGGCCCGCCTCGCGGCAGACGCCGGGGGTCAGCGTCTTGCCGCGGAGGAACGCCTCCGCCGACCCGGCGCGGACGATGGTCGGCGCGAGGCAGCCGAGCGCGATCCGGGCCTCGGTGACGTTGGGGCCGTCGAAGGCGACGACGGCGGCGAGGGAGATGACCGAGATCGCCTGCGCCCGCCGCAGCCCGAGCTTGCGGTACATCCCGCGCTCGTTCGGCCGCAGGGTCGGCACCCGGATCTCGCGCAGCAGTTCGTCTGGGGCGAGGGCGGTCTGGCGGAAGCCGGGGTAGAAGTCGGCCAGTGGCAGGGTGCGCTCGCCGCGGCGGCTGACGAGGACGACCGACGCCCCCATCGCGGTCAGCGGCACGATCGCGTCGTTGGCGGGGGAGGCGGTGACGAGGTTGCCGGCGACGGTCGCCCGCGTCCGCAGCGGCGGCGACCCGATCTCCCAGCACGCTTGCGCCAGCGGGCCAGCGAGAATCCGGGCGACCGGCTCAGCCAGAACGTCGCCGTGGGTCGCCAGCGCGCCGAGGACGAGTTCGTCGCCGTTGA
Organism: Thermomicrobiales bacterium; assembly: GCA_039809985.1. Lineage (GTDB taxonomy): Bacteria > Chloroflexota > Chloroflexia > Thermomicrobiales > UBA6265 > JAICJJ01. The sequence goes on along the minus strand of JBDHWC010000069.1, from coordinate 4,890 downwards.
GCCGGATGCCGCGCAGGGCGTCGATCGCGGTGACGTCGATCAGGGTCGCAGTCGGCCGGATGCCGCGCGACAGTTCGACCATCACGTCGGTGCCGCCGGCGACGACGCGGGCCTCGCCCGCGTGCGCCGTCAGCAGGGCGAGCGCGTCGGGGAGCGTCGTCGGCTGGTGGTAGTGCTGCCACATTCCGGTGGAGTCCTCGCGGCCCGCGGCGGATCGGCGGGCGGGTTCAGGCGGCTGGGCGGTCGGGCACGAGCAGGCGGCCGCCGCCCGCCCCGACCGGCTCCCCGTCGCGGGCGACGGTGACGCCGCGCCGCAACGTGCGCACCACCCGGCCCCGGAACCGCCGCCCGACGTAGGGGCTGTGGCGGTGCCGGAACCGGAGGTCGGCGGCGGCCAGCACCCAGTCGCGGTCGAGGTCGACGAGAGCGATGTCGGCGTCGAGACCGGGGGCCACGCTGCCCTTGCCCGCCAGCCGGAGCCGGTTCGCCGGGAAGCCCGCCGAAACCGCCGCCAGCGACGAAAGGGGAACCCTACGCGCGTGGTGCCCCTCCGTCAACAGCGCGGCAAGCGTCGACTGCACGCCGGAGATGCCGCCCCACGCCCGGGCGAAGTCGCCGCCCTTCATCGACGCCGGGGCCGGGGAGTGGTCGGAGGCGACCATCGGCAGGGTACCGTCGGCGAGCGCGGCCCAGAGCGCCTCGACCTCGGCCGCGGGGCGAAGCGGCGGCGCGCACTTGCCGACCGCGCCGAGCGACTCCAGGTCGTCCTCGCTGAAGAGCAGGTAGTGGGGGCAGGTCTCGAGCGAGACGTCGACGCCGCGGGCCCGGGCGGCCGCGATCAGCGCGACTGCGCGGCCGGTGCTGACGTGGACGACGTGGAGGGCGCAGCCGCTCTCCTCGGCCAGCAGCAAGGCGCGGCCGACTGCCTCGACCTCGGCGATCGCGGGGCGGGAGGCGAGGAAGTCGCGGACGCCGGTGCGCCCTTCGGCGGCGGCGCGGGCGGCGAGCCGGCCGGTGATGGTGTCGCTCTCGGCGTGGACCGCGACCGGGAGGCCGAGGCGGACGGCCGTTCGCATTCCCTCCCAGAGCGTGAGGTCGTCGGCCGCCCGGAACTCGGCGATGCCGGAGTTGGCCATGAACGCCTTGAAGCCGACGACGCCGCGCTCGGCCAGTTCGTCGAGCCGGTCGAGGTTGTCGGGGGTGAGGCCGCCCCAGAACGCGAAGTCGACCAGCGAGGCGCGCTCGGCGGCGGCCCGCTTGGCGTCGAAGGCGGCGGCGTCGAGCAGGGGCGGGTCGCTGTTGAGCGGCATGTCGACCGCGGTCGTGCCGCCGCCGACGGCGAGGGCGGCGCTGCCGGTGGCCCAGCCTTCCCAGTCGGTCCGCCCCGGCTCGTTGAAATGGACGTGGGCGTCGACGACGCCGGGGAAGGCGTGGAGACCGGCGGAGTCGACCTCCTCGCGGGCGGTGCCGGCCAGGTCGGGGCCGACCTCGGCCACCCGCCCGTCGCTGACGGCGATGTCGGAGACGGCGACGCCGTCGGCGGTGACGAGGTTGGCGCGGCGGATCAGCAGGTCGTGGGTGGGCATGCGCGTCCTCGACAGCGGCCCGGCTACGGCTCGACGCGGCGGATGCCGGGGAACCGGTCGAAGTGATGGTCGAACGAGCAGACGGCTGGGATGCCGCGCCGATTTGCGGAGGCGGCATGGTAGGCGTCGGCGAACGGTGTGTTGTGCGTCGCGTACCAGTCGAGGGCCAGCAGAATCGAATCCCGGTCGTGGATCTCCAACGCTTCCAGTGAGACGATCGGCACAACCGCGTCCCGGACGCGGGGCTTGGGCACCCGTTGGATGACTTCCAAACCGTAGACGAGTTCGAAGATCACTGTGACGCTGGTGGTGGCGCGCACTTCGCGGAGGGCGACGCGTTCGAGCAGCCGTCGGGCGCGCGGAGACATTTCCGGATGGTCGTCCAGGACGATTCGCATGAAGACGTTGGTGTCAATGAACAGCCGCTCGGTCATTCGGGGATGTCTTGGGCGACGAACTGCTCGGTGCCAATGGCCTCGGCGACGCGATCTCGCATGGTGTCGTCCGGCATTGGTGGCACCGTCGCAAACTCGCGAAGAGCGCCGTACGCCCGGTCGACGAGGGCGAGGTCGTTGGTGATCCGGATCTCATCGCCGACGACAACGAAGCGCACGCGGCTGCCCTCGACGATCCCGAACTGCCGTCGCAATTCGGCCGGAATCGTTACCTGCCCCTTGCTCGTGACTTGGCCGGAGTAGATCTTCATCGTGTGTGCTCAGTGGTTGACCAGCGAGCTCAGCGGCGTCTGGTGTGCGATATTGACCTGCGAAGTCGGAAACGACTGAACCATATCTTACTTCGAAAACTGAGGTGGCACCAGGCGCGAGAAGTCGGCCACGAACTGGTCCATGACCCGGATCGCCGCCGCCACGTCGGTGACCGCGACCGATTCGGCCGGGTTGTGGCTGATCCCGCCGGCGCAGCGGACGAAGAGCATCGCGACGGGGCAGACGGCGGCGGCGATCACCGCGTCGTGGCCCGCGCCGCTGACGAGGGCGTGCACCGGCAGTCCGGCCGCGGCGACGGCGGCGGCAAGGGCGGCGGTGAGCGCGGGGTCGCAGGGGGTCGCCGGGTTCTCCTGCACGACGTTCCAGTCGAGGACGAGTCGGCGGCGCTCGGCGATGGCGGCGACAGTCTGCCGCAGATGGTCACGGCAGCGGACGCGGACGGCGTCGTCGGGGTGGCGGACGTCGAGCGAGGCGGCGACGCGGCCGGGGACGACGTTGCTCGCGCCGGGCTCGACGACGAGGCTGCCGACGGTGGCGACGAGGCCGGGGGTGGCGAGGGCGAGCGCCTCGACGGCGACGACGAACTCGGCTGCGCCAACGAGGGCGTCGCGTCGCAGCGGCATGGCGACGGTGCCGGCGTGCCCGGCCTCGCCCGTGAACGAGAGGGCGACGCGGGTCTGGCCGGCGATGGCGGAGACGACGGCGAGCGGGGCGTCGAGCCGTTCGAGGGCCGGCCCCTGCTCGATGTGGGTCTCGACATATCCCAGCAGGTTGGTCGGCGGCGCGGTGCCGTGACGGAGGGCGCCCGGGTCGCCGCCGAACGCGGCGACCGCCTCGGCGAGGGTGGTGCCCTCGGCGTCGGCGCGGTCGAGCAGGGCGGGGTCGAGACAGCCGGCCCAGGCTCGGCTGCCGAGGTAGGCGGTGTGGAAGCGCAGGCCCTCCTCGTCGGCGAAGGCGACGACGTCGAGGGCGAAGGGGAGCGGTCGGTTCTCGGCGTGGAGCCGTTCGGTGACGGCGATCGCCACCATCACGCCGAGCGGGCCGTCCCAGCGACCGGCGTCGCGGACGCTGTCGAGGTGGCTGCCGAGGCAGAGGGTCGGCGTGTCGGGGGATGCGCCGGGGCGGTGGCCGATCAGGTTGCCGACGGCATCGCGGCGGGTCGCGAGTCCGGCCGCCGCCATCCACTCGGCAACCAGCTGCTCGGCCTCGCGCAGGGACGGGCTGCCGTAGGGCCGGGTGATCGCCCCCGGCTCCTCGCTGCACGCCGCGAGGCGGTCGCAGCGGTCGGCAGCGCGGATGGCGCGCTCCGCGGCGCCCGGGTCGTGGTCAGCTGCCACGGTAGGTGCTGTAGGCCCACGGCGAGAGGAGCAGCGGCACGTGGTAGTTCGCGGCCGGGTCGGCGATGCCGAAGCGGACCGGGACGAGGTCGAGGAAGGGCGGCTCCGGCCGGTCGAGGCCGAGGCCGGCGAAGTAGTCGCCGGCGGCGAAGACGAGTTCGTAGACGCCGGCGACGAGCTGGTCACCCGCGAGGAGCGGCTGGTCGGTGCGGCCGTCGGCGTTGGTGCGGGCGGCGGCGGCCAGCGTGCGCGCCCCGTCCGCGCCGAGCCGCCAGAGCTCAACGGCGACGCCGGAGGCGGGTCGCCCGTTGGCGGTGTCGAGGACGTGGGTGGAGAGGCGTCCCATCCGGTGGCGATCCTGCCCGGTTGCTCGTGGCGAACGGTACCCGTCGGTCAGGCGGGCAAGGCTATCGTCGTGTGGCGGATGGCGACGCGGATGCTTCCCGCGTTACCAGCGCGCGAGATGGCGTGTCCCGGTCGAGAGCGGCCAGCACGGCCGCAGGATCCTGCTCGATGACGCGAAGATATGTTCTGGCTGCGGTGTCGGGCATGCGGCGGCCTTCCTCCCACGCTCGAAGGTCGAGAAGCGAAAGGTCGAACGCGCGGGAAAAGGCTCTCTGCGTCATCTTCAGGCGGGCGCGAATGAGTCTTGGGTCAGGCATGCGTCGCAGATGACCTAGGTCATCGTCCGTGAGGGTCGTGTCGTCAGGATCGGCGAGGGCGTTGGCTTCTGCCTCCTCGTCGGTCATCTTGTCGACTCGCTGCCAGTCGGTGCGGCCCTCAACCCGGCGGTAGGTCCCGTCAGGGAGCTCCTGCAGCAGGGTTCCATCACGCAAACGGGTGACCTTGACGGTAGTCTCGTCGTTCATTGGCCCGTGCCTTTCTGGCCGATATGAGTCGATATCGGCCATCGCGGATCGTGAAGATTACGGCGATGACTCGTTCTCCCGCCAATCCGACCGCTTTCCATCGAGGCTCCCCGAACTCGGGTCGGAAGCTGTCCTGAACGACGAGGTGAGGATCGCCGAACACCTCGGTGGCTTCGAGAAAGTCGATTTCGTGCTTGACGACATTCGCCGCCGCCTTGACGGGATCCCACTCGAAGCGGTCCATCGCACCTCGCCACGGCACCGGCTCTCATCAGCCGATTCACGGCCCGATCCGAGCGCGCCTACGCCCGCCGCATCCGCAGCTTGAGACTGCCGAAGGCGGGGAACGGCTCGCTGTAGACGCGGACGG
>JBDHWC010000068.1:0-12998 GCA_039809985.1 Thermomicrobiales bacterium | reverse complement strand
CGGCCGCGGCCGGCGCGGCCGCCGCGCCGCCCGTCTTCGGCGCGTCGAAGCCGGCGGCCTCGGCGTCGGCGACGGTGCGGAAGCAGATCTCCGGCCCCGTCCGGTCGTAGAGGGCCGAGCCCGGGACGTGGTAGATCTTGGTCGGCTCGTTCCCCTTGATCGGGTAGTCGGGCGGGCAGTCGCGCGTCCCAGCCGGGACCCGGACCGAGCCGCCGCCGGCCGCCGGCCGCAGCAGGCCGGTCACCGCCGCGGGAACGCCCTCGACCCAGCGGCCGAGCTTGGCGTCGAAATAGCCGGCGAAGTCGCCGGCACCGCCGGGGGTCGCCTCGAGCCAGTCGCCGCCGCTGCCGCGCCGCCCGAAGACGTACCACGTGCCCGACTGCGCGTCGTAGAATCCGAGGACGGCTCCCGCCTTGGTGGCGATGCCCTCGACCCACGACCCCGAATCGGGATCCCGGTACCCGATCCGGTACCGTCCCGACCCGCCTTGCGACGCCATGCCGTTCTCCTTTCCCCGTCCGGTGCACGCTCGGACCGAACCGGCCCGCGGCTCAACCATGCTCGCCGCGGACTCCCCTTGCCCGTTGCCCAACGTTTCGTTACTGCACCATCGGGTAGGGTAATGCAGCACGCTGAAGCCTGCCACCCGCGCGGCGGTAGCCGTTCCGACACCGTTGCGGACTCGGAACCGCGATTCCCGCTGTTTCTCCGGACGCGGCCCGCCGACGGACCCGCTCCCCCGGCCGAGGCCGTCCGCCTCGCCGCCGAGGTCAAGCGCCTCGCCCGGGCCGCCGGCCTCGACGTCGCCGCGATCACCGACGCCACGCCGCTCCCCGGCCTCGCCGAGCACCTCGAGGCGCACATCGCCGCCGGCCGCGTCGCCGGCCTCGACTGGTTCACCCCGGAACGGGCCGTCGCCTCGGCCGACCCGACGGGCGTCCACCCCGGCGCGCGGTCCGTCGTCGCAGTCGGCCTCGCCTACCTCGGCCCCGACCTGCCGAAGCCGGACGACGGCATCCCCCGCGGCCGCATCAGCCGCTACGCCCGCGGCGCGGACTACCACCGGCTGCTGCGGGACCGGATGCGCGCCCTCCACCGCTCGGTCGAGCAGCAGGTCGGGCGACCGGTCGATGCCCGCTTCCTCGTCGACACCGCGCGCGTCGTCGACCGCGCCCTCGCCGCCCGCTCCGGCCTCGGCTGGTACGGCAAGCACGCCTGCCTGATCGTGCCGGGACTCGGCTCGTGGGTGCTGCTCGGCGCGCTGACGCTCGACCTCGACCTCGCGCCCGACGCCCCGCTCGCGCGCGACTGCGGCCGCTGCGCGATCTGCCTCGACCGCTGCCCGACCGGCGCGATCGTGGCCCCCCACACGGTCAGCGCCCCGCGCTGCCTCTCGTTCCAGACGATCGAGCAACGGGGCGCCATCCCGCGCGAGCTGCGGCCCGCCCTCGGGGACTGGGTCTACGGCTGCGACGTCTGCCAGGAGGTCTGCCCCTACACCGCCGCGGCGAGCCGGGCGGTCGACCGCTCGCTCCTGCCGGCCACCATCGACCACGCCTACCCGTCGCTGCCGTGGCTGCTGACGATGGACGAGGCGACCTTCCGGACGACCTTCCGCCACACCCCGGTCGTCCGCGCCAAGCGGGCCGGGCTGGCCCGCAACGCCGCCGTCGCCCTCGGCAACCTCGGCGACGAGCGGCACGCCCACCTGCTCGAGCGCGCCCTCGCCGAGCACGACGCGCCGCTGGTCCGCGGCCACGCCGCCTGGGCCCTCGGCCGTCTCGGCGGCCGCGCGTCCCTGCGCCGGGCGCGCGACCGCGAGCGCGACCCAATGGTGCGGGAGGAGATCGAGGCGGCGCTCGCCGAGGCGTAGTCGCCCGCGCCCGGCGAGAAACGAGGCGGGGGAGGGCGATGCCCTCCCCCGGAACCAAGGGCGGTGCCGGCCCGCGGCTACGCCTCGTCGGCGGCCGACTCGCGCGGCAGCGACATCCCCATCGCGTGGTAGCCGTTGTCGACGAAGATCGTCTCCCCGCTGACGGCGGCGGAGAGGTCGCTGGCGAGGAAGAGCGCCGCCCCCGCCACCTTCGCCTGGTTGAACGGCGACTCCAGCGGCGCGCAGTCGACGAGCGTGTTGAACATCCGCTGGAAGCCGGGGATGCCCCGCGCCGCCGCCGTCTTCATCGGCCCGGCCGAGATCGCGTTGACCCGCACCTGGCGGCTGCCGAGGTCGCCCGCGAGGTAGCGGACCGACGCCTCCAGCGCCGCCTTGGCAACGCCCATCACGTTGTAGCCGGGGAAGTAGCGGTCGGCCCCGAGATAGGTCAGCGTCATGATGCTTCCGCCGCTGGTCATCAGCGGCACGACCCGCTGCGCCGCGGCGACGAGCGAGTAGGCGCTGACGTTGAGGGCGACGTCCCAGTCACCGCGGGCCGTGCCGAAGAAGTCGCCCTCCATCGCCGCCCGCGGCGCGTAGGCGATCGAGTGGACCAGCACGTCGACCTTGCCGAGGTCGCGGGCGAGGTCGACCCCGAGCCGGTCGAGCTCCTCGTCCGAGCTGACGTTGCAGGTGTAGGAGAACGACCCGGGATGCTGGGCGGCGAGCTTGTCGGCGTCGCGCTTGGCCCGGTCGTCGACCGTCGTCAGGGCGATGGTCGCCCCCGCCCTGGCGAACGCCTCGGCGATGGCGTAGGCGGCGCTCCACGTGTTCTGGATCCCCATCACCACGCAGTTCTTGCCGGCCAGCAGCCCGGCGTACGACGCGTGCTCCTCGGACATGTCCCAACCCTCCCGTGGCGTCAAGCGGTCCCGGCGCGGTCCCGGTCCCGCGCCGGCCGGCGGGAGCGGACCGTCCCGCGGCGGCAACCGGTGATGCATGATACCCGCGGCGAGACCCGAACGGCCCAAGAGGAGGTTCCGTGAGCACCCAACAGCGCGACGGCGCGCCCGCTTTGATCCCCGTCTTCGACGGCCACAACGACACCCTGCTCAACCTGCCCAAGAGCGGGCGCTCCTTCTTCGAGCGGAGCGAGCTCGGGCACATCGACCTGCCCCGCGCCCGCGAGGGGGGGCTCGCCGGCGGCTTCTTCGCCGTCTTCATCCCCGACCCCGAGGACGACAGCCCCGACCGCGCGCCCGAGCCGGCCGACGTCGGCGACGCCGCCAACGCGATCGCCGACCGCTACGCCGACCTCGACGCGATGCCGGCCGGGATGTCGCTGGAGCACGCCCAGCGCGAGGCGCTGCGGACCGTCGCCCGCCTCCTCCGGCTCGAGCGGGAGAGCGCGGGAGCGACCAAGGTCGTCCGCTCCGCCGCCGAGATTCGCCAGTGCCTCGACGACGGCACGCTGGCGATGGAGCTCCACTTCGAGGGGGCGGAGCCGATCGACCCCGACCTCGACGCGCTGGAGGTCTACCACGCCGCCGGGCTCCGCTCGCTCGGCCTCACCTGGTCGCGCCCGAACCGGTTCGCCAACGGCGTCCCCTTCGGCCACGGCCAGTCGCCCGACACCGGGCCGGGCCTGACCGACCTCGGCCGCGCCCTCGTCCGCGCCTGCAACGAGCTGCGGATCATGGTCGACCTCTCGCACCTGAACGAGGCGGGCTTCTGGGACGTCGCCCGCCTCTCCGACGCGCCGCTGGTCGCCACCCACTCCAACGCCTTCGCGGTCTGCCCCTGCACCCGCAACCTGACCGACCGGCAGCTCGACGCGATCCGCGACAGCGACGGCCTCGTCGGCCTCAACTTCCACGTCGGCTTCCTCTCGCCGGAAGGCTCCCGCGGCACCGACCTGCCGCTCTCGGTGATGGTCGACCACGTCGACCACCTCGTCGGCCGGCTCGGCCCGACCCGCGTCGCCTTCGGCTCCGACTTCGACGGCGCGACGATGCCGGCCGAGCTCGGCGACGCCGCCGGCCTCCCCAGGCTGCTCGACGCCCTCCGCGCCCGCGGCTACGACGAGCCGACGCTGCGCGCCCTCGCCCACGGCAACTGGCTGCGGGTGCTGGAGCAGACGTGGGGGGAGTAGGGACGGAGTCGGGGAGTCGGGGAGTCGGGGAGTCGGGGAGTCGCAGGGAGGATCGACCTTGGACCGGGCAGAGCGGGAACGGCTGATCGCGCTCTACGAGGACGGGCCGCGGCTGGTGCGGGAGGCGGTCGCCGCCGTGCCCGACGACGCCTGGGACCGCCGCCCGGCACCGGGGGAGTGGACCCCGCGCGAAATCGTCCACCACCTCGCCGACGGCGAGATCGCCGCCGCCGACCGTCTGCGCCGGCTGCTGGCCGAGGAGCAGCCCGTCGTCCTCGGCTACGACGAGCGGGCCTGGGTCGAGCGCCTCTGGCCCGACCGCCCGGTCGCCACCGCGGTCGCCACCTTCACCGCGCTGCGAACGGCAACCGCCGAGATCCTGCGCCGGATGTCGGACGAGGACTGGGCGCGGGTCGGCACCCACGACGGATTCGGCCCGTTCACCCCGGAAGTCTGGCTGGAGTGGTACAGCGGACACGCCGTCGACCACGTCGACCAGATCGCCCGCGCCCGAGGCTGACCCCTGCCGGCTTCGGGAAGCGTCCGTGGGCCGGACCGGTCGCGAACGGCTGACCGCCCAGCACGAGCAGAGCCACCGCGCGGCCGCCGCCCCGCCGGGATGGCGAAGACAGGTTGGGACGTCCGCGGCGGTCCCGGCGAGCGCCCGCCGCAGCAGGCTGGTCATCGCCTCGGGCGGAGCAAGGCGGCCCCGCCGAGGGCATGTGCCGCCTGTCGGTTGCCGGAGACCCGCTGATCCTCGGGGGCGACGAGAACGCCGACGCCGACGCGCCGATGGTTTTTCGGGTCGCCCGCGACCGGAGGCCGCCGATCTCGCTGCGGATGAGCGGCACCGGCTGGGTCCGGGCCGGCCACCACATCGCGGTGGGTGCCCACGGAGCAGAGAGCCGGCTGGCGATCAACGGCGCCCACGCTGACCACGCCGGCCGGCTCAGCGCCGCCGGAGCCGCCGTGCCCGCAACCGACCCGGCCCGCGCGACGTCTGAACAGCAGCCCACCCGACGCGGGACGCGCCCCGGAAGCGCACCGACACGACCACCGAGGAGACGCCGATGACCGTCAGCCGCCGCACCGCCCTTCGCCTCAGCCTCGCCAGCGCCGGGACCGCCGTCGCGCCGTTGGCCGCCCGCGCCGCCGCCGCGAGCGGCAACCCGGCGGCCTTCTGCACCGCCGCCGGCGGCACCGTCGTCGAGCGCACCGCGCAGCAGCACCCGAACGACCCGAGCGCGCTCCTCGCCAGCACGGCGGTCTTCTGCGAGCTGACCGGCGGTCAGGGAGCCGACCCCGCCACCTCCGTCATCGCCATCGACGCCGCGTCGCTCGCCGCCGACGGCCCGACCCTCGCCACGCTGGCCTACCGGGCGCGGAAGCCGATGCCGGCGATCAGCCAGCCAGTCAACGCCGAGGGCACGCCGATGGCCATGCCGAACCCGGCCTCCCTCTACTGCCAGCTGGCCGGCGGCACGGAGTGGGCCTGGTTCGCCAAGGACGCCGCCCCCGACCGGCAGACGGTGACGATGTGCGTCTTTCCCGACCGCTCGGCGATCGACTCGTGGGGCCTCGCCTACCACGCGACGGGCACGATCCGCGGGGCTGACCTCGAGGCGGTGATGGGATGGCAGGGGGCACCGGGCTGAACGAGCGCACGGCGGCCGCTGGTGCGGCCGCCGTGCGTTCCTTCCCGATTCCGCCGATCCCGCGGCGTGGAGTGGTCCGTGCCGGTGAGTCCTAGCGGATCGCGAGGTCGGTGTTCTTGTCGAAGAACTGCATCTTGTCGGCCTCGGCGACGACCTCGATCTTCTCGCCGCGCTTCAGGTGCACCTCCGGCGACATCCGGGCGGTGAGCTGAGTGCCGTTGTTCATCAGGTAGACGAAGATCTCGTTGCCGAGGAGCTCGATCACGTCGACCGTGACCGGGATCGTCGACTCGGCGGCGACCCGGCTCCCGGCGTGCTTGCGCTCGACCAAGTGCTCCGGCCGGATGCCGAGCGTCACCGTCTGGCCGATGTACGGCGTCAAGGCCCGCTCCCGGTTCTTCGCCAGCTTCAGCTTGAAGCCCTCGGTCGCGGCGTGGAGGTGGTCGCCGTCGCGCTGGATCACCACGTCGATGAAGTTCATCGACGGCGAGCCGATGAAGCCGGCGACGAACTTGTTCGACGGGTTGTCGTAGAGGTTCTGCGGCGTGTCGAGCTGCTGCAGCTCGCCGAGGCTCATGACGGCGATCCGGTCGCCCATCGTCATCGCCTCGACCTGGTCGTGCGTGACGTAGATCGTCGTCGTCCGGATCCGGTCGTGCAGCTTGGTCAGCTCCGCCCGCGTCTGCACCCGCAGCTTGGCGTCGAGGTTGGAGAGCGGCTCGTCCATCAGGAACAGGTCGGCCTTGCGGACGATCGCCCGCCCGAGCGCGACCCGCTGCCGCTGGCCGCCGGAGAGCTGCTTCGGCTTGCGGTCGAGGAACTGCTCGATGTCGAGGATCCGGGCCGCCTCGCGCACCCGCTGGTCGCGCTCGGCCTTCGGCACCTTCCGCAGCTTCAGCGGGTAGGCGAGGTTGTCGTAGACGGTCATGTGCGGGTAGAGCGCGTAGCTCTGGAAGACCATCGCCACGTCGCGGTCCTTCGGCGGCAGGTCGTTGACCACCCGGTCGCCGATGATGATCCGGCCGCCGGAGATCTCCTCCAACCCGGCGACCATCCGCATCGCGGTGCTCTTGCCGCAGCCGGAGGGGCCGACCAGCACGAGGAACTCCTCGTCCTGAACCTCCATGTTCAGGTCGCTGACCGCCGGCACCGGGTTGCCGCCGTACCGCTTGGTGACATGGTCGAAGATGACGCGTGCCATGCGCGATCCCCTCGCCTCGACTACGGGGCCGTCCCCCAGTGGCCGGCCCGGAAGCACCTCCTGTCGACGGCGGAGCGCGGTGCCTTACGATCCGCCCGCCCTTTGTCGATAATTGCGCGCCGGTTGTCAAGAGGCAGCCGGGTCGAGCCCCCGCAACAGGGGCTCCGGGACGAGGGAGTGCGACGGTGCAGGCGCAGGGAACCCCGGTCGGACGGGTCGTCACCTTCGGCGAGGCGATGGTCCGCCTGACGCCGCCGGGGAACGAGCGGCTGGAGCGGACGACGACGCTCGGCGTCACCGTCGGCGGCGCGGAGTTGAACTCGGCCGTCACCGTCGCCGCCCTCGGCGTCCCCGCCGCGTGGGTCTCCTGCCTGCCGCAGGCGCCCCTCGCCCGCCAGATCGCCCGCGCCGGCCGCGCCGCCGGCGTCGACCTCTCGCACGTCGCCTGGGTGCCGGAGCGCGAGGGCCGGACCGGCGTCTACTACCTCGAGGAGGCGAGCGACCCGCGCCCCTCGGCGGTCCACTACGACCGGGCCGGCTCCGCCTTCGCCCGGGTGCGGCCCGGCACCTTCGACTGGCCGGCGATCCTCGCCGGGGCGGGCGCGCTGCAGGTCTCCGGCATCACGCCGGCGGTCGGCGAGGGGCCGCGGGCCGAGACCATGGCGGCGATCCGCGCCGCCAACGCCGCCCGGGTGCCGGTCGCCTTCGACCTCAACTTCCGCTCCAAACTCTGGGGCGAGCACGAGGCCCGGCTCTGCTTCGCCGAGATCGTGCCGATGGTCGACATCCTCTTCGCCTCCCGCTCCGGCCTGCGGACCTTCTTCGGCCTCGACGGCGACTACCCGACCGTGCTGGAGGCGGCCCGCCAGCGGCTCGGGGTGGCGGTGACGATCCTCTCCCGCAAGAAGGCGAAGGCCAGCCGCTCGGTCCGCCTCGCCTACGTCGCGATGGGTCCGGACGGCGTGATCGTCGAGGGGCCGTGGCGCGACGTCGAGGTGGTCGACCGCCTCGGCGGCGGCGACGCCTTCGCCGGCGGCTTCCTCGCCGGCTACGTCCGCGACCACGCCGACCTGCCGCGCGCCCTCGCCCTCGGCGCGGCCGCCCAAGCCCTGAAGCACACGATCCCGGGCGACTTCCTCGCCGCCACCGGTGAGGAGATCGAGGCGGCGGTCACGGTGGCCGAGGGGGGCGTGCTGCAACGGTAGGAGTCGGCCCGACCCGCGCGCTCCCGCCCATCTCCCGCCCCAAATTGGCCAAGGTCGGTTTCCGTTGCACGGGGTCCACACCTCGGCAACCCGGGGGTCGAGGAAGACTCGGCCCCTCCCTTCGGCAAATGGCTGCCCCGGCCTCGGCGGCCTGGCCATGGCCGGTATCGGGTCGATGGCGACATCCGCGCCTCGCGGCCGAGCCCGCTGGGACCGCCCTCACCCCCAGCCCCTCTCCCGCGGCGGCGGCTGACAAGGGCAGGGATCTGTTGAGAAGCGGCCGCGCCGCGGCGAATGGGGGTCCGGGGGAGGGCTTGGCCCTCCCCTGAGCTTGTTGCTCCCTCCTCTCCCGCCGCCGCCTGACAGGGGTAGGTATCTGATCGATAGCGGCGGCTGCGCCTCGCGGCCTGGCCCGTCGGGGCCGCCCTCACCCCCCAGCCCCCTCTCCCGCCGCGGCGGGAGAGGGGGAGCAGATGAATCGGGGGAGGGCTTGACCCTCCCCCGGACCCCCGGATTGCCGCTGCGCGACCGCTTTCCAGCCGCTTTCCAACGGATACCTCCCCCTGTCAGTCGCCGCCGCGGGAGAGGGGGCTGGGGGGTGAGGATGGCCCGGCGGGGCCGGCCGCGAGACGCGGATACCGCTATCCCTTGGATACTTCCCCTTGCCAGCCGCCAGCCGTCAGCCGTGAGCCCCGATTGACACCCCCGCCCCCTCCCGCTACCCTCTGGTCTAGACCTCTCGGACCGGTTTGCCGTGCAGCGACGGAGCGCCGCCGTGGCCTTCGAACCCACCCTCCCCGGCCGCTACTTCTGGGACCCCGACGTCTTCGCCCGCGAGCAGGACGCCGTCTTCGGCCAGATGTGGGCCTGCGTCGGGCGCGCCGACGACATCCCGCACTCGGGCGACTTCAGGACGGCCGAGCTCGGCGGCGAGAGCGTGCTGCTCGTGCGCGGCGGCGACGGGGCGGCACGCGCCTTCCTCAACGTCTGCCGCCACCGCGGGGCGCGGCTCTGCCTCGAGCCGTGCGGCAACGTCGGCCCGGTCGTGCAGTGCCCTTACCATGCCTGGTCGTACGCGCTCGACGGCCGCCTGCTCGGCGCGCCGAACATCGCCCGCGACGAGACGCTGGAGCGCGACCGGCTCGGCCTCGTGCCGGTCGCGCTCGAGGTCTGGGAAGGACTGCTCTGGGTCAGCCTCGCCGACGACCCCGCGCCGCTCCGCGAGCAGCTGGAGCCGGCCCTCCGCCACCGCTTCGGCGACCTCGCCAAGTTCGAGCGCTACGGCGTCGGCGCGCTCACCCCCGGCACCACGATCGAGTACGACGTCGACGCCAACTGGAAGCTCGTCGTCGAGAACTTCATGGAGTGCTACCACTGCGCCCCGGTCCACCCGGAGCTGACCCGCCTCCTGCCCGAGTTCCGGCAGGGGACCAGCTACCAAGGGATCGTCGGCCAAGGCACCGCCTTCGCCGGCGACATCGAGGCGTTCACCCTCTCCGGCAGCGGCGACCGGGCGATGCTCCCCGGCCTGCTGCCGGAGGACGCCCGCCTCTACTACGGCTTCGTCCTCTGGCCGAACGTCTTCGTCAACCTCCTGCCGGACCACGTCATCCTCCACGTCCTGACCCCCGTCGGGCCGGAGCGGTCGCACGTCCGCTGCGACTGGCTCTTCATGCCGGAGGAAGTCGCCCGCCCCGGCTTCGACCCGCGGGACACGGTCGACGTCTTCGACATCACCAACCGGCAGGACTGGGCGGTCTGCGAGCGGACCCAGCTCGGGATGCGCTCCCGCGCCTACGCCGCCGGCGGCCTCTACGTCACCAACGAGCAGCACATCGCCGCCTTCCGCGACCTCGTGCTGGAGCGGCTGGGGGACTCGCGGTGAGCGCCGCGCCGCTCGACTGGTCGCGCCTCGCGCCCGACCACGACAGCCCCCTGCCCCGCTACCTGCAACTGGCCGAGCAGGTCGCCGAGCTGGTCGCCGACGGCACGCTGCCGGCCGGCTGCCAGCTGCCGCCGGAACGGGACCTCGCCGCCGCCACCGGCATCAGCCGGATGACGGTCCGCCAGGCGCTGGCCCACCTCGCCCGCGACGGCACGGTCCGGGTGCGGCACGGGGTCGGCGCGTTCGTCGCCGAGCCGAAACTGACCTTCGCCGCCAACCGCCTGCTCGCCTTCACGGACGAGGCCGGCCGCGCCGCCGAGGTCGCCACCCGGACGATCGAGCAGTCGGTTGTCGCGCCGCCCGCGCCTGCCGCCGCCCTGCTCAAACTGACGGTCGGGGAAGCGGTCGTCCGGGTGGTGCGACTGCGGCTTGCGGGCGGGGAACCGGTGCTGCTCCAGATCAGCTTCCTGCCGGCGGCGCGCTTCCCCGGGCTGGAGGCGGCCGACCTTGAGCGGCAGTCCCTCTACGCCCTGCTCGGCGAGCGGTACGGGGTTCGGTTCGGCGGCGCGGCGCAGACGCTGGAGGCGGCGCTGGCCGGCCCCTACCAACGGCGGCTGCTGCACCTGCCCGACCCGGCCCCGCTCCTCGTCCTCGACGGCGTGGCGCACGACACGGCGGGCCGACCGGTCGAGGCCTTCCGCGCCGCCTACCGGGCCGACCGGGCGAAGTTCTCGGTGACCAGCGGCGGCGACGCGCCGGAGCGCGAGCAGCGGCCGTTCAGCGTGAGCATGGTCCTCGCGGACGACCGCGCGACCACCAGCAGGGGAGTAGTCGGGTGAGCTCGGGTCAGGTTCGGACGGCGCGGGAGCCGATCGGCGTCGGCGTCATCGGCTGCGGCAGCGTCTCGCGCGTCTACATCCCGCACTTGCAGTCGCTGAACGTGCCGCGGCCGCGGGTCGACATCCGGCTCGTCGCCGACCTCGACCCGGGCCGCCGGCCGGTCGTCGCCGAGCGGTACGCGCTCGACTGCTTCACCACCGACCCGGCCGAGGTGGTCGGCGCGCCGGACATCGAGCTCGTGCTGGTCCTCACCGCCATGCCGGCCCACTTCGCGCTGGCGAAGGCGGCGCTGCTCGCCGGCAAGCACGTCCTCGTCGAGAAGCCGATGGCGATGACCCTGCCGGAGGCGGCCGAACTGGTCGAGATCGCGCGGACGAGCCCCGGCCACCTGATGTGCGCCCCGCACGTCGTCCTCAGCCCGACCTACCAAGCGATCTGGCGGCGGGTGCACGAGGGCGCGCTCGGCCGGGTCCTCTCCGCCCGCGGCTTCTACGGTTGGTCCGGCCCGAACTGGGGACCGTGGTTCTACCAGCCGGGCGGCGGCGCGATGTTCGACCTCGGCGTCTACAACGTCACCAGCCTGACCGGCATCCTCGGCCCCGCCAAGCGGGTGATGGCGATGAGCGGCATCGCCATCCCCGAGCGCGAAGTCGCCGGCCGGCTTCAGTCGGTCGAGACCGACGACAACGCCCACCTGCTGCTCGACTGGGGCGGCGGCACCTACGCCGTGGTCACCACCGGCTTCACGATCCAGCGCTACGACGTGCCGGGGCTGGAACTCTACGGCACCGACGGCGTCGCCTACATGCTCGGCGAGGACTGGGACCCCCGCGGCTACCGCCTCTGGCAGAACGCCGCCGGCTGCTGGCAGGACTTCGCCCAGAAGGCGCACTGGCCGTGGTCGGACGGCATCCGCCACCTCGTCGACTGCGTCGAGCAGGGCCGCAAGCCGCTCAACACGCCGGAGCAGGCCTACCACGTGCTGGAGATCATGCTCGCCTCGATGGAGTCGGGTCGCACCGGGCAGGCCGTGCCGATCGCCTCCACCTTCGAGATGGCCCGCTTCGACGATGCCGACCTCTTCGGCCCCGGGGCGCACTTGGCCCACGACGCCGGGCGCGCCTCGTGAGCGGCCCCGACCCGGTTCCCGGCTACACCCCCTCGCCGCGGCCGACCTTCGACCGGCCTACGGTGATCCCGTATGCCTCGGTGACGCGGCACCTCTGGGGCGACCCGGTGGCGGGCACCGTCGCCGACTGGGTCTACGTCTCCAGCGACCAGATCCACCAACTCGTCTGGGGCGTGGCGGTCGGCGGCGGCTTCACCCACTCCGAGGCCTCCCGCACCGTCTTCGGCGCGGACGTCGTCTACGTCGTCCTCCAGGGCGCGATGGTGATCGCCAACCCCGAGACGGGCGAGACGCACCGCGTGGCCGCCGGCGAGGCCGCCTTCTTCCGCAAGGACACCTGGCACCACGCGTGGAACGACAGCGCCGAGCCGTTGCGGGCGCTGGAGTTCATGGCCCCGCCGCCGTCGCGGGGGACCACCGGCCCCTACGCCCGGACCCGCCCCTACCTCGAGCGGCCGACCTACCGCCGGGCCGACCTGAGCGGTCGCTGGCCGACCGCGCAGGGGGAGGTCCCGCTCGCCCGCACCATCTGGCCGCTGCGCGAGGCCGACCTGCTCTGGACCGTCGAGGGGGACGCCCACCCGCTGCCGGTCGCGCTCGCGGTCAGCACCGAGCACCTGGTCGCCGGCCGGGTCCGGCTGCGGCCCGGCCAGCGCGGCGACCGGCGGCAGCACGCGGGCGACACCGGCGTCTATGTGGTCGTCGGCACCCTCAACATCGAGGTCCTCGACGGCAGTCGCCCGAACTGGCTCGAGCTCGGCCCCCGCGACGGCGCGTTCCTCCCCGGCGGCACGCCCCACGCCCTCCACAACATCGGGGCGGAGCCGGTCGAGGCGTGGCTCGGCACCGCGCCGCCGGACGCGGGGCCGTGACATGGACGACCCTGCCGCCAGGGCCGGTCCCTCCTCCTGCGACGACGGCTGAAATGGGGGATGTCCGCGATGGCAGGACCCGCACCTCGCGGCCGACTTGCCGGGTCCGCCCTCACCCCCCAGCACCCTCTCCCGCGGCGGCGGGGGATGGGGAGAACATGAATCGGGGGAGGTCCAAGCCCTCCC
>JBDHWC010000067.1:0-13192 GCA_039809985.1 Thermomicrobiales bacterium | reverse complement strand
CGGCGAAGGTCGTCAAGGTCGGCGAACTGCCGGTAGACCGAGGCGAAGCGGATGTAGGCCACTTCGTCGAGGTCGCGCAGGTGGCGGAGGACCGCCTCGCCGATGGCGGCGGAAGGCACTTCCGGCGTGCCGCGGGCGAGCAGGTCGGTCTCGACCCGCTGGACGAGGGCGTCGATCTCTTCTTCGCCGACCGGCCGCTTGGTGAGGGCGACGCGCAGTTTCTGCCGCAGCTTGGCGGGGTCGAACTCCTGCCGTCGGCCGTCCTTCTTGACGACGACGAGGCCGCCCTCCTCGACCCGCTCGTAGGTGGTGAAGCGGCGGCCGCAGGCCGGGCACTCCCGCCGCCGCCGGATCGAGGCCCCGCCCGACAGCTCGCGGCTGTCGACGACGCGGGAGTCCGAACCTCGGCAGAACGGGCAGCGCATGGTTCCGGGCGACGCTCCCCCGCGCCTACTGCTCGCGCAGGAACTTGATGATCGACGAGTCGGCGGCCCAGTCGTCCTCCGGGTAGATCGGCTCGCCGCCGACCGCCTGCCGGGCCTGCGCCGCCGGGCGGCTCGGGGTCGGGGCGGGGCGGCTCGGGCGCTCGCCGTCGCGGGCGCCGCGGCGGACTGGGACCGGGCGGTCGAAGGCGGCGTTGTGGTCGAAGCCGGTGGCGATCAGGGTGATGGTCACGGCGTCGCCGAGCGAGGGGTCGATCGAGGTGCCGTAGATGATCTCGGCGTCCTCGTCGACGGCGGCGCGGATGATCTCGGCCGCCTCGCTCGTCTCGATCAGGGTCAGGCTGGTGCCGCCGGCGATGTTGTAGAGCACCCCGGTCGCCCCTTGGATGCTCATCTCGAGCAGCGGGCTCTCGATCGCCTGCTTGGCGGCGTCGATGCAGCGAGTCTCGCCGGTGCCGTAGCCGATCGCCATCAGGGCGGAGCCGGCGTCGCGCATCACCGTCTTGACGTCGGCGAAGTCGAGGTTGATCACGCCCGGCTTGGTGATCAGGTCGGAGATGCCGCCGATCCCCTGCCGCAGCACGTCGTCGGCGATCCGGAACGCCTCGGTCAGCGGCGTCTTCGGGTCGACCATCTGGAGCAGACGCTCGTTCGGGATCACGATCAGGGCGTCGACCGTGTCGCGCAGGCGGGCGATCCCCTCCTCGGCGGCGCGGCTGCGGCGCAGTCCCTCGAAGTCGAACGGCTTGGTGACGACGCCGACGGTCAGCGCCCCGGCCGCCTTGGCGAGCTTGCCGATGATCGGCGACGCCCCGGTGCCGGTGCCGCCGCCCATGCCGGCGGTGATGAAGACCATGTCCGCGCCGCGGACGATCTCGGCGAGACTGTCGGCGCTCTCCTCGGCGGCGCGCTCGCCGGTCTCCGGCCGACCGCCCGCGCCGAGGCCGCGGGTCAGCTTGTCGCCGATCCGGACCTGCGTGTGCGCCTCGCTGGTGGTCAGAGCCTGCGCGTCGGTGTTGACGGCGATGAACTCGATCCCCTCCACCCCGGCGTCACGCATCCGGTTGACCGCGTTGCCGCCGGCCCCGCCGACGCCGACCACCTTGATGTTGGCGAACGCGGACGGGTGGGAAGTGGGCTCGGCGGCCGGAGCGGGACGACGGGCCGCGCCTGCGCCGATCGGGCCGCGATCGCCCATCGCGCCGTGCAGCGGGCTGCGGTCGGACGGCGAGCCGCCGTTGCCCCGATCGTGCGGCGACGCCCCGTGGTGTTGCTCTGGCATCCTCGTCCCCTGCCCCCGTCTCAGCCGCGCCCGGTGCCTGCCGGGCAACGCCGCAGGCCGACACCGAGCCGCGCGCGACCGTGCCGCCCCCCGTCGAGCGGCGCA
Source organism: Thermomicrobiales bacterium (assembly GCA_039809985.1). Lineage (GTDB taxonomy): Bacteria > Chloroflexota > Chloroflexia > Thermomicrobiales > UBA6265 > JAICJJ01. The sequence continues at coordinate 11,362 of JBDHWC010000067.1, read as the reverse complement.
GTGGCCGGCCTCTCTCCCCAGTCAGCCGGCCGGCGGCGACCCGACAGGTCGGGTCGCGCGCGTGCGAGGGGTGCCGACCTGCCGACCCGTCTGGACGGGAGGCCGTCGTTCGTCCGTTCCCCCAGAGAAGGAATCCCCTCGCGTTGCCCGGAAGTCAGTATAGCACGGTGATTTTCCGCAACTTGCGGGCCGAGGTGCATCTACACCGTGTCCGTACCCCTCTCCCGGCGCGTCACGCGGAGCGTTCGCGAGGGGTCGCGCCGGGCCGGGAACGGGGCTCTCGTCGGGGGTTGCCGGCCTCAGGCGCGGTGGCGGCCGTGCCGCTCGACGGCGAGCGCGACGAGCCGGTCGACGAGTTCCGGCAGGGGAACGCCGCTCGCCGCCCAGAGCATCGGGTACATGCTGATGGAGGTGAAGCCGGGGATCGTGTTGACCTCGTTCAGGTAGGGGGTCAGGGTCGAGCGCTCGAGCAGGAAGTCGACGCGGGCGAGGCCGGCGAGGTCGAGCGCGCGGAAGGCGCGGACCGCGACCGCCTGCAGGGCGGTCGTGGTCGCAGGGTCGAGGTCGGCCGGGATCAGCAGGGCGGAGTCGTCGTCGATGTACTTGGCGGCGAAGTCGTAGAACTCGCGACTCGGCACGATCTCGCCCGGGACCGAGGCGACCGGGTCCTCGTTGCCGAGGACGGAGAGTTCGATCTCGCGGGCGTCGACCCCCTGCTCGACCACGATCCGGCGGTCGTGGCCGGCGGCGAGGTCCATCGCCGCCGCCAGCTCGCCCGGGTCGTGCACCTTGCTGATGCCGACGCTGGAGCCGAGGTTGGCCGGCTTGACGAAGCAGGGGAAGCCGAGCTCGTCGGCGATCCGGCCCGCCACCGCGCCGGGGTCGCGCTCCCAGTCGCGACGGTTCGCCAGCAGCCACGGCACCTGCGGGATGCCGGCCTGGGCGAGGACCGTCTTCGCCATCGCCTTGTCCATCGCCACCGCCGAGCCGAGGACGCCGGAGCCGACGTAGGGGATGCCGGCCAGTTCCAGCATCCCCTGCACGGTGCCGTCCTCGCCCATCGGGCCGTGCAGGACCGGGAAGACGACGTCGACCTGCTCCAGCACCCCGGCCGGCAGGTCGCTCTCGCGGCCGACCGGGACGAGCTCGGCCCGGGGGTGCCCGTCGCCGCCGAGGGCGAAGAGGGGTGATCCGGCCGTCAGGTGGCCGAACGGGTCGCCGCCGGAGAGCCACCGCCCCTCGCGGGTGATGCCGACCGGGACGACCTCGTAGCGGGCCGGGTCGAGCGCCCCGATCACCGTCTGGGCCGAGCGGAGCGAGACGTCGTGCTCGCCCGACTGGCCTCCGAACAGCACCGCGACCCGAACCCGTCCGTCGCCGGTTGGCATCCGTCGTTCCTCCCCGCCGGCCGCGCCGGTTCCGGTCTAGACCTCGCCGATCTGCTCGACCTCGGACCGCAGCTCGATCCCGAACTGCTCGCGCACCCGCCGCGTGGCCTCGGCCAGCAGAGCCCGGATGTCGGCCGCGGTCGCGCCGCCGTCGTTGACGATCCAGTTGCCGTGCTTCTCGGAGAAGCCGGCGTTGCCGACCCGGTACCCCTTCAGGCCGGCGACCTCCAGCAGTCGCCCGGCGTAGTCGCTCGGCGGGTTGGCGAAGGTCGAGCCGGCGCAGGCCCCGGTCGGCTGGGTCTGCTTGCGGAAGAGGGCGTGCTCCTCGGCCAGCCGGACCAGGTCCGCCGGGTCCGCCTTCGGCAGCAGCAGCGAGACCTCCAGCACGGTCAGGGGCCGGGGGTGGGGGCTGGCCTTGAGCACCGTGTGGCGGTAGGCGGCCTCCAGCCACGAGGCCGGCCGCGTCGACATCTCGCCGGTGGCGTTGTCGAGGACGACAACGTGCTCGAGGTGCGCGATCTGCTCGACGCCGTGCGCCCCGGCGTTGTTGACCGTCGCGCCGCCGATCGTGCCGGGCAGTCCGACGCCCCAGTCGAGGCCGGCCCAGCCGTGCTCGGCGGCCCAGCGCCCGGTCCACGAGAGGGGGGCTTGGGCGGCGACCCGGAACCGGACCCGGTCGCCGAGGTCCTCCGTGCGGACCAGTCCCTCGGCCCGCTCCCCGGGCGTCCGCGAGAGGATCACGAGGCCACGCAGGCCGCGGTCGCCGACGAGCAGGTTGCTGCCGCCGCCGATGACGGTGATTGGCAGTCCTTCGGCGCGGGCCCACGCGAGGGCGGCGGTCAGGTCGTCCGGGTGCGGGGCGCGGACGAGGAAGTCGGCCGGGCCGCCGATCCGCCACGTGGTGTGGAGCGACATCGGCGAGTCGCGCAGGATGCGGGCGGTCGGCCGTCCCGGTAGCGGGATCGCGTCGGCGGCGGCGGCCCGGGCCCGGCGGGGCGGACGTGCGGGCGGCTCCGGCTCCGGCGTCGGCTCGATCGCCGGGTGGAGGTCCTCGCGCAGGCGGGCGAGGAGAAGCGGGCCGGTCTCGGTGACGCTGCCCGCGCCGAGGGTGAGCACGACGTCGCCCGGCTGCAGTTCGCCCGCGAGGAGGCGGGCGGCGTCGGCCGGGTCGGTCGCGGCGAGCGTCCCGGCGGGCAGCAGGGCGCGCAGGTCGGCGCTGGAGACGCCGAGCGTGTCGGTCTCGCGGGCGGCGTAGACGTCGAGGACCATCGCCCGGTCGGCCTCGGCCAGCGCTGCAGCGAACTCCGGCAGCAGGGCCCGCAGCCGACTGTAGGTGTGCGGCTGGAAGACTGCCCAGAGCCGGCGTTCGGGGTAGCGGTCGCGGGCGGCGCGGAGCGTGGCCCGCAGTTCGCTCGGGTGGTGCGCGTAGTCGTCGACGACGGTGACGCCGGCGGCGTCGCCCTTGGCCTCGAAGCGGCGTCCGACCCCGGCGAAGTCGGCGACCGCGGCCGCGGCCGCCGCCGGCTCGTGGCCGAGGGCGGCGAGGGCGGCGAGGGCGGCGGCCGCGTTGCGGGCGTTGTGGCGGCCCGGGACCGCGAGCGGCAGGGAGAGGTTGACCCCGCCCGGCCCGGCGACGCGCCAGTTGCCCGGCTCGCCACACAAGCGCCAGTCCACCCCGTCGAGCTCGCCGAACGTGACCACATGGTCAGGGCGGGCGAGGTCGGGCCGGGCGAGGAGGCGGGCGCAGGCGGGGTCGTCGCCGGCGATGACGAGGGTGCCGCCGGGCCGGACTTGACCGACGAAGCGGCGGAAGGCGTCGTCGTAGGCGTCTTGGTCCGGGAAGAGGTCGGGGTGGTCGAAGTCGATGTTGGTGACGATCGCGACGTCGGGGTGGAGTTGCAGGAACGACCAGTCGTACTCGTCGGCCTCGACCACCATCTCGGGGCCGTCGCCGGGGGCGGCGTTGGTGCCAGTGGAAGCGACCGTGGCCCCGACCGCGTAGGAGGGGTCGGCCCCGAGCGCGGCGAGGGCGGTGACGAGCATGCCGCTGGTGGTCGACTTGCCGTGGCTGCCGGCGACCGCGACGCCGCGGCGGGCGTCGGCCAGCAGGCCGAGCAGTGCGGCCCGCTTCACCACCGGCTTGCCGGCGGCGACGGCGGCGGCGATTTCCGGGTTGTCGGCGCGAACGGCGGCGGTGACGACCACGAGGTCGGCCGTCGCGGCGTCGGCGACGGCGGTGTGCCCGACCGTGACGCCGATCCCCTCCCGCTCCAGTTCGCGCAGCAGCGGCGAGTCGCTGCTGTCGGAGCCGGTCACCCGGTGCCCCCGAGCCCGCAGGATGCGGGCGAGGCCGCTAGTGCCGATGCCGCCGATGCCGACGACGTGGACGTGCGACGGGGGCGGCGGCAGGACGACCTGCTCGGCCAAGGGAAGCGGCGTGCTCATCGGGCGGACTCCTCGGCGGCGCGGGCGAGGGCCCAGCGCCGGAACTGCTCGCCCCGGTCGAACTCGTCGCGGAAGATGCCGAAGCTGGCGCAGCCGGGGGAGAGGATCACGACGTCGCCGGGCACGGCCGCCGAGGCGGCGGCGGCGAGGGCGGCGTCCATCGACGCGTAGACGCCCGCCGGCGCGACCCCGGCGGCGCGGAGCCGCTCGCCGAGGTCGGCGGTGGCAGTGCCGTCGAGCAAGTAGGGGCGGGGCCGGGCGCGGGACGCCGCCGCCACCAGCGGTGAAGGGTCGAGCCCCTTCGACGCGCCGCCGCAGAGCAGGTGGACCGTCCGGCCGGGGACCGCGCCGAGCGCGTCGAGGGCGGCGGCGGCGGCGACCGGCGCGGTCGCCGTCGTGTCGTTGACATAGGTGACGCCGCCGACGGTCGCCACCTGCTCCATCCGGTCGGGGATGCCGCAGTAGCCCTCCAGCCCGCGCCGGACCGCTTCCGGCGTCGCGCCGCGGAGCCGGGCGGCGGCGACGGCGGCGAGGGCGTTGGCCGCGTTGTGGTCGCCGGCGAGGGCGTCGCCGGTCGGGCGGAGGTAGCGCTCCTCGGTGCCGGCCGCTCGCCAGACGAGCTCGTCGCCGGCCAGCCACGCGCCGTCGCCGCCCGGGTCGCGCAGGCCGAAGGGGACGACCCGGGCCCGGGTCTCGTTCGCGGCCCGCCATGCCTCCGGGTCGTCGCGGTTGACGACGAGCCAGTCGGCGGCGGTTTGGTGGGCGGCGATCGAGCGCTTGGTGGCGGCGTAGTCGGCGAAGCCGTCGTAGGTGTTCAGGTGGTCCTCGGAGATGTTGGTGAGGACGGCGACGCGGGGAGCCATCCGGTGCTCGGCCAGCCCCTCCAGCTGCCACGACGACAGTTCGATCACCACCGGTGTGGCGGGGCCGATCCGCGCGAGCTGGTCGAGGGCGGAGATGCCCATGTTGCCGGCGAGGACCGTCGTCGGGTCCCACGCCCGGAGCAGTTCGCCGGCGAGGGTGGAGACGGTCGTCTTCCCCTTCGTGCCGGTGACGCCGACCACCGGGGCCGGGCAGAGCCGGAAGAAGATCGACATCTCCATCTCGACCGGCACGCCGCTGGCCCGGGCCGCCTCCAGCAGCGGGGCGCGGCGGCGGACGGCCGGGTTGCGGACGACGAGGTCGGCCCCCGCCGGCCCGAAGTCGGCCGGGTCGTGGCCGCCGAGCCGGAGCGTGACCGGCAGGCCGTCGAGGGTGGCGAGGGCGTCGCGCAGCTCGGCGGCGGGGCGCAGGTCGGTGACGGTCACCCGCGCCCCGGCGCGGGCGAGGAAGCGGGCCACGCCCGCGCCGCCGGCGCGGGTGCCGAGGCCCATCACCGTCGCCCGCTTGCCGCGGTAGGGGTTCGTCTCCGTCATCGGTGCCCGATCCCGGGTCAGAACTGCACCAGCGCCATCGCGACGCCGATCAGGCCGACCATCATCCCGACCATCCAGAAGCGCATCGTGACCTGAGTCTCCGACCAGCCGAGTTCCTCGAAGTGGTGGTGGAGGGGGGTCATCTTGAAAATGCGGCGGCCCTCGCCGGTGCGCCGCTTCGTCCACTTGAACCACGCGACCTGAATGATGACGGAGGCGGCCTCGGCGATGAAGACGAGGCCGACCACCGGCAGCAGCAGCCACTGGCCGGTCATGAAGGCGGCGGTGGCGAGGGCCGCGCCGATCGCCAGCGAGCCGGTGTCGCCCATGAAGACCTGCGCGGGGTGGGCGTTGAACCAGAGGAAGCCCATCAGCGCGCCGACGGTGGTCAGGCAGAAGGTGACGACGCCGAGCTGCCCTTGGCGGAAGGCGATGATCCCGTAGCTGAGGAAGGCGATGGCGGCGGTGCCGCCGGCGAGGGTGTCGAGCCCGTCGGTGAAGTTGACCGCGTTCGCGGAGCCGACGATGACCAGGATCGCCGCCGGCACGTAGAGGAGGCCGATGTCGTAGCGGCCGACGAACGGCAGGTAGATGTGGTGCAGGCCGAGGCCGTAGGGGTAGGGCAGGAAGAGGACCAGCGCGGCGACGGTGGCAATGGCGACCAGCCCGAGCATCTTGGTCCGGGCGGTCATCCCCGCGCCGCCGGTGCGGACGAGGTTCATCCAGTCGTCGATGCCGCCGAGGGTGGCGCAGGCGACGAAGACGCCGACCGGCAGCAGCATCGAGAGCCGGCCGAGGGTGTTGAAGACGAGCGTGATCAGCACCACCGAGATGGCGACCATCACCCCGCCCATCGTCGGCGTGCCGGTCTTGACGAGGTGCGTCTGCGGCCCCTCGCTGCGGACGATCTTGCCGACCTTCTGCATCCGGAGGAAGGTGATGATCGGGCGGCCGATGATCAGGGTGACGACGAAGGCGAGGCCGGCCAGCGCCAGCGAGACGGCCATGTTCTGGTTGGGGTCGGTCGGCATCACCCCCTTGGCGAGGAAGGTCGATGCCAGCAGCGGTGTCGTCATCCGGCGCCGGTCCCCGGCGCGTCCGGCTCGGCCCGCAGCGCTGCCACGATCTCCTCCATCCGCAGGCCGCGCGACCCCTTGAGGAGGACGACGTCCCCCTCGGCGATCCCTTCCCGCAGGAAGTCGATCAACTCCGCCCGCTCCGACAGGCCGAATGATGTCACGCTCGGCGGCGGGCCGTCGACGCGCCGGGCCGCCTCGTCGGCGATGAGCCGGGCCATCTCGCCGAAGGTCACCAGGTGGTCGGCGACCTCCGCCACCCTGCGCCCGACGGCCCGGTGCTCCCGCTCCGAGACCTCGCCCAGTTCGCGCATGTCGCCCAGCACCGCCAGCCTGCGCCGGGCCGGCAGGTGCGCCAGCAGCGAGAGGGCGGAGAGGACCGAGGGGGTCGCGGCGTTGTAGGTGTCGTCGATCAGGGTCGAGCCGCGCGGGCCCGGCACCCGCAGCAGCCGGACTTGGGCCGAGCGGTCCGCCAGCCCGGGCCGCATCTCCTCGACCGACATCCCGAGCGCGAGGCCGGTGGCGATCGCCGGCAGGGCGAGGTCGATCGCGTGGTCGCCGACCACCGCGACCCGCAGCGGGTGCCGCTCGCCGCCGAGCTCGAGCACGAAGCGGGTGCCGTCGAGTCCATCCGGCACCACGTCGACGGCGCGGACCTCGTTGCCGGGGTTCCGGCCGTAGGTGAACACCCGGCCGGGGGCGCGGGCCGCCATCGGCCGGACCCGCGGGTCGTCGCCGTTGAGGACCGCGACGCCGTCCGGCGGCAGGGTGTCGACCAGTTCCGCCTTGGTCTCGGCGATCGCCTCGATCGTGCCCATCCGCTCGAGGTGGACGGGGTGGATGTTGACGACGACGGCGACGCGCTGGCGGGCGATGCCGGCGAGGAGCGCCAGTTCGCCGAAGGCGTAGGCCCCGCCCATCTCCAGCACCGCCGCCTCCGTCTCCGGCCCGAGGTCGAGCAGGCAGAGCGGCAGCCCGATCTCGTTGTTCAGGTTGCCGGGGTTCTTGTAGGTGGCGAAACGGCGGCCGAGGACGGCGGCGACCACTTCCTTCGTGCTCGTCTTGCCGATGCTGCCGGTGACGCCGACCACCGTCACCGGCAGTTGCGCCCGCCACCACCCCGCCAGCCGCTGCAAGCCCGCGACCGGCTCGTCGACGACGACCAGCGGCAGGGGGGCGTCCGGGTGGGCCGCGGCCCACGCCTCGGAGACCAGCGCGGCCGCCGCGCCCCGCTCGGCCGCCATCGGCACGAAGGCGTGGCCGTCGTGGACCTCGCCCCGGATTGCGATGAAGAGATCACCGGGTCGGATCGCCCGCGAGTCGCGCTCGATCGCGCCGAAGCGGGTCGCCGGGTCGAGCGCGCCGACGACCCGTCCGCCGGAGCCGGCGAGGACGTTGGCGAGCGTCAGCGGCATCATCGGGCCGGGCCCGGCGGGGTGACGCTCGGCGCGAGGCGGGTGGCGACGCGCATCACCGCGCTGCGGCTGCGCGGGTTGGCGGCGAGCTCTTCGGGCGAGGGCTTGATGACGCCGCGGCGGACGCGGGAGAGGCGGGGCTGGTGGCCGCAGACGCAGAGCGGCGCTTCCGGCGGGCAGAGGCAGGTGGCGCACTCGTGGTCGAGGAAACGCTTGAGGATCCGGTCCTCCAGCGAGTGGAAGGCGATGACGACCAGCTTGCCGCCCGGCGCGAGTGAGTCGACCGCGGCCCCGAGGCCCTGCAGCAAAGCGCCGAGCTCGTCGTTGGTGGCGATCCGCAGCGCCTGGAAGGTGCGGGTCGCGGGGTGGATCGCCGCCCCGCGTCGGCCGCCGACGGCCTGCTCGACGACGGCGGCGAGGCGGCCGGTGGTGGCGATCGGCTCGCGCTCGCGCTCGACGACGACGGCGCGGGCGATCCGCCGCGACTGCCGTTCCTCGCCGTAGCGCCAAAGCAGGTCGGCGAGGGCGGCCTCCGGCAGGGCGTTGACGAGGTCGGCCGCGGGCTGGCCGCGCCCGGGGTCGAAGCGCATGTCGAGCGGGGCGTCGTGCCGGAAGGCGAAGCCGCGCTCCGGCGTGTCGAGCTGGTACGACGAGAGGCCGAGGTCGAGCAGGATGCCGTCGACCGGGCCGAACCCGGCCTCGCGGACGATGCCGCCGAGGTCGGCGAAGTTCCCTTGCACCGGCAGCAGCCGGTCGCCGACGCCCGGCTCGGCGGCGAGGGCGCGGGCCCTCGCGATCGCCTCGGGATCGGCGTCGATCGCCAGCACCCGGCCGTCCGGGGCGGAGGCGGCGAGGATCGCCCGGGTGTGGCCGCCGCCGCCGAAGGTGCCGTCGACGTAGCGGCCGCCCGGGCGCGGCCCGAGCGCGGCGACCGCCTCGGCGAGGAGGACGGGCCGGTGCCTCGAGGTCGGATCTGGGGCGGGGTCGCTGGCGTCGGCGGGCGGGACGGTGACGGCGCGTCGGCTCATCGGGTGATGGCGGCTCCCTCGTGCGCGGTGCGGCGGGTTGGCGCGGGACGCGGGGCGGGATTCCCGACGCAGGATAAACCGAGTCGTCCCGTCGGGCCATTGCCGAGGCTGCAACGGGTCGCGGGGAGTGCCGCCGCGCGGCGATTCTCTGCGGTGGGGATTGATTGCCCGGCCCGGTTGACCATGCGGCGAAGTCTCCGCCGAGCCCTCCAGGCGGCGACCGCGCTCGCGAGGCTTCTGCGCGACGGCGACTGACTGGCACTGGAAGAGGAGGGCATCCATCGAGACATGGCTGCGCCCCGGTATCTCGAAGGTCCTGGAAACTTGGCTTTCCCCCGGCAAGGGTCTTCCCTCCCGTCGCAATCTGCTGACAGGGGGAGGCATCCACCAAGAAGCGGCCGCTCAGCGGCAATTGGGGGACCGGCAGAGGACCAGACCCTCCCATGGGGGGTGGTGATGTCCCGGGGAGCCCACGCGGCGAGCCGTCGCCTCAGATCAGGGTCGCGAGGCGGGCCGCGATGTCCGACCCCTCGGCGTCCATCACCGCCGAGACCGCCTCCCACGCCGCTGGGCTCCAGATCTCGAGCGAGGTGTCGACGCCGACGACGAGCGCCTCGCGGTCGAGGCCGGCCCACCGGCGGAGGTCGGGAGGCAGCAGGATGCGGCCCTGCGCGTCGAGCGTCAGGTCGGTCGCTTCGGCGAAGACCATCCGCCGGAAGTTGCGAGCGTCGGGGTCGGTGATCGGCAGCGCGCTGACCTTGGCCGCGAGGTCCCGCCAGACCGGCATCGGGTAGCAGGCGACGCAGCGGTCGATGCCGCGGGTGACGACGACCCCCTCGGCGAGGTCGTCGCGGAAGCGCGCCGGCACCGCCACCCGCCCCTTGCTGTCGATGGTGTGCGCGTGGCGACCGAGGAACATCCGGGCTCCGCGTCCTGACCGACGATGCGCGCGACGCGGGGCGGTGAGCGGGTCGAGCGGGGGAGTTTTCCACCGGGGGCACCACTTGTCCCCACTTTCCCCCACCGTTGTCCACAGGATAGGGGTCCGGGCAGTGTCCGTAAAGATGTTCCGGAGTGTCACCGAAATGGCTGAAACCAGTGGAATAAGAACGAATGTTCTGGTAGAATGGAAGCCGTCTGATCGTCCCCCGCACCGGTCGGAGAGGAGCGCAGGGAGGTGTGGATGTACCTTGGGTGGTATGACCCCGACAAGAAGAAGCCGGCCCGCCAGAAGCTGGCGGAGGCGGTCGAGCGGTACGTCGAGAAGTTCGGCGACGCGCCCGAGCTCTGCCTGACCAGCCCGGCCGACAAGGCCGACCTCGACGCCCCGAGCCGGCAGTTCCCGGAGCCGCCGGCGCTGCCGGTCGAGGCCGTCGCCTACATCCCGCGCTGGACGTTCTACGTCGGGTCGCCCGACGTCGCGGTGGCGCAGCTGGCGGCGTGACGGGGCGGCCCCTGCCTCGGAGTGGGCAGGGGCCGCCGCCGGGGCTTGGGCCCGGGCCCGTCTGCTACAGTTGCCGGGCGGCCGTCACGCCCCTCGGGACGGCCGGAACCCACCCCGCGCGGGAGGCCATGGCCGCGGACGAGGCGAGGCCCGGCGACGGCCCGGGCGAGGCAACGCGCGAACTCCGAGCCACCATCGGCGGGCGCTACCGGATCGATCTGGACGCCCCGCTCGGCGCGGGCGGGATGTGCCTCGTCTACCCCGGCATCGACCTCCGCAGCCGGAAGCCGGTGGCCGCCAAGACGCTCCGCGTTGAGTACCGTCAAGACCCCGAGAGCCGGGCCCGCTTCCGCAGCGAGGCGCGGCTGCTCGCCTTCCTCAACCACGACAACGTCGTGCGGGTCCTCGCCGTGGTCGAGGACCCGGTCGCGCCGTGGGTCGTGCTGGAGCAGGTGCCGGGCCGCAACGTGCAGGACCTGCTGCGCCGGCGCGGCAGCCTCACCCCGGAGGAGGTCGTGCCGATCCTCGACCAGACGGCGATGGCGCTGTCGCACCTCCACGCCCGCGGGCTGGTTCACCTCGACCTCAAGCCGCAGAACCTCGTGCTGACCGACGACGGGAAGCTGAAGGTGATCGACTTCGGCCTCGCCCAGCCGGCCGGGCAGCCGCCGGCGACGGTCGGCGGACGCGCCTTCGGCACGGTCGGCTACGTCGCTCCGGAGCAGGCCGCCGGCGACCCGGTCGGCCCGCCGGCCGACATCTACGCGCTCGGCTGCGTCGTCTACGAACTGCTGACCGGGCAGCCGCCGTTCGCCGCGCTGGCGGCGGAGAACCCGAACGCCGCCGTGCGGGCCCGCTTCGAGCGCCTGCCCGATCCGCCGTCGCGCGTCCGGCCCGACCTCGGGTTGCCGCGGTGGGTCGACGACGTGGTGCTGCACGCGCTGGCGGTCGACCCCGCAGCCCGCTACGGCGACGCGGTGATGTTCGCCGCGCTCTTCCGGAGCTGGGTCGAGGGGGAGGTCGAAGGCCTGCCCGACTACGGGCCGGGCCGGTTCGCCCCGGTGCGCCCTTCGGAGCGGGAGGCGGCCCGGGCCGCGCTGCGGGCGAGGCCGCGGGAGCACGCCGTCGGCGCGGGCCCGGCCGCCGAGCCG
>JBDHWC010000066.1:0-13193 GCA_039809985.1 Thermomicrobiales bacterium | reverse complement strand
GCCGGGCGGTCGGCCGGGGGCATCCCGGCGAGGCGGGCGAGCAGGCCCTCGGCGGCGAGCCCGACGTCGCCGACGACGGCGTCGGCCAGCGGGGCGCGGGCCGCCTCGGCCGGGTCCTCGGTCAGCATCACGATCTCGGTCCCCGGCGGCGCGACCGGACCGGGGACGTAGGGGTAGTAGCGGAAGACGGGCGCGCCGACGACGAGCACGAGGTCGTGCGGGCCGATCCGCTCGGCCAGCGGCCCCTTGGCCAGCGGCAGGAACCCTTGGAAGAGGGGGTGGGTCTGCGGGAAGCCGACCCGCTCCGGGGCGGGCGCGGCCCAGACCGGGGCGTTCAGCAACTCGGCGAGGGCGACCGTGGCGTCCCAGCCGTCGCAGATGTCGACCCCGGCCCCGGTGACCAGCAACGGCCGCTCGGCGGCGGCGACCCGCTCGGCGAGACGGTCGAGCGCGGCGGGGTCGGGGGCGGTGCGGTGGCTCACGTCGCGGGCCCGGTGCGGTTCGGCGGCGGCGTCCCAGTCGTCCATCGGGATCGAGACGAAGGCCGGGCCGGAGGGCTGCTGCATGGCGGCGTGGTAGGCGCGCTCGATCGCGGCCGGGACGTCCTCGGCCCGGACCGGCTCGTTCGACCACTTCACGTACGGCTTCGGCAGCTCGACCGCCTCGCGGTTGAGCAGCCACGGTTCCATCCCGAGCATCTGGCGGGTCTGCTGGCCGGCGGTGAGGACCAGCGGGGCCCGGTTCGCCCACGCGGCGATGACGTTCCCCATCGAGAAGCCGACGCCGGGGGCGGTGTGGAGGTTGACGAAGGCGGCGTGCCGGGTCGCCTGCGCGAAGCCGTCGGCCATGCCGACGACGGTGGCCTCCTGCAGCCCGAGGACGTAGCGGAAGTCGGCCGGGAATTCCTCGAGGAACGGCTCCTCGGTCGATCCGGGGTTGCCGAAGATCGTCGTCATCCCGAGCGACCGCAGCAGGTCGTAGGTGACGCTCCGGACGGTCGGCATGGCGCGTGGCTCCTCCCCGCCGCGCCTCGTCGCGCGGCTGCTGTCGGCGCGGGAGCGTAGCACGGGGCGGGAGGGCGCGCGGCGGCGCCCGGCCCGAGGCCGCTGAGGCGGCTACGCTTCCTGCGGCCCGGTCTCGAGCTGGGCGAACACGTCGGCCAGCGGGACCGATGCCTCAGGCAGGAGGAGTGAACAGGCGGTGTCGCCGCCGCTGGCGTGCTGGGCGGTGCGGTACCCCTCGCCGTCGAGGACCAGCACTTCGACGGTCAGCGCGTCGGGATCGACCAGCCAGTACTCGCGCACCCCGGACCGGGCGTAGAGCGATCGTTTGGTGAGCAGGTCGTGACCTCGGCTGGAGGGCGAGAGCACCTCCAAGACAAGGTCGGGTGCCCCTTCGAACCCGCGTCGGGACGGGCGGCCGGGGTTGCCCGGCAACGCGACCAAGATGTCCGGCTGGACCGGGGCCGCCCCGGGGAAGAAGACATCGACCGGAGCGGTGACGATCGTCCCGCCGAGGCGGCGCACCAGCGCGATCCACGCCAGCAGCAGGTTGGCGATGATCGCCGCGTGCGCCCAGGACGGCGAAGGCATCTCGTACAGCACCCCCTCGATGATCTCCCAGCGGCGGCCGTCGTCCGGCAGGGCGAGCAGGTCGTCGTAGGTCCACGCGCCCGACGCGGGCTGGGGTTCGGATCGCTGCTGGGTGAGGGCCATGGGCTGCTCCGTCGTCGTGCCGGTGCCTGCCAGCCAGTATACGAGGCCGGCCTGCAGGGGATCCCGGCCCGACCGAGCATGCGGAGCCCGGCGGCGTCGCCGGGCCGAGGAGCGGCTGCGCCTGACTGGGAACGCATCACGTCGGCCGAGGCCCAGCCCACGCAGCGCGGCGACGCCGGGACGGCGACCCCGGACCGAACCGCATGGCTCCTCACCGGGACCCCCGGCCGTGCTGCTCCTGGCCCATGGCGCGGCGGTGCCACCGCACGAGCTGACCCGCTCGGTCGCGGCGTGGCGGCTCGGGATCGAGGACCAGCCGTCGGCCGTGCGCGGCGGGGTCGAGGCCGAGCCCTGACGGGCGAGGCGGCGAGCGCGGACGGCCCGGCCGGCGGCGGGCCGCCGCCGGACCCATTGACGCCCCCCGTGCCCGGTGCTATACCGGGAAGCGCTTGCCGGACGACTGACAACCGACAACCACTGGCGGTCGCCGATGATCGAATCCCTCCTCCCCCAAGGCCGGGGCAAGACCCTCGTTCTCCAGCTGCGCGACCAGCTCGTGCAGGCGATCCGCTCCGGCGGCATGCGCCCCGGCGACCGCCTGCCCTCCGAGACCGAGCTGGCCGACCGCTTCGGCGTCTCCCGCAGTTCCGTGCGCGAGGCGCTCAAGCTGCTCGAGCAGGACGGCATGATCGTCGTCCAGCACGGCAGCGGCCGCTTCGTCTCCGCCAGCGCCGGGCTGGTGGTCAACCGCTCGGTCACCCGGTTCGAGAGCGTCACCGACCTGCTGCACAGCCTCGGCTACGAGGCGACCGTCCGCGTCCTCGCCGTCGAGCGCGGCGCGCCGACCAAGGAGGAAGCGGCCGCGCTCGGCCTCGCGCCGGGCGTCGACGTCGTCCGCGCCCGCCGCGCCCGGCTGCACGACGGCCGGGCGCTCGGCCTCTCGCTCAACACCTTCAGCGCCGAGCTGCTCGGGGAGGACGACGTCGCCGCCATCGACCTCTCGGGCTCGCTGACCGAGTGGCTGCGGGAGCGGGGCCACCTGCCGGTCTCGTCGGCGGCAGAGATCCGCGCCGCCGTGCTGCCGCCAGCCGAGGCGGCGCTGCCGGAGTTCGCCGGCGACGTGCCGTGGCTGCTGATCAGCGAGCGCTGCGTCGACGCCAGCGGCGAGCCGGTGCTCCTCTCCAGCGAGTACCACCGGGGCGACGCCTTCGCCTTCCACGTGCTGCGACGACGAGAACCGTGAGCGCGGGCCCACGGTCGCGAGCCACCTTCATCGGAGGAGGAACCACGATGCGAACCCGAACGGAAACGCGTTTCGAGGCATCCGCCACCGCTCGCCTGACCCGACGGGGCGTGCTGCGGGCCGGCGGCGGGCTCGCCGCGGCGCTGGCCGCGCCCGGCCTCGGGTCGCGGCCGGCCCGGGCGCAGGACGCCGGCACCCCCGCGGCGCTGCCCGGCGACCCGGCGCTCTGGGGCCAGTACAAGGACAAGGGGATCCAGATCAGCTTCCTGTCGGAGGACACGCCGCCGACGGCCGCGATCATCAACCACGTCGGCGAGTTCACCGACCTGACCGGGATCGAGGTCAACATCACGCAGGCCAACCTCGCCGACGTGGTGACCAAGGTGCTGCTCGACTTCGCCAGCCAGTCGGGCACGATCGACGTGATCTACGCCGACCCGATGCAGATCCTGGCCCCGCTCTACGGCAACTTCACCGACCTGCGCAAGTTCATCGCCGACACCTCGCTGCCGCCGCTGCCGAACGGCATCGAGGACTTCGACAAGATGAACCTGATCGTCTCGGGCTACATGATCGACCGCGAGAAGCTGCTGGCGATCCCCTACGACGCGCCGACGATGCTCCTCGTCTACCGGACCGACATCTTCGAGAACGCGGCGTACAAGGACGCGTTCCAGAAGGAGAAGGGGTACGACTGGACCCCGGGCCCGGACATCACCTGGGAGCAGTACCGCGAGATCGCCGAGTGGGTCAACCAGAAGGTCGCCGACGGCACGATCGCCGAGAAGGTCTCCGGCACCGGCCACCAGGCCAAGCAGTACGACTCGCTGATGTGCGACTTCAGCAACGTCCTGCTGGCCGAGGGCGGCAACTACTTCGAGAACCCCGACTTCGCCACGTGGGGCACGGCGACCCCCGGCGCGGCAACGCTGGACACCCCCGAGGCGCTGAAGGCCGCGACGCTCTACAAGGACATCCTCGCCCAGGCCGCCCCCGGCAGCCTCAGCTGGGACTGGAACGGGCTGGCCGAGGCGATCTCGGCGGGGGGCGTCGCGATGGCCCCGCAGTGGCACGAGTACGCCTCCACCTTCGAGGACCCGTCGCTGTCGAAGGTGGCGGGCAAGGTCAAGTGGGCGCTGCTGCCGAAGGGCCCGGCCGGCAGCAAGAACCTCTGGGGCGGCACCGGCGTCGCCGTCAACAGCTACGCCACCGAGGAACGGCAGCGCGCCGCGTGGATGTTCATCACCTGGGCGACCAGCCCGGAGACCCAGAAGCGGCTGCTGCTCGAAGGCTCGACGCCGACCCGGACGTCGGTCTACGCCGACCCCGAGGTGCAGCAGTGGATCGCCGACAAGAAGGACCCGCTGGTCGCCGTGCTGCCGACCGTGCTGGAGGCGTGGAAGCCGGACAACATCGGCCTCGCCCAAGGCAAGATCACCACGTGGGTCCAGGTCGACGAGGCGATCTTCTCCAACCTGTCGAAGATGCTGGCCGGCTCCTCGACGCCCGAGCAGGCGATGGCCGACGCCGTCGCCCAGATCAACCAGATCAACCACTGGCCGCCGCAGAGCTGAGACAGCGGGCGCGCCCGGCCCGGCCGGGGGGAGTCGTCGCTCCCCCCGGCCGACGGACCGCGGCGCGGGCCGGGCGACGCTGACGGGACGGGGAGCGAAAGCGCATGCAGGAGGCGGTTCCCACGCCGACGGGCCGGGACGGGGCGGGCGACCGACCCGGCCCCCGCCCGGCTGCCGCCGGGCCGCTGGCGGCCCTCCTCGGGCGCGTCTCGCCCGAGGGCTGGATGATCCTGCCGACGATGGTCGTGCTGCTGGCGGTCAGCATCTACCCGTTCGCCTACATGATCCGGATGAGCCTGATGGAGTACTCGCCGATGCCGCAGGTGCCGGCGACCTTCGTCGGCCTCGGCAACTGGGCCGAGATGCTGCGGGACCAAGCGATCTGGGGCTCGTGGCTGACGACGCTGGTCTACTTCGTCGGCGCGCTGGGGCTCGAGCTGCTGCTCGGCGTGCTGATCGCGCTGCTGATCGAGCGCACGCCGGTCCTGCAGGACACGCTGGCGACGGTGATCCTCAGCCCGATGTTCGTCGCCCCGGTGCTGGTCGGCCTGCTCTGGCGCTTCCTGCTCCACGACAGCTACGGTATCTACACCTACGGCCTGCGCCAGCTCGGCCTCCTCAGCCCGCAGACGAGCATCCTCGGCTCGCCGGCGACCGCGCTGCCCGCCGTCATCCTGATGGACGCGTGGGAGTGGACCCCGCTGGTGCTGATCGTCGTCCTCGCCGGCCTGCGGGCCCTGCCGCACGACGTGATGGAGGCGGCGGTGGTCGACGGTGCGAACTACTGGCAGCAAGTCTGGTACGTGACGCTGCCGCTGCTGCGGCCGGTGATCCTCGTCGCCGCCCTGATCCGCAGCATGGACCTGCTGCGCTACATCGACCACATCATGGTCACCACCGCCGGCGGCCCGGCGGACACCACCAAGATCGTTGGTGTCCGCATCTACGAGGAGGCGTTCCGCTTCTTCCGGCTCGGCTACGCCTCGGCCATCGGCTTGGCGATGATCTTCGTCACCATCCTGCTCGGGCGGCTCTTCGTGAACCTGCTCGGCGGCGAACAGGAGGCGGCGTGATGGCGAGCGCGGCCGTCGGCGGCAAGCCGCGGAGCCGGCTGGTGACGGCGGCGATCATCCTGCTCGACCTCGCGGTCCTCTTCTGGTTCGCCTTCCCGATCCTCTGGATGGGGATCTCGGCCTTCAAGGACCAGGCCGGGATGTTCACGATGCCGCCACCGCTCCTCTTCGAGCCGACGCTCGCCAACTACCAGCACCTGATCGACCGCGGGGCGCTGCTCTACTTCCGCAACAGCCTCGTCGCCTCGCTGGGGACGGTGGCGGTCGCCACCTCGCTCGGCGCGCTCGCCGGCTACGGGCTGGCCCGCGGCCGCTTCCGGCACAAGCAGGACGTGGCGTGGTGGATCATCACCACCCGGATGGCCCCGATCCCGGCGGTGCTCGTCCCGCTCTACGTCATCTTCCGCAACCTCGGGATGCTCAACTCGCTTTGGGGCCTCATCTTCGCCTTCACCACCTTCTCCCTGCCCCTCGCCGTCTGGCTGATGATCAGCTTCTTCCGCGACGTGCCGAGGGAACTGGAGGAGGCGGTCTGGGTCGACGGCGGCACCGTCTTCCGCAGTTTCTGGGACGTCGCCCTGCCCCTCGTCACCCCGGGCCTGATCGCCACCGCGACGCTGTCGTTCATCTTCTCGTGGAACGACTACCTCTTCGCCACGGTCCTCACCTCCGGCGACACCCAGACCCTGCCGGTGGTCACCGCCTCGCTGCAGACGATGCACGGCGTCGTCTGGGGCCAGGTGATGAGCATGGGCACCCTCATCTTCGTGCCGGTGCTGCTGCTCGGCTTCGCCATCCGCAAGTACCTCGTCCGCGGCCTCTCGCTCGGGGCCGTCAAGTGAGGGCGCGCCCCCCGGCGCAGGGCCGGCCGCGATGAACGCCGGCATCTGCGTGCCGAACGGCGTGCTCGGGGAACTCGCCGGCTGGGACGCCCGCCGGGCGTGGGCGCGCGGCCTCGAGGTCGCCCGGCTGGCCGAGCGGCTCGGGTTCGAGTCAGTCTGGATCCCCGACCACGTGCAGGCGGTCGTCGGCGACCCCGCCGCCCCGGTCTTCGAGGCGTTCGTCCAGATGACCGGGCTCGCGGCGGCGACGTCGCGGGTGCGGCTGGTGCCGGGCGTCGTCTGCGCCGGCTTCCGCAACCCGGCCCTGCTCACCAAGATGTTCGCCACCCTCGACGTGGCGAGCGACGGCCGGGTCGAGATCGGCCTCGGCGCGGGCTGGAACGAGGCGGAGTGGCGCGCCTACGGCTACGACTTCCCCGACGCCGGCGAGCGGCTGCGGATCCTCGAGGACACGCTGGAGGTCGTCGCCCGCCTGCGCGGGCCGGGCCCGGCGACGTGGCAGGGGCACCGGGCCCGGCTGGAGGGCGCGGTCTGCGTCCCGGCCGGGGTCCAGCCGCGGATCCCGGTCGTCGTCGGCGGCAACGGGCAGCGGGTGACGTGGCGGCTCGCCGCCCGCCACGCCGACGAACTGAACCTCGACGCGCCGACGGTGGAGCAGGTCGCCGCGTGGCTGCCGGTGATCCGGCAGCGGTGCGAGGAGATCGGCCGCGACCCGGCCACGCTCCGCGTCTCGGCCCAGGTCTGGTGGAACCGGGCCGGACCGGAGCAGGTCGGGCCGGAGCGGGTCGAGACCTTGGGCCGGCTCGCCGGGCTCGGGCTGGCGCGGATCCACTCGGACCTCCCCGGCGCGCCGGAGTCGGACGAGCCGCTCCACCGGTTCGCGGAAGACTGCCGGGCGGCGGGCGTCCGCCTGTTCCCGGCCCCATCGACGGAGGCATCGTGAGCACGGAGACCAAGATCGCGGTGGTGACGGGCGCCGGGACGGGCATCGGGCGGGCGATCGCGCTCGCGCTGGCCGGCCAAGGGGCGACGGTCGTGGCGACGGACGTCGACCTCGCGGCGGCGGAACGGACCGCCGCCGAGCTGCGCGAGCGGCACGGCGCGGGCGAGGCGGTCCGCCTCGACGTGACGAACCGGGAGGAGATCGGGGCCGTCGTCGGCGAGGTCGCGGGGCGGCACGGCCGGATCGACGTCTGGTGCAACAACGCCGGGGTCAGCACCATGAACCGCTTCGTCGACCTGACGGAGCGGGACTGGGACTTCAACATGGACATCAACGCCAAGGGGGTCTTCCTCTGCTCGCAGGCGGTCGCCCGGCAGATGATCGGGCAGGCGCCGGCGGGCGAGAGCGGCTTGCGCGGCAAGATCGTCAACACCGCCAGCATGGCCGGCAAGCGGGGCAACGCCCCGTTCCTCGCGCACTACGTGGCCAGCAAGTTCGCGGTCGTCGGCCTGACGCAGGCGACCGCCGGCGAGCTCGCGCCGCACCGGATCCTCGTCAACGCGGTCTGCCCCGGCTACGTCCGCACGGGGATGCAGGAGCGCGAGCTGGCGTGGGAGGCGAGCCTGCGCGGCCTCTCGGCCGACGAGGTGCAGCAGATGTACGTCGCCGACACCCCGCTCGGGCGGCTGGAGACGCCGGAGGACGTCGCCAAGGTGGTCGCCTTTCTCGCCTCGCCGGCCGCCGACTTCCTTACCGGCGTCTCCGTCAGCGTCACCGGCGGCTCCTGGATGGACTGAGCCCGGCCGCCCGACCTGCGGCTAGAATCGGCCGGCGCGCGGCGCGGCAGGGATGCCGCGCCGCGGTCGCCGCCGCACCTCGACGGCCCGGGCGGGACCGCCGGAAGCCGCCGCGCCTTGTTCATCGCCGACCGTGACCCCCGGAGGCCGACCCGATGTCCGAGTTCGACGTGGCGTTGATGATCGAGGGGCAGATGGGGGTCAACTGGCCCCGCTGGAAGCGGCTGGCCGAGGTGGCCGAGCGGGCCGGCTTCGCCGGGCTCTACCGCTCCGACCACTTCGTGGAGCCGACCGGACCGTTCGACGACGCGCTGGAACTCTGGTCGTCGCTCCTCTGGCTCGCCGCCGAGACGCGGCGGATCGAGTTCGGGCCGATGGTCTCGCCCGTCTCCTTCCGCGACCCGGTGGTGACCGCGTGGACGGCGAGCGCGGTCGACGACCTCTCGGGCGGGCGGCTGCAACTGGGGATCGGCGCGGGGTGGAACGAGCGGGAGCACGAGGTCTTCGGCTACGGCCTGCTCGACCTCGACGCCCGCTTCCGCCGCCTCGCCGAGGCGCTGGAGGTGGTCACTCGCCTGCTGAAGGGGCACGGCCCGCAACAGTTCGACGGCGAGTTCTACCAACTGCGCAACGCCGAGATGCGGCCGCGCCCGGCCCGGCCCGGCGGGCCGCCGATCGTGGTCGGCGGCAACGGCCCGCGCCGCACCCTCCCCCTCGCCGCCCGCTGGGCCGACGAGTGGAACGGCGTCTACCTGACCCCGGACGGCTTCGCCGACCGCTGCCGCCGCCTCGACGACCTGCTGCGCGAGCAGGGGCGCGCGCCGGCCTCCCTCCGTCGCACCCTGATGACGCGCGTCGTCCTCGGCCGCGACGACGCCGAGCTGGAGCGCAAGCTGCAGGGGGAGTCGGCCGCGTCGCTCGCCGCCGAGGGCGTCCTCGTCGGCGGCCCGGGCGAGATCGCGGCCGGCCTGCGCGCCCTGCGCGAGGCGGGCGCGCAGCGCGTGATGCTGCAATGGCTCGACGGCCTCGACGACCTCGAGGGGATCGAGGCGCTCGGGCGGGAGGCACGGCTGATGGCTAGCGGCTGATGGCTGATGGCTGGCGGCAGCGATGCTCCCTGCCAGCCGCCAGCCGTCAGCCGCTAGCCGCCAGCCTCGTCCCCGCCTCCCGCCATCCAGACCATCACGTCGGCCTTCGTCGCCTCGCCGCGGGCGAACTCGCGGACGACCCGGCCGCGGCTGAGGACGAGCACCCGGTCGCTGATGCCGAGCGTCTCCTCGATCTCGGAGGAGGTGAAGAGGAGCGCGAGGCCGGAGCGGGCCAGTTCGTCGCAGAGGCGGGCGATCTCCGCCTTGGCCCCGATGTCGACGCCGCGGGTCGGGTCGTTCAGGATCAGGACCGAGGGGCCGGTGGCCAGCCACTTGGCGACCACCACCTTCTGCTGGTTGCCGCCGGAGAGGTCGACCACCCGCTTCTCGATGCTGTCGGTGGCGACGTTCAGCCGCCGCACCGCGTCGGCGGCGAGGGCCCGCTCCGCCTTGCGGTCGATCAGGCCGACCGCGTCGACCAGCCGGTCGAGCACGGTCAGGCTGGCGTTGCGGCGGATCGACCAGTCGAGCATCAGCCCCTCGTCGCGGCGGTTCGCCGGGATCAGGGCGAGGCCCTGCCGGATGGCGGCGAACGGGCTGCCCGGGGCGGTCGCCTGCTCGCGGTGGGCCACTTCGCCGCCCGTCGGCTTCTCCAGCCCGAACAGGACGTGGAACAGCTCGTCGATGCCGGCCCCCTCGAGCCCGGCGAAGCCGAGGATCTCGCCGGAGCGGACCGCGAAGTCAACCGGGCCGACCCGTTCCCCGACCCGCAGCCCGCGGACCTCGAGGGCGACCGGGGCGTCGGCCGGCGGCCCGCTGCGCGCCGGGAACGACTCGCCGAGGGCGCGGCCGATCATCGCCGTGACGATGCGGGGGATCGTCGTCTCCGCCGTCCGCCAGGTCCCTTGGTAGGCGCCGTCGCGGATGACCGAGATCCGGTCGGCGATGGCGAAGACCTCCTCCAGCCGGTGCGAGACGTAGATCACCGTCAGGCCGCTGTCGCGCAGACGGCGCAGGATGGCGAAGAGCCGCTCCGACTCGCTGGTGGTGAGGGCCGAGTTCGGCTCGTCCATGATCACGATCTCGGAGCGCTCGCGCAGGGTGCGGGCGATCTCGACCAGCTGCTTCTCGCCGACCGCGAGGCGGCGGACCTTCTGCCGCGGGTCGAGGTCGACCGCCATCGTCTCCAGCACCTCGCGGGTGGCGGCCTGCATCGCCCGCTCGTCGAGCAGGCCGTCGGCGCGGGAGAGCTCGCGGTTGGCGAAGACGTTGCCGGCGACGGTCAGGTCGGGGAAGAGGTTCAGTTCCTGGAAGACGATGCTGACGCCGAGCCGCCGTGCCTCGAGCGGGTCGGCGATGCGGACCGGCTCGCCGCGGAGGAAGATCGTCCCCTCGTCCGGCTGGTGGACGCCGGCGAGGATCTTCATCAGGGTGCTCTTGCCGGCCCCGTTCTCGCCGACGATGGCGTGGATCTCGCCGCGGTCGATGGCGAAGCCGACGTCGCGCAGCGCCTGCACGCCGCCGAAGCGCTTGGAGATGCCCTCCAGGCGGATCATCTCGCCCGACGGCGGGGCGGCGGTCGTGGCGGCGGTCTCGGTCATGGCCGCGCGGGGGCGGGGCGGCGTGGTGTCGCCCCGCCCGACGCGTCCTCCCCCGCTAGGAGGCGGGCGTCGCCGCCGGCGAGGCGGCGGGCATCCCGGGGTGGCGCAGGTCGTCGTACGGCCGCGCCGCCGCCTGCAGGTTGGCGAAGTGCTTCGCCATGTAGTCCTTGTAGTAGTTGTACATGGCGGTCTTGTCCGACTCGCGGGTCATGTACTGGTCGACGTTCTCCTTGGTCACCACCTCGGTCGCGACCTGGATCCAGCCGGAGATGTGCTCGCCGGTGCGGATCTCCTCGACCAAGGCGCGGACCGGCAGGTAGCCCTGCAAGTAAGGCTGCTGGCCGACGGTGATGTCGGCGAAGCCCTTCTGGATCGCCTGCAGCGTCGGCACGTCGAGGTCGTAGCCGGCCACCATCCAGTTGGTGCCGTTGCGCTCCTTGATCTGCGCCAGGTTGGCGATGTCGAGCGAGCAGAGGCCGACCATGCCGACCGCGTCGGGGTTGGCGGTCGAGAGGTTGTCCCACGTGTTGTAGTTCTCGGTGTTGTCGAGCTTGACGTCGTAGGCCTCGGTGACGGTGTACTTCGTCCCCTCGAGCGACTGCTTGAGGCCGTTGTAGCGGTCGACGAGGACCTGGGCGCCGGGGGCGCACATGCCGACGACCAGCTTGCCCTCGGCGACGCCCTTCGCGCCGAGGAAGGTCTTGATCTGGTCGCCGAGGACGGTGCCGGAGGTGAACTCGTCCTGCCCGACCCAGAGGTCGAGGCCGGAGTTGAGGGCGGTGACGTTGGCGGAGGCGAGCTTGACGTTGGCCCCCTGCGCCTCGGCGATCAGGGCGTTCCACGTGTCGCCGCCGTTGGGGACGACGGCGATGCCGTTGTAGCCGGCCTGCAGGGCCGACTCGAAGTAACCCTGGTGGGTCGGCACGTCGAAGCCGGCCTGGCCGAAGACGTCGACCTTCACCCCGAGGTCCTTGCCGGCGTCCTCGGCCCCCTGCTTGATCACCTCGGTGAAGGCGTTCAGCCCGTGCAGCACGTAGGCGATCTTGATCTCGTCCTGGGCCCCCGCCGGTCGGGGGGCCGAAAGCAGCGGCGTCGCCGCCACCGCCAGCAACAGCGCGATCGCGAACCAGCGCCTCAGCATCCCGGTCGTCTCCTTGCCCGCAGGCGGCGCCACGCCGGCGCCGCGCCGTCGACCCCCGGTTCCCGCCATGCCACCTCCCCGCTGCCGCCCGGCCGGCGCGCCGCCCGCCGGCCCTGCCCGCCGCCGTCAGCCGCCGGCGGGGCGCCGCTTGATCAGGTAGTCGAGGGCCACGGCGGCGATGATCACCAGCCCGGTCGCCGCCACCGCCCAGAAGGGGGAGACCGCCAGCAGGGTCAGCCCGTTCTGGATCAGCCAGACGATCAGGGCGCCGATCACCGCCCCCGGCACCGAGCCGGAGCCGCCGGCGAGGGCGGTGCCGCCGATGATCGTCGCCGCGATCACGTACAGCTCCTGGCCGGGGCCGCTGGCGGGGTTGCCGGCCCGCTGGAAGGCGAGCAGCATGACCGAGGCGACGCCGACGATCAGGCCCATCAGGGTCATCACCATCACCCGGTAGCGGCTGATCCGGATGCCGGAGAAGCGCGCCGCCTGCCGGTTGCTGCCGATCGCCTGGACGCGGCGGCCGAAGGCGGTGCGGGTGAAGAGGACCCAGCCGACCAGCGCCACCAGCAGCATCGCCCAGACGCTCATCCAGACCCCGAGGAACTTGCCGCCGAGGACCCGGAAGAACCAGGTGTCCTGGTCGTAGCCGGAGACCGGCGCGCCGTTGGAGACGACGAGCCCGAGACCGCGGAAGACGCTGAGGGTGCCGAGGGTGACGATGATCGTCGGGATGCGGAGGGCGACGCTGAGGATGCCGTTGACGAAGCCGCAGGCCGCGCCGACGAGCAGCCCGGCGACGATCACCGCCCACGTCGGCCAGCCGTTCTGGAAGAGCACCGCCATCGAGACGGTGACCAGCATCAGCATCGCGCCGACCGAGAGGTCGATGTCGCCCATGGCGATGACGAAGACCATCCCGACCGCCATGATCCCGATGTACGACGACTGGCGGGCGACCGAGAGGAGGTTCTCCGGCCGCAGGAACTTGTCGCTGGCGAGGCTGAGGACGACCACGATGGCGAGGAACGCGCCGATGACGCCGATCTCGTCCCAGTCGCCGAGCCGCCGCAGCAGGCGACGGCCGACCGGGACGGTCGCCGGGGCGGCGGGGTTGGCCGCGGGCTGGCTCATCGCGCCGCCTCCGCGCCGCGCGGGCGGGCATCGCCGGCGGCG
>JBDHWC010000065.1:0-13369 GCA_039809985.1 Thermomicrobiales bacterium | reverse complement strand
GGGGTGCGTCCGTCGCCCCGGCCCCGGCCGGCGACCGACCGGCCGTGCCCCGGCCGCCGGCGGCCGAACCGGTGCCGACCCCGCTCTTCCACGTCGAGGAGGCGGGCCTCTCGAGTCGGCACCTCTGGGCCGCGGTCCTCGCCGACCTCGAGCGGTCGGGCGCGGTCTCCCGGGCCGACCTTGAGACGTGGCTGCACGGCACCGAGCTGATCGGCCGCGGGGCGAAGGGGGCGCTCGTCGTCGGCACGGCGAACGTCCTCGCCCGGCGGCGGGTGGAGGGACGCTACCTGCCGTTCCTGCGCGACGCGGCCGCCCGCGTCGTCGGCGTCGACCTCCCGGTCGAGGTGCGCGTCACCCGCGAGTGGCTCGCCGGCGGCGAGGAGCCCGGTCCCGACGCGGCGGAGGTCGCAACCGGCGCATAACCTTCACTGCGAAGCATTGTCCGCACGCATTCGGGGTTCGGGGGGTCGGCGGGCCTCCGGGGCAGCAGGGATCGAGGCGAGCGAAGGCGCGATCGACCTGCGCGTTCTCCTCCTCGGCTTCAGGCTAATGACGCGAGCCAACGCCCGACTCACGCAGGAGGGGCTGCGGTGCCGCCTCGTCGTCCTGCCAGTCGACGGGCAGAGGTCGCCCGTGCGTCTCGGCACCTCCCGCTCGAACGGGGTCCGCCATGACGGGACGCCACCCCTTGCGATTGGCCTCAGCCGGGCGGGTTCCCATGCAAGGCCGCCAGCACGAAACCGGCGACCTCGTCGGCGAAACTGGCGTCGTGCGGGGCGAGCGTCACCAGCAGCCGGAAGTAGAAGGGGGCGGCGAGACCGGCGGCTCGCTTCGGGATCTCAGGCTGTCGCCCCCGGGCCCGGCTGGGAGGCAAGCCGGTCGACTCAGCGAGCGGGCGGCTTGCGGCCCGGGCGGACCGCGACGTCGAGCGCGGCGATCTCCCGCGGTTCGGCGACGAGGTCGATCGCGCGGATGGTCGCCCCTTGCAGGGTGAAGCGGAAGACGACCTTCGGCGTGCCGCCGGGTGCCCAGACCGCGCCGGCGGTGCCGCCGACGGCGGCGATGCGGGCGGCGCGGGCCTTGCCGGAGAAGAACTCGGCGATCGCGGCCCCGCCCCGCACCTCCGCCGGAGCGCCGAGGTCGGCCGCAACGCTGTCCGCGCGCATCCGGGCGTTCGGGTGGAGCAGGCGCAGCAGGCCGCCGAAGTCGGCCCGGTGCGCGGCGGCGAAGAAGGCCTCGACCACCACCCGTTGCCGGTCGGCGTCGACCGCCCGCTGCGGCACCGCGCTGCGGACCCGGCGACGGCCGCGGCTGGCGAGCTGGCGGGTCGCCTCCGGGCTCCGCTCGACCAGCGGCGCGATCTCGGCGAACGGGACGGCGAACAGGTCGTGCAGCACGAAGGCGACCCGCTCCGGCGGCGGCAGGGTGTCGAGCACCGCCAGCAGGGCCGGGCCGACCGCGTCGGCGAGGACCGCGGCCCGCTCCGGGTCGGCGTCGTGGTCGGGCCGGAGGTCGGCGGCCGCGTCGTCGAGCGGCGCTTCGCGGCGGGCGGCGCGGGTCCGCAGGGCGTCAAGGCAGAGACGGCTGACGACGGTGGTCAGCCAGCCCCCGAGGTTCTCGACCTCGGCGTCGTGCCGGTCGAGCCGCAGCCAGGCCTCCTGCACCGCGTCGGACGCCTCGTCGGCCGAGCCGAGCATCCGGTGGGCCATCGCCTGCAGGCGCGGCCGGTGCGACTCGAAGCTCGCGGCCAGGGCGTCCGACTGAGCCATCCGTCACGTTCCTCCCCCGCGCCCCGTCAGTATCGTGACGGGCGGCCTGCCCGTCGACGCGACACGGTCGAGGACCGAGAGGGGAACAGCACCACATGGCCGAGCGCCCGAGCGTGAGGACGATCATCTACCCGGTGCGCGACTTGGCGGCGGCGAAGGCGCGCTTCAGCGCCTTGGCCGGGGCCGAGCCGGCGCAGGACAGCGCGGGGTACGTCGGGTACGAACTGGACGGGCAGCAGGTCGGCCTCGACCCGCACGGCCACGCGCACGGCCTGAGCGGGCCGGTCGCCTACTGGCACGTCGCCGACATCGAGGCGTCGCTCGCGGCCCTGCGGGCGGCGGGCGCGACCGTCTCGCAGAAGCCGACCAAGGTCGGCGGCACCCGCCGGATCGCCACCGCGGTCGACCCGGACGGCAACGTGATCGGGCTGTTGCAGGACTGACGCGCCGGAGGCCGCGCGGCCGCCCGGCGTCCCCCCGGGCGAGGCCGGGCGGCAGGTCAGCGACCGCCGTTCGCGCCGTCCCCGCCCCGGCCGTCGGGTGCCCTGAGGCGGGGGGAATCGCTCGGGAACCAGTCGCGCCGGGGCAACGCAGGGGTTGGAGACGGACTCGGCGCGGCCTCCGCGGACGGTCCTCCTTGCTCCCGTCGCCGCCTGCTGACAAGGGGAGGTTTCCGCTGGGAGGCAGCGGCCCCATCGCCGCGCGCTCCTGGCACGACCTGAGAACGGGGTTCCGCTGGGAAGCGGCCGCGCAGCGGCTACCCGGGAGTCCGGAGGAGGGCCAAGCCCTCCCCCGATGTGGCTTGTCCCTCTCTCCCGCCGCTGCCTGACAGGGGCAGGTATCCGTTGGGAAGCGGCCGCGCCGCGGCAATCAGGGGACGCGGGGGAGGGCTTGGCCCTCCCCTGAGCCTGTTGCTTCCCCTTTCCCGCCGCCGCGGCTGACAGGGGGAGGTCTCCGATGGAAAGCGGCTGGGAAGCCGCCGCGCCGCGGCAGCCCGGGGGTTCGGGGGAGGGCTTGACCCTCCCCTGAGGCTGTTTCTCCCCCCCTCCCGCCGCGGCGGCCTGACAAGGGGAGGTCTTCGTTGGGAAGCGACCGGACAGCCGCCGCGCCGCGGCAATTGGGGGGTTCGGGGGAGGGCTTGGCCCTCCCCCGACCAATATCTCCCCCTCTCCCGCCGCCGCGGGAGAGGGGGTTGGGGGGTGAGGGCCGTCCCAGCGGGCCCGGTCATGAGACCCGGATGCCGCTATCCCTTGGAAACCTCCCCCTGCCAGGCTGGCGCGGGAGAGGGGGCTGGGGGGTGAGGGTGTCTCCGGCTGGCCCGGCCCGAAGGACCGGACGCCCGCCCCCTTGTCAGGCCCGACGCCTCGAGCGGAGGGCGAACTGCCGCCCGGCCAGCGCGGCGAGCGCCAGCAGGATGGCCCCGGTGAGGACGAACGGGGCGCGGAAGCCGAGGGCGGCGGCGACGCCCGCGCCGAGCAGCGGGCCGACGAAGCCGCCGGCCGAGCTGGCGGCGGCGGTGACGCCGAAGACCGTGCCGCGCCGCTCGACCGGGGTCGCGTCGGCGACGAGGGTGTTGGCGCTCGGCACGATGCCGCCGGCGGCGACGCCGAACAGCGCCATCAGGCCGACGAGGTGCCACGGCTCCCGGGCCAGCGCCATCGGCAGGTAGAGCGCGCCGCCGACCGCCGTCGAGACCAGCAGCACCTGCCGGTGGTCGCGCTGGTCGCCCAGCCGGCCGAGGAAGACGGCCGAGACGGCGCTGGTCAGGCCGAGCGCGCCGAGCGTCAGGCCGGCCAGCGCCGAGGCGTCGCCGATGTCCGGCGCGAGCTGCCAGACGTAGAGGGGGACGATCGGCTGGACGGCGGAGGAGGCCATCCGGACGCCGAACAGCAAGCCGATCAGCAGCAGCATCGGGCCGGCGAGCAGGAAGCCGCCGGAGGCCCGCAGGCGGGACAACGGCGTGCCGCTGGTTGTCCGCTCCGTTCGCGGCGAGCGCGGCGCGGGCACGAAGCGCTCGCGGACGAAGACGACGACGAGCAGGCCGGAGACGGCAAGGCAGCCACCGGCGACGAGGAAGGTCGGGCGCGGCCCGATCCGGTCGGCCAGCACGCCGCCGAAGAGCGGCCCGAGCGACGCCCCGGCGAAGACCGCCGTCTGCACCATGCCGAGCGCGTAGCCGAGGCGGGCCTTCGGCGTGGTCGAGGCGACCAGCACGGTCGAGGCGGTGACGGTGCCGGTGAAGGCCCCCTCGACCAGCCGCAGCGCCAGCAGGTGCCACGGCTGGGTGGCGAGCGCCATCAGGCCGACGGTGGTCGCGCCGGCGAAGGCGGCCCGGATCAGCATCGGGCGGCGGCCGTGGCGGTCGGCGAGGATGCCCCAGAGCGGGGCGGCGACCATCATCACCCCGGCCCCGCCGGCGTTGACCAGGCCGGTCCAGAGCGCCAGCGCCTCGTCGCCGCGGACCCCGAGGTCGGCGAGGTAAAAGGGGAGGAACGGCACCCGCAGGCTGAAGCCGATGATCGCGAGGATCTGCGCCGCCCAGATCGCCCAGAGGTTGCGCCGCCAGGAGATCGGCGGCGCGCCGGTCTGGCCCGGCACCCGCGCCGCGACCTCCTCGACCCCGAGCGCGCCGCGGTCCGCGGCCCCGTCGGGCGTGAGGTCGTCGCGCGCCGTGCGGTTCGGAGGGACGCCGGACGCTGCCCCTCGGCGTGACCCGGTTGCCGCCATGGTCGGCGGAGGGTATCACCGTCCGCGGCGCGGGGCGCGGGGCGCGGTCTGTCCGGAGGGACGGACGGGAGCCGCAGCGCGGTGGCGGGCCCGCGGCGGAGCGTCCGGACCGGGGTTCGCCGGGCCGGGCACCCGCGGCCGCGTTCGTCGGGCGGTCCCGGGGCGTGGCCGCCGCGCGGCGCGACCCGTTACGCTCCGGCGGTCAGCCGTCCGACGCCGCCGGAGGTTCCGCGTGCTCGACCCGTCCCCGTCTCGTCTCGTGCCCGCGCCGTTGGGGGCGCGGGTCGCTGTCGCCCTTCTCCTGCTCGCTTCGCTGCTGGCGGCGTGGCAGCCGGGGTTGCCCGGGGCGGCGGCGGACGACGCCGCGGACCCCTTTGCCGCGGTCCTGCCTGCCCAGCGCGCCGCCGTGGCGGCGCGGACCGACGGGAGGCTGAGCCGCTACACGTTCGACGTCGCGCTCGACCCCGCCGCCTCGACCATCGGCGGCACGGCCGAGGTTGTCTTCCGCAACAACGCCGGCGTGCCGCTCGACGAGGCGTGGTTCCGCCTCTTCCCGAACGCCGCCTACTACGGCGACGGGGGGACCACGGTCCGCGACGTGACCGTCGACGGCGCGGCGGCGACTCCGACCTTCGCCGTCGGCGACACGGCGATGCGGGTGCCGTTCGCCGCCCCGCTCGCGCCGGGGTCGACGGCGACGATCCGGTTCGGCTTCACGACGACGGTGCCGACCGACTCGGCCGGCAGTTTCGGCATCCTCAGCCACGACACTGGCCCCGGCACGTGGGTGCTCGCCGACTGGCACCCGGTGCTGGCGGTCTGGGAGGCGGGGAGCGGCTGGTCGCTGCCCGTCCCGACCGAGGCCGGCGACCCGACCTACGCGGAGGCCGCCCTCTACGACGTCACCATTCAGGCCCCGGATTCGCTGCGGCTCGTCCTCCCCGGCGCGGTGGTCGAGGACGTCACCGCCGACGGCATCCGGCGGCAGCGGGTGATCGCGGGGCCGGCCCGCGACTTCACCCTCCTCGCCGACGACGACTACGTGACCGACCAGCGGACGGTCGACGGCACGACGATCACCCTCCACGCCAACCCCGGCCGCGACCCGGCCGTGCGGCAGGGGATCCTCGACGCCGCGGCGGCGGCGCTGGCCTTCGACAACGCGACGCTCGGCCCGTACCCCTTCGCCCGGCTGGAGATCGCCGACGTGCCGCTGGAGGCCTCGCTCGGCGTCTCGTGGACCGGGCTGATCTTCCTCGACGGGCCGGGGATGCTCGGCCGGGAGGTCACCGCCGACAGCGAGACCGTCGTCGCGCACGAGGTCGCGCACGAGTGGTGGGGGGCGACGGTCGGGGCCGACACCAACACGCACCCCTTCATGGCCGAGGGGCTGGCGACGATCTCCGCGCTGCTGACGCAGGAGCGGACCGCCGGGCCGGAGGTGGCCGGGCAGCAGTTCGACCGCTGGGTGGTCGGGCCGACGGCGGCGCTGCTGCGGGCCGGCGACGTGGCGGTCGACCGCCCGGCCGGCCCCGGCGACAACCAGGACGCCCGGGCGTGGGCCGCCTACGGCAAGGCCTCGCTCGCCTTCACCGCCATCCGCGAGGAGATCGGCGACGACGCCTTCCTCGCCGGCCTGCGGACCTTCGCCGAGCGCTGGCAGTTCGGGATCGCCGAACCGGCCGACCTGCGTGCGGCGTGGGAGCAGGCCTCCGGCCGCGACCTCGGCGACCTCTGGGCCCACTGGTTCGACCGGGCCGAGCTGACGCAGGCCGAGATGGAGGCGGTCGCCGCGGCGTACCCGGGGAGAGTGCCGACCGAGCCCGGCCCGGGCGGGACGCCGCAGCCGGGGGCCGCAATGCCGAGTCGCCCGGCGGCGTGACGGCGGGACGGATCGCACCCTTGCGCAGCCGTGGTTCTCTAGACTGGTCGAAGGTGCCTTGCGGGAGGAGTTTCGATGACGGTGACACTCTCAGATGGCGTGCTCAATGCGCTTGAGCGAAGGTCATGCTCCCAGTCGTCCACGGCGGGCGACGTGATTGTGCACACCGACGGGGTCGCGTTGTTCGCGTACCGCAGGCGCGCTGCCGGTGCCAGCCCGGCGTCGTCGAGCACCACAGAGGACAAGGCATGGCACCTGTTGAGCACGAGTCGCTCGACGTCGTGGCAGCCCAGCGTTCGCCGGCCGCTGCTCGTGGCGGATCTCGGATGGAGCAAGGAGAAGGCTGCCCGCGTTCGCAAGCGTCTGATCGACTTCGAAGACGCGTGGAACGATCCCGGGATGGACGCCTACGCTGATTTGTGAGCGGGGATCGGTCGTCCTCGTTCCATTTCCCTTCGCAGACCAGACGCACGACAAGAACCGACCGGTCCTCGTCCTGCAGGAGAATGCGATCTCCACGGGTCTGACGCAGACGATGGTGGCGTGCATCACGCCGAGCCGGAAGTTCGCTGGAGAGACACGGGTGGCGGTGGAGCGGCACAGCGTGGCCGGGGACCGCAAGGGCATCGTCACGGATTCGGTCATCGTCCTCGACAAGATCGCGACGGTCGACACCGGCGACATCCTGCGGAAACTCGGCGACTGCCCGTTGATGGACCTCGTCGACGATGCCCTTTGTCTGGTGCTCGGGCTGCGGCGGCCTCAGGCGTAGGCTGCGCCAGCCCCCACCGCCGGGCGCGGTTGCCCGGGCCGGTCCCGACGGGTAGCATGGGGCTCTCGGAAACCGCAGCGGGGTTCGGCGTCGGGCCGGGGTGGTCCCGGCGGGTCGGGGCGTGGGCGAGGAAGGGGGACGGCATGACGGCAGGGGCACAGGCCGCGCCGGCGGGGACGCTGGCGGAGGCGGGGTCGAACCCCGCGCTGAACCCGCAGGCCTTCGCGCGGGCGATGGCGGAGACGCCGGCCGGCGAGCGGACGGGGATGACCGCCGCCGGGGCCTACGCGAAGGCGTTCGCGCTGCTGGTGCTGCTGGTGCTGGCGGCCGTCTTCGGCTGGTCGCAGGTGACCTCGGTCAACCTCGGCGGCCAGAGCTTCGCGCTCGCCCCCGGGTGGACGTGGATCGTCTTCCTGCTCTCCTTCATCGTCGGACTCGTCGGGGCGGTCTCGCCGAAGACCACGCCGGTGACCGGGCCGCTCTACGCCCTCGGACAGGGGGCGCTGCTCGGCGTGGTGAGTCACTTCTACAACGCCGAGTGGGACGGGATCGTCCTGCAGGCGGTGCTGGCGACGCTGGCGGTCTTCCTCGCGACGTGGCTGCTCTACACGACCGGGGTGATCAAGGTGACGCCGGGGTTCGCCCGCTTCGTGATGATCGCGATGCTGGCCCTGATCGTCGCCTGGGTCGCGGCGTGGGTGCTCAGCCTGTTCGGGGTCCGCTTCACCTCGCTCTTCTCGCCGACCCCGCTCGGCATCGCCATCGCCGCCCTGGTCGTCGTCCTCGGCGCGCTGAACCTGCCGCTCGACTTCGAGTTCATCCGCTCCGCCTCGGCGGCGGGCGCGCCGAAGCGGCTGGAGTGGTACGCCGCCTTCGGGCTGATGCTCAGCATCATCTGGATCTACACGTCGATCCTTCGCCTGCTCGCGCTCCTGCGCTCGACGAGGTAGGAGGCGCCCCGGGCCCGGCGCGACACGCTAGACTTCGGGCAACGGCAGGGGTCGGCCACGCCGCGGGGTCGCGGCGGTCGAGAGGGAGCAGGAATGACGACCAACGAGCGGCACGACGAGGACGCGACGCGCCACGGGCGACGGAGCCTGCTCGCGCTGCTCGCCGGCGGCCTGGCGCTCGCCGCGGGCGGGCGGGCGGCCGAGGCGAAGGGCAAGGGCTGGGGAAGCCCCCCGCCGCCCGGCGCGCGCGGGTCGTCGGGCACCACCTTCGGCTCGGGCAGTTCCGGCGACAGCGCCGCGTCCGTCGACGGGGCGGACGGGGCGGACGGCGAGAACGGGGCCAACGGCGGCAGCGGCGGCGGCAACGGCAGCTCCGGCACGTCCGGCGGGGCCGGCGGCACCGGCAACGGCCCCGACGGCCCGGACGGCATCCCCTCCACCGGCTCGAAGGGGCACAACGGCCGGCCGCGGCGCTAGCCGCCGAGGTCGGCCACCCCGGTGACGGCGCGGGCGGGACGAGGCAACGCGCCGGGAGCAGGGCGGGCCGCGGCATGACGCAGCAGCGAGCAAGGAAACCGGGCCCCGAGGGGGAGCACCGGCCGGGGCGGGGCGACCGGCCCGACGCCGAGGGCACGGTGGCGTTCTCCCCGCCGGAGACGCCGATGTGGCGGCGGCCGGAGGTGCAGACCCTCGTCATCTCGCGGGCGGCGACCGGGATCGGGATCGCGACGCTGATGTACGGGGCGATGGTCTGGCTGGCGACCACCGGCGCCAGCCAGCTCGCGGTCTCCTTCACCGGCATGGTCCGGTACGGCGCGGCCCTCGTCTTCGGGGTCGCCGCCGGCTCGATCGCCGACCTGACGGCGAAGCGGACCGCGCTCTTCTCCGCCTACGCGATCCAGGCGGCCGTCTGCTTCATCGTCCCGACCTTCTTCGGCACCTCGCTGCCGTCGCTCCTGCTGGTGCTGCTGGTCGTGGCGGTGCTCGGCCAGATCACCGCGCCGGCGATCATGGCGGCGACGGCGCTGGTGGCGCGCAAGAGCGAGATGGCGGCGGTGGCGGCGATCATCTCCGTCGCCGGCGGCATCGGCACCGCCGTCGGCTCCGCCTTCCTCGCCCCCCTCCTGATCCGCGGCTTCGGCATCCGCGGCGTGATGTACGCCGCCGGCGTCATCCTCCTGTTCGGGGCGACCCGCGGCCTGAGGCTGCCGGACGAGGCGGGGAAGGCGAAGTTCCGGGCGGCGCTGCGGCAGGTCGAGTGGCGGGAAAGCGTGCCGAGCCTCGAGAAGACGGCGCGCTGGCTGAACGAGAACCGGGCGGTCGGCTCGATCATGCTGGTCGGGTCGATCGTGCTGGCGCTGTTCGACGGCATGAACACGCTGATGCCGGTCTACGTCCGCGACGTGCTGCGGAGCGACCCGACCAACATGGTCTACATCTTCGCCCCCGGCGCGATCGGCTTCCTGCTCGGCAGCGTCCTCGGCCCGATCCTGATGGGCCGCTTCGGCGAGCGGCCGATCGCCGTGCTGGCGCTGGCGCTGATGACCGCCGGCATGATCTCCTTCGGCTTCGTCGACCAGCTCGCCCCGATCCTCGCCCCGCTCAGCCCGCTCCGGCTCGTCGCGGTCATCGGGCTCGAGGTGCCGCCGCTGGTCGCCGCCGCCGGCTTCCTCGCGATCCCCGCCTCGCTCGGCTCGACCCTCGCCGCCGCCTCGGTCCAGACCTACATCAACCGCCGCGTCCCGCTCGAGCGCCAAGGGTCGACCTTCGGCCTGCAGGCGGTGGTCGACAACGGCCTGACGCTGACGACGATCCTGCTCCTCGGCGTCGCCGCCTCGCTGGTCGGGTCGCGGGTCGTCTTCGCGATCGCCCCGCTCCTCGTCCTGCTGGTCGCGGTCTGGCTGGTGCGCCACTCGGTCGGACAGCAGGGCGACGAGCCGATCACCTCCCGCCAGGCGCTCCGCGCGCTGCTCGAGTACAAGGACGACCCCGACGCGGAGCCGACGGGATGAGCCGCCTGCTGCGCTGGCTGGTCGTCAGCGTCCTGCTGCAGGCCGTCGCGCTCTGGCTCCTCTCCGGGGTGCTGGACGGCTTCCACCTCAGTTCGCCGCGGGTGGCGCTGACGCTGTCGCTGCTGCTCGGCGTGGTGGAGGCGGCGGTCTGGCCGGTCGCCTACCGCTACTCGGCCCGGCTCCACCCCGCCGTCTTCCCGGTCCTGGTCGCGGTCGTCTCCGGGGCGCTGGTGCTGCTGGCGGCGCAGCTGGAGCGCCGGTTCGGGCGGGGCGGGGTCCACGTCGCCGACCTCTGGACCGGCATCCTCGTCGCCACCTTCGCCACCGGCTTCACCACCGTCATCGCCGGCCTCTTCTCGCTCAACGACGAGGGGGGGTACGACACCTTCGTCACCCGCGCCCTCCGCCGCCGCTACGCCGGCGCGCCGACGTCGACCGAGCCGGGGGTCATGTTCCTGGAGATCGACGGCCTGGCCGAGCCGATCCTGCGGCAGGCGCTGGAACGCGGCGACCTGCCGACCCTGCGCCGCTGGGTCGACCGCGGCTCCCACGCGATCACCCCGTGGGAGCCGGACCTCTCCTCCCAGACCTCGGCCAGCCAGGCCGGCATCCTGCTCGGCGACAACACCGGCATCCCCGCCTTCCGCTGGTGGGACAAGCCGCAGGGGCGGCTGATGGTCTCCAGCCAGCGCGCCACCGCCGCCCACCTCGAGGCGACGCTCTCGACCGGCGACGGGCTGCTCGCCGACGGCGGCGGCAGCCGCTTCGACGCCTTCTCCGGCGACGCCCCCGACACCCTCGGCACCTTCAGCACCCTGACCGACCGGGCCCGGATGCCCTCGCTCGGCTACGTCGGCTACTTCCTGACCCCCTACACTTTCGGCCGCTGCCTCAGCCTCTTCGTCGCCGACATCGCCCGCGAGCGGTGGCAGGCGTTCCGCCAGCGGCGCGACGACGTGCGGCCGCGGGTGGCGCGGACGTGGAAGTACGCGCTGACCCGGGCCGGGACGACGACCTGGATGCTGGAGGCGACTCGCTTCGCGATCGCCTCCGACATGCTGCGCGGGATGCCCTCGGCCTACGTCACCATCTACGCCTACGACGAGGTCGCCCACCACTCCGGGATCGACCGCGAGGACGCCTTCAAGGTGCTGCGGCGGATCGACCACGTCGTCGCCTACCTCGAGCGGATCGCCGTCGAGGCGCCCCGCCCCTACCAGTTCGTCGTCCTCTCCGACCACGGCCAGAGCATGGGCGCGACCTTCCTGCAACGGACCGGCAAGACGCTGGCCGAGACGGTCGACGACCTGATCGCCGAGGGGGTCGCCGTCCGCGGCTACCTCGCCTCCGACGAGGCGAGCGCCAACCTGAACGCCGCGCTGACCACCGTCCTCCAGGGCGAGGGCGCGGCCGGCAAGGTGGTGCGGGCGGCGACCCGGAAGCGGACCGCCGCCGGCGAGGTCCACGCCCCCGGCGAGCCGGAGGAGACCGCGGCGGCGGCGGCCAGCGACGTGGTGGTCGTCGCCTCCGGCAACCTCGGCCTCGTCTCCTTCCCGAAGTGGCCGGAACGGCTGACCCGGGAGGAGGTCGACGCCCGCTTCCCGCGGCTGCTGCCCGGCCTCGCCGCCCACCCGGCGGTCAGCTTCGTGATGGTCCGCTCGGCGGCGCACGGGAGCGAGGTGGTCGGCGCGAACGGCACCCGCTACCTCGACGAGGGGGACCGGGTGGAGGGGGCCGACCCGCTGGCGATCTTCACCGCCACCGCCGCCGACCACCTGCGCCGCGAGAGCGGCTTCGCCAACTGCCCGGACGTGCTGGTGATGGGCCTCTGGGACCCGGCGACGAACGAGGACGCCGCCTTCGAGGAACTGGTCGGCAACCACGGCGGCCTCGGCGGCACCCAGCAGCAGCCGTTCGTGCTCCACCCGGTCGACCTCGACCCCGGCCCGTTGCCGATCATCGGCGCGGGCACCCTCAGCCGGGTGCTGAAGCGGTGGGTGCGGGAGTCGCAGCCGTCGCAGCCGAGGCGCCGCGCGCCGGAGGCCGCGGCGGCGGACTGAGGGAGCGCGGTTCGCCCCGTGCCCGTGTCCGATCCTCGACCTGACACGGGGAGGCATCCGTTGGAAAGCGGTGCCCGCCCCTCTCCGGCCGGTCCCGCCGGAACTCCCTCACCCCCGGCCCCACTCCTGCGGCGGCGGCTGACCGGGGGGAAGTCTCTGATCGATAGCGGCTTTCGCCCCTCGCGACCGAGTCCACTGGGGCCGCCCTCACCCCCCCCAGCCCCCTCTCCCGCGCCGGCGGCTGACAAGGGGAGGTATCCATCGGGAAGCCGCCGCGCCGCGGCAATCCGGGGGTTCGGGGGAGGGCTTGGCCCTCCCCTGAGCAAACTTCTCCCCCTTTCCCGCCGCCGCGGGAGAGGGGGCTGGGGGGTGAGGGCGGCCCCGGCGGACCCGACCGCAAGACGCGGAGCCCGCTATCCCTTGGACACCCCCCCTTGTCAGCCACGGTGGCGGGAGTGGGGGAGAAACTGAATCGGGGGAGGGCCAAGCCCTCCCCCGGACCCCCGGATTGCCGCGGCGCGGACGCTTCCAAACGGAGACCTCCCTCTGTCGGGCAGGGGCAGGAGCAGGGGCGCAACCAATCGGGGGAGGACTTGACCCTCCCCCGGCCCGCCGGATGGTCGCGGCGCGGTCGGTTCCCGACAGCTGCCTCGCCTTGTCAAGCAACGGCGGGGGGAGGCGAGCCTTGCTCAATGCGAGGCAATTCCTCCCCCGAGCGCCCACATTGCCGCTCCGTGGCGCTTCTCAGCGGATGTCTCTCCATATCAGGTTGCGAAGGGAGAGGGAAGACGTTTGCGCGGGGGGAACTTGGTACCCCCGCGATCCCCGGATGGCCGCGGCGCGGCGGCTTCCCGACGGGTGCCTCCCCGTACTCAGGTCGCGATGGGCGGGGGGAGGAACCGATTCGGGTCGAACCAAGTTCCCCCACCTCCGCGTTGCCGCGGCGCGGCGGCTTCCCGGTGGGTGCCTGCTCTTGTCGGAACCCCCGATCCCCGATCCTCCGTCAGACCGCCCCGCGGGCCAGCCCGAGCAGCGGCGCGAGCCGGCGCAGCGCGCCGAGCAGCAGGCGGACGCCGAGCCAGCCGAGCGCGACGCCGCACGCGGCGTTGACCCAGCGGAAGAGGCGGCGGTCGACCCGGTGGCGGCCCCAGCCGACGGCGGCGGCGAGGCCGACCGCCCAGAGCGCGTTGCCGAGGG
>JBDHWC010000064.1:0-13399 GCA_039809985.1 Thermomicrobiales bacterium | reverse complement strand
GCCGGCGGTCGTCCTCTCGGTCCGCTGGCCGTCGCTGGCGGGCGACAGCGAGGCGGTGCCGGACCCGCGGGGGTAGGCGATGGGGGAAGCGGCGGTCATTCCGGGACCGCCCGGATTCCCTCACCCCCAGCCCCTCGCCCGCGGGGGCGGGCGAGGGGGAGAAGTCGGCTCGCGCGAGGGCGAAGCCACCTCCTCAGGTCCCCGGGATGCCGCGGCTTCCCGACAGGCCGCCTTTGTCAGGAAGGCACGCGGACGGTGGCCCAGCGGCCGTCGCCGCCGCGGCAGGCAAACACGAACCCGGCCTTGCGGCCGGGCGCGTGCGGGTATGGGGGAGGGAAAGGAATCGAGTTCGCCGCGGGGTTTGGGGGGTGCGGCGGTCTCGCCCCGGTTTACGCCAGACGGGCGAATCCGGATTCATGCACGCGTTCCCGGGCTCGGTCGGGCAGGGATGCACGATGACTTGGCGCGGCGGGCCAGAACCGCGCGGACACGGGCAGTGATGCCTGTCTCGCCCCGTGCGCGGCGCGGCGCCGGCGCGTCCGGCTCAGAAGATGGCCCCGTACCCTGCCGCCCCGATCAGGCTCGCGGCCTCCTCGGGCGCGACCTCGGCCCAACGCTCGGCGGCGTCGCAGATGGCGGGGAGGAGGTGCAGGTCGCCGGCGGAGCAGAGGGTGGCCACCGGCTGCCGAAGCATCCAGGCGACGGCGCGGTCGACGTCGCGGCGGTCGGTGAACGGCTCGTACCACGTGGTGTGGGTCGGCTCGCGGCCGTCCCAGGCCGCCTTGGCCGTCGTCTTCAGGGCGTGGACCCCGACGTCGTCGCGCTGGCAGCGGGCGAGCAGCGCCTCCCAGTCGGCGCGGAAGGCGGGGTCGGCCGCCATGAAGCGGTTGCCCGCCGTCATCACCGTGGCGAACGGGAAGCGGTCGAGCGCGGCGAGGTGGGTGGCGGGCCCCTGCCAGCCGTGGCCGGTGATCCCGACGTGTCGGACGAGCCCTTCGTCGCGCGCCGCGAGGATCGCCTCCATCGGACCGCCGGGGGCGAAGCAGGCGGCGAGGTCGTCGGCGGTGCCGACGGCGTGGAGCTGGTAGAGGTCGTGCCGGTCGCGGCCGAGCCGGTCGAGGGTGCGCAGCAGTTCCTCGCGGGCGGCGGCCCCCTGCCGCTGCTGGGTCTTCGCGCCGATGAAGAGGTCGGGCTGCGGGTGGCGCTTCAGGTAGTCGCCGAGCCGCAGCTCGGCCTCGGCGTAGCTGGGGGCGACGTCGAAGTGGTTGATGCCGCGGCCGAGGGCGTAGGCGATCGTCCGGTCGGCCTCGGCTTGCGGCACGACGCCGACGGCGTAGGTGCCGAAGGCGACGACGGTGCTCTGGTGCCCGGTCTTGCCGAGCCGGCGGGTTTCCATGGCGTTGGTCTCCCGGACGAGGGTGGCGGTGTGCTCGGGGGATCGGGTGACGGGGAGAACGACACGGCGACGTTTCCCGTCACCCCAACAGCCTATCACCCCACGGCCCCGTCACCCCGCCATCGGAAAGCCCGTTTCCGCCTCGATCGCCAGCAGCCGGTTCCACTTGGCGAGGCGCTCGGAGCGGGTGACGGAGCCGACCTTCAGCGCGTCGCCGCCCCAGCCGACGGCGAGGTCGGTCAGCCAGTCGTCTTCCGTCTCGCCGCTGCGGGCGCTGACCACCACCTGCCAGCCGGCGGCGCGGGCGAGGGCGAGCGCCTCGGCGGCCTCGCTCAGGGTGCCGATCTGGTTGACCTTCAGCAGGAGGGCGTCGGCCGCGCCCGCCTCGGCCGCGCGCCGGATGCGGGCCGGGTTGGTCGCCAGCAGGTCGTCGCCGAGGGTCAGGGCGCGGCCGGCGAGGCGGGCCCGGAGGGCGGGCCAGTGCGCCCAGTCGTCCTCGGCGAGGCCGTCCTCGACGCTGACGATCGGGAAGCGGTCGACCCACGCCCCGACCTGCTCGGCCATCTCGGGCGAGGCGAGGGCCCGGCCGCCGAGGTGGTAGCGGCCCTCCGCGAAGAAGTGGCTCGCCGCGACGTCGACGCAGAGGGCGACCTCCGGCCCCGGCTCGCGGCCGGCGTCGCGGATCGCCTGCACGGCGTCGGCGAGCATCGTCGCCACGTCGGGGAAGTCCGGGGCGAGGCCCCCCTCGTCGGCGACGAGGCCGCGCATCCGGTAGCGGTCGCGGCAGAGCGCGGCGGCGGCGGCGTAGACGTCGCTGGTGACCGCGAGCGCCTCGTCGACGGTCCGGGCCGCCGGGACGACGACCAGCACGTCCTGGATCTCGACTTGGCCGCCGGCGTGCTTGCCGCCGCTGAAGAGGTTGACCGTCGGCCGCGGCAGGCGGTCCGGCGTGTGGCCGACGAGGTCCGCGAGGTGCCGCCAGAGCGGCAGGCCGCGCTCGGCGGCGACGGCGCGGGCGAAGGCGAGGGAAACGCCGAGGATCGCGTTCGCGCCGAGCCGGGCCTTGTTCGGGGTGCCGTCGAGGTCGACCAGCAGGCGGTCGAGGGCGGCTTGGTCGGGCAGGTCGCCGCCGGCGACGGCCTCGCGGATCGGGCCGCGGACGTGGGCGGCGGCGCGGCGGGCGCCGAGGCCGCGGTAGCGGGCCGGGTCGCCGTCCCGCAACTCGAGCGCCTCGGCCGCGCCGGTCGACGCGCCGGAGGGGACCGAGGCGGCGGCGGTCGCGCCGGAGGCGAGGTCGCAGCCGACCAGCAGGGTCGGCCGGCCGCGGCTGTCGAGGATCTCGAGGGCGCGCAGGTCGCGGATCGCGGGCATCCGGGTCAATCCTCCAGCAGGCGGGTGAAACGGTCGGCGAGGTCGGGCACGGTCGGTGGCGGGTCGGTCAGCAGGGCGACGACCGCCGCCGCCTGCCGGTCGCGCTCGGCCGGGCCGAGGTACTCCAGCGGCGATCGGCCGCGGACGCGGGCGAGCAGGCAGCCGAGGGTGTGGCGGACGGCCCGCGGCTCGAGGTCGGCGGCCCACGGGGCGTCGCCGACGGTTTCCCGGTAGACGGCCCAGTAGGCCGTGGCGGCGGCGGCGAAGTCGGCCCGGTGCGCGGGCAGGTGGTGGGCCTTGGAGAGGAGGTGGGTGAGCGAGAAGCCGAGGTCGAAGCCGGGGTCGCCGAAGTGGATCACCTCGTGGTCGAGCAGCACCAGCTGCCCGCCGTGGAGGAGGATGTTCTTCGGCGAGTAGTCGCCGTGGACGAGCGTGTCGCGGCGGGCCAGCGTCTCCTCGACGAGATCGTCCAGGAAGGGGGCGGCGGCGGGCACCTGCGTCGCCGTGTAGCCGTAGTACGGCTCGAGCCGGAGCGAGGTGAAGTAGCCGCGGTCGGCGAACGGCGGCTCGACCTCGGCCCGCTGCTCCGCGCCGCGGCGGTGGATGGTGCCGAGCAGGCGGCCGAACTGGGCCACATGGTCCGGCACGAGGCCGCCGGCGAGGAGGAGCGTCTTCCAGTTGGCGTGCGGCCGGGGGACGGCGGCCATCCCGAGCAGGTGGTGCGTCTCGTCCTCGAAGACGAAGGGGACGACGCTGCCGGGCGGGGCGAGCCGGTTGAGCCAGCGGAGGCCGAGCGCCTCGCGGTGAATGCGCTCCGGCGGGCTGAACCAGTCGACCTGGACGCGCAGCTTGGCGAGCGCCTGCTTGACGACCCACGCCTCGCCGCCCGCCCGCTCGACCAGCACGGTTCGGTTCGACACCCCGCCGCCGAGCACCGTGACCCGCGGCTCCGGCTCGTCCGGCCCGACCCAGCCCGCCTGCCGCAGCCACGCGGCGAGGGCGCGGGGCCGCTCGATGTCGAGGTCGTCCGCGGGGATCGGGGATTGGGGATCGGGGACTGGCACGCCGGGGCGGGATGCGTCGGGCGTGCCACCGGGTCGCAACGGTGCCGACGCGGAGTGCCCCGTGCCGGCCTTGTCATCCGCGCGTTCGCGACCGCCTGTCATCGTGGCTCAGCGCCGGGCGCTCCCGGTCCCCGGCCTCCGTCCCCCGTTCCCCGCGCCTGCCGCACCGCCGCCGTCACCCGCCGCGCCCGCTCGGTGATCGTCGGCCAGTCGGCCGCGGCGACGGAGCGGGCGTCGACGAGGTGGGAGCCGAGGGCGACGGCGACCGCCCCGGCGCGGACGAAGTCGGCGGCGTTGTCGGGGGTGACGCCGCCGGTCGGGATCAGCCGGACCTGCGGCAGGGGGCCGCGCACGTCCTTCAGGTAGCCGGGGCCGCCGACGCTGGCGGGGAAGACCTTGACGTAGGTCGCGCCCGCCTGCCACGCGGCCAGGATCTCGGTCGGGGTCAGCGCGCCGATCACGGTCGGCACGCCGTAGCGGTTGCAGAGCTCGATCGTCGGCAGGCTGAGGGTCGGGGTGACGACGTAGGCCGCGCCGGCGAGGATGGCGGCGCGGGCGGTCTCCGGGTCGAGCACGGAGCCGGCCCCGATCAGGGCGCGGTCGCCGAGCGCGGCCCGGGCCGTCTCGATCGCGCGACCGGCGGCGGGGTTGGTGAAGGTGTACTCGACCGCGCGCACCCCGCCGGCGACGAGCGCCTCGGCCACCCCGACCGCCGCCGTCAGGTCGTTCAGCCGGACGACGGCGACGACGCCGTCCTCCTCGATCGCGCGCGCGTCCGCCACCTGCCGTCCTCCTCCTGCGCCGGTCGGCGGGCCGCTGCCGGCCCGCCGTTCGCTCTGGGGGGATCGTACAAGGGGCGGCGCGATCGCGGGGACGGCCGCGGAGCCGCGAAGCCGGGCCGGCCCCGGCCGGTCGCGGGTCGGGCTAGACGGCGCGGCGGTAGACGGTTCGGCCGGCCCGCTCCATGGCGTCGGCGGCGTCGGCCTTGGCCCGGTCGAGGGTCTCGGCGTTGGCGTCGAAGAGCACGAGGGTCGCGCCGTCGGGCACTTCCTCGGCGAGGGCGGGGTTGTCGAAGACTTCGCCGAGGAACCGGCGCAGCAGCCCGATGTTCTCCGTGACGCGCGCGCGCGCGGCATCGTCCTCGACGTACTCGTGGTCGTTGCCGGTCGGCTGTGGGGAGCATGGGGCACTCATGACAAGCCTCGGAAGAACGCCTCACGGAGCGCCTGCCAGCGGGATTCAATGTCGGCCAACGCGAAGTCCACGGCAGCCTTGGCCGACAGCTGAGCGTCCAGCGGCACGACCCGTCGGTTCCCGCGCCAGTCGTACACATCGTAGTGTGGCGCGTGGGTTCCGTCAGATCGTAGCACGACGAGATGGCCAAGCCCCGGAACAGGGTTCGGCGTCTCGTACTGCACGACGTGGTCGACGAGTTGCCCGTGCACGATGTTCAAGCGCACCCGAATACGCTCACCGCTTGTGTGGCGAGCGCGGGCGTTGCCGGGATCCTCAACGTCGAGCGGCTGCAGCCACTCCCGCCATGCCATCGATCGTGTTGCCCTCCCCGCCCGCCGCCCGGGCCGGCATGGTACGGGACGGTGGGAGCCCGGTGGGCGTCGGCGTGCTGGCGAAACGCGGGCTTGGTGCAACCCGCCAGGCCGGAGCAGCGGCGGCGGGTGGTCGGGCACCATGCTCCATCCGCCAGACAGCGACGGCCATGCCGCGCCCGCGGCGCCCGCTTGCTCCCGGCAGCCGGTCGAGCGCCAAGCCCGTGGCGAGCGGCGCGCGGCCTCAGGCGATGCCGACGACCCTCCCCACTTCGCGGTCGCCCGTCGTCAGCGTCGGCGTCTCCCACCGCGCCCGGGAGAGGGGGCCTCACACCACGACCGTTTGAGAAGCCGGCGGCAACGGGACCGGCCCCGGCCCCGGGCCGTGCCGGAACGGGGCCGGGCGGGCGGGGTCCGCCCCCGTCCGACGGCCCGCCGGATCCCCGCGCGGAGGTCCGGTGGTCCCTTCGAACCGGGCGGATGGCGGCCGGGAGGGGCCGCCGCCGTCGGCCGGAGCGGCCCGCTTCGGCCCCGGTGACCGGGGCAGCCATCTTGAGGACGGCAAACGGCGGTGGTGTGAGGGAGAGGGAGTCGAGTCGACAGTGACACCCGGCCGGCCTCATAGTCCGTTAATGAATGATCAGAAGACAGACCCAGAGTGAGGCTGAACGATCTTCGGGCCATGCTTGCCATCATCGTATGAGGAATTTTTCGCGTGAAGGACCCCGCTCCGCACACGGCACAGGGGCCGCACGGCGCGCCGATCATCGCGTCGGGTGCCACCTGCCGGCGGTGCCATCAGCCAAGGCCCAAGACAGGCTCTCATACCAATTGTGCGAACGAACGTCCTGTTCACGCGCGGGGCGACGGCAGCGCCGCCTCGCCGTCCTGCCAGTCGATGAGCGAAGGTCACCCACGCATCTCAGCACCGCCCGCTCGAACGGAACCCGCCAATTTGGGATG
Source organism: Thermomicrobiales bacterium (assembly GCA_039809985.1). Classification (GTDB taxonomy): domain Bacteria; phylum Chloroflexota; class Chloroflexia; order Thermomicrobiales; family UBA6265; genus JAICJJ01. The sequence continues at coordinate 7,058 of JBDHWC010000064.1, read as the reverse complement.
CCAGCCCTCGCGATTGGTATCAGGCGAGGAAGACCTCGGTCAGCGCGGCCAGCCGCAGCGGCTCCTGCACCATCGGGGCGTGGCCGGTGTCGCGCAGGCGGACGAGCCACGAGCCGGGGATGCCGGCGGCGAGGATCTCGGCGTTGCGCGGCGGCACGATCACGTCGTCCAGCCCCTGCACCAGCATCGTCGGCTGGGCGATCGCGCCGAGCTGGTCGGCGACGCCGTCCCAGCGGGCGAACGCCTCGCCGAGGAGCCGGTTCGCCTCCGGCGTCGCGGTCTCCATCGGCCGGTTGAAGGCGCGCAGCACCTCCGCTTGGTGGGTCTGCAGCCACGCCTCCGGGAAGAGGATGCCGAGCAAGCGGAGGCCGCGCTCCCGGTCGGAGCCGGACTCGTCGGTCAGCATGGCGGCGACCTCCGGCGCGGCCGGGACCGCGGCCGTGCCCCCCGGGCTGGCGGCGACGAGGACGGCCCGTCGGACCGCCGCCGGGTGGCGCAGGCAGAGGTCGAGCGTGATGCTGCCGCCGAGCGACCAGCCGAGGACGTCGACCGGGCCGAGCCCGAGCGCCTCGGCCAGCCCGGCCGTGTCGTCGGCCAGTTGGGAGAAGGGGTAGGGGCCGTTGGCGGTGGTGCCGCCGTAGCCGCGGTTGTCGAAGAGGACGAGCTGGCGGCGGGCGGCGAGCGGCGCGAGGAAGGCGGGGTCCCAGAGGTCCATCGTCCCGCTGAAGCCCATCACCATCAGCAGCGGCTCGCCTCGGCCGAGGACGCGGTAGGCGACGTCGATGTCGCCGACGCGCACGCTTCGGTTCGCCGCCGCCCCGCCCGCGGTGGGCGTTGCCTCCGGGGTGGCGTCGCCTTGGGCGCGGGCCGCCAGCGGCGCGGCGGCGAGCCCAGCCCCGACGGCGAGCGCGCCCCCGACCACGGCGCGACGGCTGGCGGAACGGACAGGTTGGCTCACGGCGACGGCTCCTCGCAGTGGACGGCGCTTTGCGGCGGCGAACCGCCTCATCCCCGGCGTTCCGAGGCCGGCACGGGCGTGGCAGGAGACGTGCCAGCGTCTGCCGCCCGACGGCCACAGCGACGCAGTGCCCGGTCCGGCGCAGGCTCGCGGCGTGCGCCGAGCACCGCCCCGGCCGACTGGCGGGGTCGGCCAGCCGGGCTCGGGATTCCCTCGTCGCATCGACGCGGGCCCGCCGCTAGCCGGCCAGCGCCTGCAGCGCGGCGGCGATCACGTCCTGCGACGGCACGCCGCTCGGCGAGATGCCGGTGACCCGCAGCAGGTCCGCGCCGGAGCGGACGTAGACGGTGTACTCGGTGCCGTTGTAGGCGGGGCCGCTCATCGCGGCCGACTCGTCGCCGATGCCGGCCGGGCCGAGCGGGGCGAGGCCGTTGGTTGCCGCGCGGTTCTGGGCGAGGAAGGCCAGCGCCTGCGACGCCCCGGCGACCGAGCCGAAGTGGAGCCGGTGGATCTCGACCCAGCCCGCCGCGCCCGGCGGCGGGTTGTCGCTGGCGAAGATGCGGTACTCGCCGGAGGTCCAGCCGAACTGGGCCAGCCCGGCGTCCATCGCCTCCGCGCCTTGCTGCTCGACCCGGAAGACCTGCCCCTGCGGCAGGAAGATCGCGGCCGGGACGGTGCCGGGAGCGGGCACCGGGGCGACGGCGGGAACCGAGGCCGCATTCGCTGGCTGCGGCATCACGGCCACGCTGCCGAGCGGCGCGATGCCGCAGGCCCCGACGCCGTTGATGTCCCCGGTCATCAGCGCCTTGACCCTCTGGTCGTTGGTGCCGTGCGCGCCGGGGCTGTCCTTGGGCAGCCAAGGCGGGTCGCCGGCGGAGGCAGAGACGCCGACCCCCTCGCTCAGGTCGTTGTCGGCGAGGAGGCCGCGCGCCTCGGCGTCCTTGGCGTAGGCACCGGCGAGACAGTCGGCCTGCAGCTCGAAGTCCGGGCCGGTGCCGGGCGTGATCGCGAGCAGGTGCTGGATGTGATGGCCCCATTCGTGTGACACGACGACCACCCACGCGAAGTCGCCGTACCGCGAGATCATGTCGTTGCCGGCGGGGCCGGAGAGGTAGATCGTGCGATCGGCCGGGCAGTACGCGCCGATCGAGCTGGCGGACATGGGGCCGCAACCGGAACTGACAGTCGTGCCGACGATCTGGACGCCCGGGTCGGCGTAGGCGAGGCCGGCGGCCGAGAACTGTCCGGCCCAGAAGACGCCGAGATCGGCGGTGACGTTCTCGAAGAGGCCCGGGTACCGCGCGGGTGCCGCCGCTGCCGGGTGGCGCGACGGCACCACGGCGACCAGTGCGCAGGCGAGCACGATCAATGCTCGCGCTGCCAAAGCCGAGCGGCGATTCGCACGGGTGCGGGGAACACGTTCGGCAGGGGCTAGGCGGCGTCGGCGGTGCATCGATCCCTCCAGCAGCGATCACGGCAACAGGCGTCAGGCATGGACACGGAATGGCCGTCGATTCTGTCACCAACCGTGGACGCTGTCGAGTGGGGCGCGACGGCTAGCCGGGGGCGGAAGGAGCGGTGCCGCCGCGCCGGCTGTGGTCCAATGCCGCCCGCTGCCGGGCACGGGCGGGAGGAGCGGACGCGATGACCGAAGTGGGGGCGACCGACCGAACCGGCACCTCCCGGCCCGAGGCGTTCAGCGACGGGGCGATCGCGATCGCGATCACGCTGCTGGTGCTCGACCTCCGGCCGCCGGACCTGGCGGACGCCTCGGCCGCGGCGGTGTGGCGCGCGCTGGCCGACCTCTGGCCCGGCTACCTCGGCTTCGCGATCAGCTTCTGGACGGTCGGCGTCCTCTGGCTCAACCACCACATGGTCTTCCGGCTGGTCGACCGGCTCGGCCACGGGCTGAACGTGGCGAACCTCTTCCTCCTCTTCTGCATCGCGCTCGTCCCGTTCCCGACCTCGCTCGTTGCCGAGTACCGCGGCCACCGGGGAGAGCAAGAGGCGGTGATCGTCTGCGCCGGGCTCTTCCTGGCGGTCGCGATCGCTTTCAACCTCGTCTGGTGGCAGGCCGCCCGGGCCGACGGCCGACTGCTGGTGCGCGGCGTGGCGCCGGAGACGGTGCGTTCGGTCACGCGCCGGTACCGACTCGGGCCGCCCGTCTACCTGCTCGCGCTCGTGGTCGCCTTCCTCAGCCCGGGGGCCAGTCTGGCGATCATCGGTCTGGCCGCGGCGAGCTACATCCTGCCGTACGGGCGGCGGGGCACTGGCCAGCCGGAGGCTCCGGCGTCCGGTTCCACCCAGACCCAGTAGTTGGGGCCGCATTCCCCGAGGAAGTCCTGCGCCGAGGCCGCGACGTTGCTGAGCGCGATCGGCAGCATCATGGCCATCCACGAGCCGACCCGGCGGGCCGGCGCGTCAAACGAGCTGTACTCGGCTCCGTGGTAGGCGGCAAGCAGGTCGATGAGGCCGATGTGCACTTGGAACCCCAAGGTGCCAAGCAGGTCGACAACCGCTTGGTTGAACGACCCGGCGGCAGGCGGGTACGGAGAACTGGCTTGGGCAGCGGCGAGCGCGGACAGGGCGTCATTCTGGTCGTAGGGGACACGGTGCCGGGCGAGATCCGACTGAGCGGAGCCGAGGACGGCGATGCCTTGGTCGATGCGATCGCTGGTGGCCTGCAGCCACGTGGCGTCCGGCCCGCACCGTTCGCTCGGAAGAAGGTTCTCGGGGTGTGCCTCCCAGAAGGCGGCAGCCGGGGCAACGGTGCCGAAGGCGATCAGCAGCGCGAGCGATCGCGCGATCCACGCTTGACGCATGGCGGGGCTCCTGCGCGACGTCGGGCGACCAAGCGGATGCTTCGGGCGGGCCGGCTGGAGTTTCGGGGCCGGCCGACCGAGTGGCAGGCCGGGGCTGCCCGGCGCGCCGGTTGCCTCGCGTGTCGTGGTTGACGCGTTGCCGGTCGTCGCAACCTTGAGATTCGTCGCAACGACCGAGGAGGGCGAGGGTGACGGCACGGGTCGGCTCCTTCCCACGCGGCGGCTCCGGGAGCAGGGTCGACAGCATGGTACTGGGCAACGCGACGGCTTCGGGGGAGGGGTGGTGCGGAGATTTGTACGGAGGTGCGAACTGGCGGGGCGGTCAGGGTGCCTCGCGGACGATGCCGTTGCCGTCCGGGTCGGACTGGCTGACGGAGGTGTGCGCGGACCAGTCGCGGTAGGGGCCGGGCACGCGGCAGAGGACCCCGCCGTCCACGAGGACGATGCCGGGGCGGCCCTGCGAGGCGAGGGGGTCGCCGTCGATGAGGGCGCCGCGCGAGAAACGGTCGTCGACGTGGCCAAGGTCGCGGGCCCGGGTCCGAGCGGTCGGCGGCTGGTGGCTGACGGCGGCGAGGACGGGTGTGGCGAAGGGGCATGCGACGAGGACGCGAGTCAGGGTCACCGCAGGCTCCTTCGGCCGGGGGCGGGTCCTCCCGAGTCTCCCCGGCGGCCTTCCGGCGTGCGGTGCCGAACCAACCCGTTGATCGTCCGATGCAGGCTCCATGGCGGACGGCAGCACTGAGACGAGACGACGCAATCGTCACATGGGCTCGGTCTCGGTGCATGGTGGCGGCGATCCGGCAAACGGCGACGAGCCCTTCGGCGCGTGGTCGCGGGGGTGCCCGGGGAGTCCGACGCGACGAGGGGCGGCCGGTTCGGCCGCCCCTCGCGCTCGGACGGCCGAGCCGGCCGCCCGGCCTACGGCGCCTGCTTCTGCTCGGCCCACTGCTTGTAGCGCTCGAGCAGGAGGCGATTGGCCTGCCGCCACTTCTCGGCCGAGTCCTGCGTGAACTGGGCGGCCGCCTCCGGGGTGGTCAGCTGGCCGGTGATCAGCTGCACCTGCGCGGCGTTGAAGCCGTTCGCCGTGATGTCGTAGGGGACGAAGTTCTCCACCTCCGGGGCCGGGTTCTGGGTCGCCCAGTCGAACACCTGCCGCACCCGCGGGTCGGTGATCGCGTCCGGGTCGAACCGGTCGTCCGCCGGCGGCACCCCGGTCGTCGCGTAGTAGGCGGTCAGCTGCTCCGGGGTGTGCAGGAACTTGATGAAGTCGGCGGCGACCGCCTGCTGCTCCGGGCTGGCCCACGAGGTGACCGCCAGCGTCTGCGAGGTCGAGCCGAGCTGGTCCTTGTACGGGCCGTCGCCGGTCGCCGGCAGCCTCATGACGCCGGTGTTGTCCTCGCCGATGTCCTTGATGTAGGAGGCCAGCTCCGAGCCGGTGATGAAGGTCAGCGCCGCCTTCCCCTGCGGCACCAGCTGCTGGCCGGTGTACATGTCGATCGAGGCGACGTCCGAGGGGAAGCACTTGCGGTCGACCATCTCCTTCCACGCCTTGAAGAAGTTGACGTAGGGGGCCTCGGTGAAGCTCGCCTCGCCGGTCACCGCCTGCAGCGCCGCGCCGACGCTCGGCACCTGCTGCACGAGGCTGTCCTGCCAGAAGCGGCCGGTGCCCCAGCTGTCCTTGACGCCGAGCCCGACGAACGGCACCCCCTTGGCGGCGGCGGCGTCGCAGGCGGCGAGGAAGTCGTCCCACGTCGCCGGCGGGGCGGCCGGGTCGAGCCCGATCCGGGTGAAGACCTCCTGGTTGAAGACGATCGGGTAGGAGGGCTGCAGGTACCACGCCGCCGACCAGACCTTGCCGTCCCACGTCGCCTCGGCGTGGTTGATGTAGTGCTGCGCCTCGTCCATCCCGACGAGATCGGAGATCGGGGTCAGCCATCCCTTCCAGACCGGGTCCATCGTGTAGATGCCGCCCCAGAGGTACATGATGGTCGGCCCCTGCTTCGCCTTCCCGGCCGCCTCGTACGTCGGCAGCAGGGCGTCGACGGAGAGCAGGTTGTTCTTGAAGGTGACGTTCGGGTGCAGCTTGCTGTAGGCCGCCTGCGCCGCCTCCAGCCACTTCTGGGAACCGGGGGCCTCGGTCTCGCCCCACCACCAGACCTCGATCTCGACCGGGCCGGTCGGCAGCGCGGCGTCCTGCGCCGCCGCGCCCCGGGCCGGGCCGAACCCGAGCCAGGGGACCAGCCCGGCCAGCAGCAGGGCCAGCGTCAAGCCGAGCGTGGCCGCCCGGCGGCCGGAGCGTCGTTCCGCGGTCCGCATCGCATCCCCCTTCGCTCGCCGGGGGCCGCCCGGCCCCCCGAGGTCCGCTCCGTGGCGTCGCCGCGCCTGCCCGCGCGTCGGCGTCACGGTAGCACCGTTGCCGCCGCGGCGGGCGGGCCTCACTCCTTGACCGACCCCGCCATCAGCCCGCTCATGAAGACGCGCTGGCCGAAGAGGTAGACGAGGAGGAGCGGGACGGCCGAGATCGTGGCCCCGGCCATCACCAGCGGGATGTCGACCGAGTTCTTCCCCTTCAGCAGGGCGAGCCCGGCCTGCAGCGTGCGCGACTCCTCCCGCTGCAGCATCACCACCGCGATCAGCAGCTCGTTCCACGCCCAGAGGGCGTTGACGATGCCGAGCGTCAGCAGGGCGGGGGCGACCAGCGGGGCGACGACGGTGCGCAGGATGGTCAGGTGCGAGGCCCCCTCGACGATCGCCGCCTCGTGCAGCTCGGGCGGGATCCCCTCGATATAGCGGACCATCATGAAGACGCTGAACGGGAACATCAGCCCGGCGTAGGCGACGATCACCGAGTCGACGTGGTTGACCCGGCCGAGCCGGTTCATCAGCTCGAAGATCGGCAGCAGCATCACGATCGGCGGCACCACCATCAGGAAGACGAAGACCTTCAGCAGCAGGTCGGAGCCGCGGAACGGCAGGCGGACGAAGACGTAGGCGGCCGGCACGCTGACCAGCGTCACCAGCAGCACCGAGCCGAGGGTGACGACGGTCGAGTTGACGATCCAGCGGCCGATGTTCTCCCCCAGCGCGATCCGGTAGTTCTCCCAGTGGATGCCCTGCGGCCAGCCGAGCGGGGAGCGGAAGTAGTCGGCCGAGCTGCGCAGCGAGGTCCAGACCATGAACCAGAGCGGGAAGAGGGCGATCGCCGAGGCGAGGAGCAGCACGGCGTGCTGGACGACCGCGCCGAGGCGGCGGCCGCGGCCGCCGACCGGCAGCCCCGG
>JBDHWC010000063.1:0-13554 GCA_039809985.1 Thermomicrobiales bacterium | reverse complement strand
GGCCGCCCGGTCGGCGATCCGCCTCGCGGCCCGCCGTGCGGCTTGCTGCCGCCCGGGCCGCCGCCCTGCCCCCTTCCGGGAGGTCGCCCACCCGGAGCCGGGCCGCCGCCCCGCTTCACCGGCGGTCGGCTGCCGCGGTCGCGCCCGTCGCTGCCTGCCATTGCACTCTTCTCCGCCTGCGGCCAACGGCGCGCCGCCCCGAGCCGGGACGGCGCGCCGATCATCGCACGCGCGGCCTCGTCAGCCGCCCTTGGCCCGGCTCCAGACGGGACCGTCGGCGGTGTCCTCGACGACGATGCCGAGGTTCGCCAACTCGTCCCGCACCATGTCGGAGAGCGCCCATTGCTTGGCCGAGCGCAACTCCTGCCGAACCCGCAGCAGCAGATCGACGAACGGCCCGGCGTCGCCACCGCCCGCCGTCGCCTGCGACAGGTCGAGCCCCAGCACGCCGGCCAGCCCGACCAGCGTCTGCCGTGCCGTCTCGGTCGCCGCGGCGGGTGCCCCCGCCGCTCGGCCACGGTTGATCGCCCGCGCCAGGTCGAACAGCGCGGCAACCGCGACCGGACTGTTGAAATCGTCGTCCATCGCCTCGTGGAACCGGCGGTCCGCGTCGGCCGCGGCCCCGGCGAGGTCGAGGTCGGCCCCGTCGCCGTCGTCTGCCGCGGCGACCGGGGCGGTCGGGTCTGCCGCGGCCCGCAGCCGGTCGAGTCCCTTCTCCGCCGCCAGCAGCCCTTCCTCGGAATAGGTCAGCGGGGCGCGGTAATGCCCTTGCAGCACCATCAGCCGGAAGGCGGGCCCGAGCCCGCGGTCGAGGATCTCCCGCAGCCGGACGAAGTTGCCGAGCGACTTCGACATCTTCTCGCCGCCGAGCCGGACCAGCCCGTTGTGGACCCAATAGCGGGCGAACGGCGCGTGCCCGAGGAACGCCTCGCTCTGGGCGATCTCGTTCTCGTGGTGCGGGAAGATCAGGTCCGCCCCGCCGCCGTGGATGTCGACCTCGCCGTCGAGATAGGTCGAGCTCATCGCCGAGCACTCGATGTGCCAGCCCGGCCGCCCCTTCCCCCACGGCGACTCCCACCACGGCTCGCCCGGCTTCGCCGCCTTCCAGAGCGCGAAGTCGAGCGGGTCCGCCTTCCGCTCGTCGACCTCGATCCGCGCCCCGGCGAGGAGGTCGTCGAGGTCGCGGTGGCTCAGCTTGCCGTAGCCGGGGAACGAGCGGACCCGGAAGTAGACGTCGCCGTCGACCGGGTAGGCGTGGCCGTTGGCGACCAGCCCCTCGATCATGGCGATGATCGGCCCGACCTCCTGCGTCGCCCGCGGGTAGTAGGTGGCGGGCAGCGCGTTGAGCTCGGCGGTCTCGACGTGCCACTGGGCGATCAGCTGCTCGGTCAGGTCGTTCGGGTCGATCCCCTCCCGGTTGGCGCGGGCGATGATCTTGTCGTCGATGTCGGTGAAGTTCTGGATGTGGCGGACCTCGTAGCCGCGGTGCTGCAGGTAGCGCCGGATGATGTCGAACACCGTCATCGACATGCCGTGGCCGATGTGGGCGCTGTCGTACGGCGTCACGCCGCAGACGTACATCCGGACCTTGCCCGGCTCGATCGTCGCGAACGGCTCCTTCTGGCGGGACAGCGTGTTGTAGATCCGCAGGTCGCCGGTCATCGTCTCGTCCTCCGTCGTCTCCCGGCCCGCGGGCCGGTCGGGGGTCGCGGGCGGCGCGGCCGCCCGGTGGCGAGGACAGGCGTCAACAGTCGCCGACGCGGCTCCGCTCCCGCTCGAGGTCGGCCATCTTCTGCTCGAGTTCCTCGATCCGTTGCACGAGCGCGATCATCGCGTCGCGGTCCGGGTCGGGCAGCCGTTCGATCCGCCGCGTCTCGCCGGAGCTGGGGTCGCGCCAGGCGACCGCCCGGGCCGGGATGCCGACCGTGGTGGTGTGGGGCGGCACGTCGCGCAGCACGACCGAGCCGGCCCCCACCCGCGCCCCGTCGCCGACGGTGATGTCGCCGAGGACCGAGGCCCCGACGCCGACCACCACCTCGCGCCCGAGCGTCGGGTGGCGCTTGCCGCGCTCCTTGCCGGTGCCGCCGAGGGTCACCCCTTGGTAGAGCGTGCAGTCGTCGCCGACGATGGCGGTCTCGCCGATGACGACGCCCATGCCGTGGTCGATGAACACGCGGCGGCCGATCTTCGCCCCCGGGTGGATCTCGATCCCGGTGAAGAACCGCCCGGCGTTGGAGACGAGGCGGCCGGGCAGCAGCAGCCGGTGCCGCCAGAGCCACGAGGCCGCCCGGTGCCACGCCAGGGCGTGCAGCCCCGGCGAGGTGAGCACCACCTCGAGGTTGGTGCGCGCGGCCGGGTCGCGCTCGCGAACGGCGCGAATCTCGCGTTGGAAGACCATGGTTGAATCCCTCGCCCGAACGGTCGGCTGGTCGGCGGGCCGCGCCGGGTCGGCGCGGCGAGCGGCAGCGGGGCGCGCCTAGGCGACGCGCCCCCGGCGACAGGAGCAGGCGGCCCCGGTCATGCCGGGGGCGACGGAACGGGCTCGTGTCGGTCGGGAGGGAAGCGGGGCCAGGGGGGACTCCTAGTCGGCGGTGGCCGCGGCGACGGCGGCCTTCTCGGGCTTGGCCGTGCTCTCGGCCTTCGATGCGCTCTTCTCGGCCGTCGGCTCGCTCTTCTCCGCCTTCGGCCCGTCGTCGGCCTTGGCGGCCTTCGCGTCGTCCTTCTTGGCGGGACCGGCGGCGCTCTCCTTCGACCGGCTGTCGTTGACGTACCAGCCGCTCCCCTTGAAGATCACCGGGGCCGGCTGCAGCACGCGCCGGACATGGCCGCCGCAGGCCGAGCAGACCGTCAGCGGATCCTCGGAGAACTTCTGGAACGCCTCGAAATCGTGACCGCAATCGTCGCACTGGTAGACATACGTTGGCATGGCGCGCGGACTTCCCTCGGCATGGTCGGGGTCGGCTGAACCGTCGCCGCATTCTAGCAGGGATGAACAAGGCGAGTCAACTATCCTTAGGGAAGTTTTGTAGCGCGTCAACCACCGTCCCGCGCCTGCGGGCGGGAGGCGTGCTATACACCGCGAGTCGGCACGGACGACGGCAGCGGCGGGGGCGAGCAGACGATGGGCGGCGACAGCGAGGACGAGGTCCTGGCCTTCATCGAGATTCCGCGGGGGAGCCGCAACAAGTACGAGTACGACCCGGCCACCGGCCGCATCGTCCTCGACCGCGTGATCTACCACTCGGTCGTCTACCCCGCCGACTACGGCTTCATCCCGGAGACGCTGGCCGGCGACGGCGACCCGCTCGACATCCTCGTCATCGTCCAGGAGCCGACCTTCCCCGGCTGCATCGTGCCGGCGCGGCCGGTCGGCGGGCTCGACATGGTCGACGAGAAGGGCACCGACTTCAAGATCATCGCCGTGCCGGTGGGCGACCCCCGCTACCACCACGTCCGGACCATGGCCGCCCTCGGCGAGCACCGGCCGAAGGAGATCGAGGCCTTCTTCGCCACCTACAAGCTGCTCGAGGACAAGAACAGCGACGTCCTCGGCTGGCACGACGTCGACGCCGCCAAGCAGGTGATCCGCGAGTGCCGGGAGCGCTACCGGCAGGCCCACCCGCAAGGCTGACCCGCGAGCGGGACCGCCGCCCGCGTCAGTCGCGCCGCGCGACGTACGCATAGTAGTTGCACGCCCCGAAGAAGACCCGGTCGTCGGCGTCGCGCAGCCTGGCGTCGACCCAGGCGTTGGCCTTGCTGGCGTCCATCCCCCCGGACTGCGGCAGAATGCGCCGGAACGACTCGATCGACGACAGCCAGAAGTCGGCCACGCCGATGTCTGCGACCACGAACGGGAACGCCCGAACCAAGGTCAGGCCCGCCCGCCGCAACAGGCGCGGCATCTGCCGCATGACGCGGGCGCTGGTCACGATCGCGCGCTGGATCGCCTCGTCGTCCCGCGTTCCTTGGTCCGCGTCCGCTTGGTCGAAGGTGATCGAGGCGTCGTCGCCGTCGAAGACGCCGACCATGCCCCCGGGCCGGACCACGCGCCGCATCTCGCCCAGCACCGGCAACGGCTCTTCCACGTGGCTGACCAGCGTGTGGGCGACCACGGCGTCGAACCCGCCGTCCGGCAGGTCCAGACTGCGCGAGTCGCCCACGACGAAGCGGGTGCGCGCGGCGAGCCCCTCGGCCGCGGCGAGCTCGGTTGCCATCTCGATCAATCGGTCGCTCTGGTCGATCCCGGTCACCGCGCCGCGGAACGCCGGTCGGGCAGCAATCACCCGCGCGGCCACCCCGGTGCCGCAGCCGAGGTCGAGGACCGCGGCCGCGCCGTCGATGTCCATCGCCTCGACGTAGGCGTGCAGCATGCGCTGGAACTCCGGGTTCTGGCCGCGTGCCTCCAACCGGGCGGCGACTGCGTCGAGGACCGGTTCCGGCAGGCTGGTCGTCAGGCGGTAGACATCGAAGCTCGGCATGGCGGTCACCTCTCGCACGGCAAATCTCGACCGGCGCTCCAACTCGCAGCACGAGACCGGGGAACCGGGCACACAAGGACGCAATCCGACCGTGCGTTCGCGGTCGTCCCTGCCATCGTAGTCAGGCCGGAATGGGCTCACATCCGCAGAACGACGTAGGGACGGGCGCAGCCCAGCCTCCCGGTGATGTTGCTCCGAACTCGGGCCGACGCGACCCAACGGCGCGGGCGCATCGCCCATCCTCACGCGCCATGGCATGCCGAAACTCCCCGGGCATCAACAGGTGGAGAGGCAGAAGTCGCGAGATCATCCATTACCGGTTCTCAGTAGCGTCCGTCGGCCCTCGGCACGCGCTCGCGCCACCCTTGTTCGCGGGACCACTCGAACAACCGATCGTCGAGAGCGCCGTGCAACCCGTCGAACTGGCGAAGCGCGACGGCTAGTTCACGCGAGGATAGACCGGGAACCAGCGCGATGCCGCCGTGGTGCGAAAGTGACACCGGCGCGCCGACCGCCCGTTCGACTTCGAGTTCCCACCGTGCTCGCCAAGTCATCCACGCTTCGTGCAACGCGACGAAGTCGCGCCTGTTATGAGTCACGAGCACTTGGTCGGACTCCGCCGCGCGAACCAGCACCTGAACGTCGGAGAGTCGCAACCGCCCTAACTCAACTGCCGATTCTATTTTGTGGTCCTCGGCCCGCAGCACCAGAGCCACATCGCGGGAGACATTCTCGTCGAGCGCGAAGCGATAGCCAGCCACCTACTGCTTCGGAAGCATTTCGTTCGCCTCAAGCAGACCGTCGATCGCCCCGCGGTGCTCACGGCAATAGAGTACTGCTGCTTCGACCGCTTCGCGTGAAATCGCGTAGGCCGTTCCCGTCTCAGCGATCACCTCATCCGTGATGTCATCCGGGTCGGTCGTTCCCGAGATGGCTCCGATGTAGCCGACAATGGCCCAGACCGGAATCGATTCTTCAATCAGTCGAGCTCGGGCCGAGCCCGGCCGGAACTCGTCGAGCCCGACCTTTCGCCGCAGCTCTGGCTCGGACAGCGACGACGGACGTCGCCTGCTCGTAGTCGCCATGGTGCGCCTCGTTTCACCGCCGGTCGCCAAAGGGCCGGAATTCGCGATTGCTCTTGAGAGTGTAGCGGGCTGACGGCTGTCTCAGTCGGCCAAGTCGACCATCTCCGCCCAGTTCTCGCCGACCCCGACCTCGACCAGCAGCGGCACCTTCAGCTCGACCACGTGCTGCATCGTCTCGCGGACGAGGGCGGCGGTCGGGGCGAGATCGCGGCGGTCGAGCTCGAGCACCAGCTCGTCGTGGACTTGCAGGAGGATCCGGGCCCGCAGCGTCGTCTGCCGCAGTTCGCGGTCGAGGGCGATCATCGCCAGCTTCATGATGTCCGCCGCGCCGCCCTGCAGCGGCGCGTTCGTCGCCTGCCGCTCGGCCGCCATCCGGCGCATCCCGTTGGACGACGTCAGGTCCGGCAGGTAGCGCCGGCGGCCCCTTTCGGAGACGACGTAGCCGTGGGTCGCGCCGAAGCGCAGCGTCTCGTCGAAGTACTCGCGCACCTTCGGCAGCCGGGCCCAGTAGTCGTCGATGAACTGCTGGGCCTCGGCCCGCGGCAGGCCGGAGTCGCGCGAGAGGCCGAACGCCTGCATCCCGTAGAGGACGCCGAAGTTGACCGTCTTCGCCACCCGCCGCTGGTCGGTGGAGACCTCTTCCGGCGTCACCCCGTAGACCACGGCGGCGGTCGCCCGGTGGATGTCCTCGCCGCGGCGGAAGGCGTCGAGCAGGAACGGCTCGCCGCTGAGGTGGGCGAGCAGCCGCAGCTCGATCTGCGAGTAGTCGGCCGAGAGGAGGATCGCCTCGTCGAAGAGCCGCCCCCGCTCCCGGTGGTCGGCGACGAAGGCGCGGCGCACCCGCCGTCCGACCTCGCTGCGGACCGGGATGTTCTGCAGGTTCGGGTTGGTCGAGGAGAGGCGGCCGGTCGCCGCCACCGTCTGGTTGTACGAGGTGTGGACCCGGCCGTCGTCCGGGTTGACCTGCTGCGGCAGCGCCTCGACGTAGGTGGAGAGGAGTTTGGCCAGCGTCCGGTGCTCGAGGATCAGCTCGACCACCGGGTGCTTGTCGCGCAGGTTCTCCAGCACCTCGGCGTCAACCGAGTAGCCGGTCTTCGTCTTCCGGCCTGAAGGCAGTTTCAGTTCCTCAAAGAGCAGGCCCGCCAGCTGCTTCGGCGAGGCGATCGAGAACTCGCGGCCGGCGAGGAGGTGGATCTCCCGCTCGAGGTCGGCGAGGCGGCCGGCGATCTCCGCCCCGAGCTCCTTCAGGTAGGGCACGTCGATCGCGATCCCGGCCCGTTCCATCTCGACCAGCACCGGCACGACCGCCTGCTCCATCGCCAGCAGCTCGGCCATCCCCTCCCGCTCGATCTCCGGCCGCAGCGAGCCGACCAGTTCGAACGTCGCCTCGACGTCGCCGGCGGCGTAGTCGGCGGCGGTCGCCGAGTCGACGAGGTTCATCGTCAGCTGGTTGCGGCCGGTCCCGATCAGGGCGGTGATCTCGGTCATCTCGCGGCCGAGCCGGGTGAAGGCGAGCTGCTTCAGCCCGACCGAGCTGAGGCCGAGGACGTAGGCCGCCAGCATCGTCTCGAACCCGAGGTTGGTGAAGGCGTAACCGTGCTGGACCAGCACCTCCATATCGTACTTGGCGTGGTGCGCGTACCCCTCGATCGCCGGGTCGGTCAGGATCGGCAGCAGCGCCTCCCGCACCGCGTCGGGGGTCGCCTCGGCGTTGGCGTGGTCGTGGCCGAGGGGGATGTACGCGCCCTCCGCCGGCCCGACCCCGACCGCGATCCCGACCAGTCGGGCGGTCAGCGGGTCGAGCGAGTCGGTCTCGACGTCCACCGCGTAGGCCCCGACCTCGCGCACCCGGGCGACGAGCCGGGCGAGGTCCGCGGCGGTGCGGACCACCGTCCGCTCGGACGGCGGTCGCGGCTCGACGGCCGCCTGCGGCAGTTCGGCGGCCTTCGCCTCCGGCAGCCGGCCGAGCAGGCTGGGGCTGAACTCCAGCTCGCGGAAGATCTCGGCCACCCGGTCGCGCTGGTAGTTGCCGACCGCCGCCCGCTCCGGGTCGAACGGGATCGGCAGGTCGCGGACGATGGTCGCCAGCCGCAGGCTGCGGCGGGCTTCGTCGGTGTGCGCGGCGATCGCGTTGCGGGCCCGGGTCGGGGTGATCTCGTCGACGCGGGCGATGATCTCCTCGATCCCGCCAAACTGGGCGATCAGCTGCTTCGCCGTCTTGTCGCCGATCCCCGGCACCCCGGGGATGTTGTCCGAGGGGTCGCCGACCAGCGCCTTGTAGTCGGGCACCCGCTCCGGCCCGAAGCCGTAGCGGGCCCGCACCCCGTCGAGGTCGAAGGCGCGGATCTCGCCGAACCGCTGCGCCCCCGGCAGCACCACGCTGACGTCGTCGCCGACCAGTTGCAGCAGGTCGCTGTCGCCGGTGACGATCACCACCCGGTACCCCTCGTCGGCGCAACGACGCGAGAGGGTGCCGATCACGTCGTCGGCCTCGTACCCCTCCACTCGCTCGATCGGGATGTTGAGCGCCTCGATCAGCGCCTCGACCCGCGCGATCTGCGACCGGAGGTCGTCCGGCATCGGCGCACGGTGGGCCTTGTAGTCGGCGAACTCCTGCTCGCGGAAGGTCGGCCCGCTCTCGAGCGCGATCACGGCGCAGTCGGGCTGCTCGCGCCGCAGGACGTCGAGCAGCATCATCGCGAAGCCGTAGACGGCGTTGGTCTGCTCCCCCTTCGAGGTCGTCAGCGAGGGGGGCATCGCGTGGTAGGCGCGAAAGATCAGGCCGTAGCCGTCGACCAGCAGCAGGGTCGGCCGCTCGCCCGCCGCCGTCGTGCCCGCGTCCGCCATTCCGCCGCTCCTCCCCGCGTGTCGTCGACGCGGCCAGTGTAGCGGCCCGGCGGACTGTCCGTACGGGGCGCGGCGGCGGCCCCGGGGCCGACGGGAACCGTCTCCGGCCCGGCCCCGTTGCTATACTGGCGGCAGCGGCGCATCGCGGCGGCACTGCCGTCGGCCGCACGGCACCAGACCTTCCATTCGTCCATTCGTGCCTCGGTTCCGCGTCGCAGTCCGTGTCCGAGCCCGGCACCGAGAGGAGAAGCCTCGCCAGATGGACCCGGCTGCCGTTCAAGGCGTCGCGCGCGCGGTCAGCGACAACGTCGAGCGGGTCGTCGTCGGCAAGCGGCACGAGGTCCACCTCGTGCTGGTCGCCCTGCTCTGCCGCGGCCACGTCCTGATCGAGGACGTGCCGGGCGTCGGCAAGACGGTCCTCGCCAAGGCGATCGCCCGCTCGATCGGCAGCAGCTTCAAGCGGATCCAGTTCACCCCCGACCTGCTGCCGAGCGACGTCACCGGCGTCAACGTCTTCAACCAGCAGAGCAGCCGGTTCGAGTTCCGGCCCGGCCCGATCTTCGCCCAGCTCGTCCTCGCCGACGAGATCAACCGCGCCACCCCGAAGACCCAGTCGGCCCTGCTCGAGGCGATGGAGGAGGGGCAGGTCACCGTCGACGGCGTCTCCCACCCGCTGCCGGAGCCGTTCGTCACCCTCGCCACCCAGAACCCGATCGAGTACGAGGGCACCTTCCCGCTGCCGGAGGCGCAGCTCGACCGCTTCCTGCTCCGCCTCTCGCTCGGCTACCCGGGACGGGCCGGGGAACTGGAGATGCTCGACCGCCAGCACCGCTCCCACCCGCTCGAGGCGATCGAGCAGGTGATCGGCATCGGCGACCTGCGCGAGGCGCAGGCAGCGATCCGCGAGGTCCACGTCGCGTCCCCGGTCCGGGAGTACATCGTCGCCTTGGTCGACGCCACCCGCCGCCACGACGACGTCTACCTCGGCGCCAGTCCTCGCGGCACCCTCGCCCTCTACAACAGCAGCCGGGCCTGGGCGGCGATCAACGGCCGCGAGTACGTGATCCCCGACGACGTCAAGACGCTGGCCGAGCCGACCCTCGCCCACCGCGTCATCGTCAACCCGGCGGCACGGATCAAGAACGTCGACAGCCGGGTGGTCGTCGCCGACCTCCTCGCCCGCGTCCCGGTCCCGGGCGCGCAGCCGGCCGCGCCGGCCTCCCGCGGCTGGGGCGGGCGCCCGGGCGGCTGATGGTCGGCTCGCCGGGCCGCCGGGCGCGATGAACGCCCTCAAGCTCCTTCTCCTGGTCGCGGCGGCCTTCGTCTTCGGGCGGACCACCGGCTGGCCGGTGCTCGACCACGTCGCCCTCGCCAGCCTCGCGATCCTCCTCTTCACGTGGCTCTGGAGCCGCTCCAGCCTGCGCGGGGTCAGCCTGCGCCGCCTGCCGGCCGCCGAGCGGGCCCAAGTCGGCCAGACGGTGACCGAGACGCTGGAGCTGCGCAACGCCGGTCGCCTCGCCAAGCTCTGGGTCGAGCTCGACGACGCCTCGACCCTGCCGGGCCACGCCGCCGGCCGCGTCGTCCGCATCCCCGGCCGCTCCGGCGTCCGCTGGGACGTCGAGACGTGGTGCGTCCGTCGCGGCCGGTACCGGCTGGGGCCGGCCACGCTCCGCTCCGGCGACCCGCTCGGGCTCTTCCCGACCCGGCAGTCCGACGGCGAGAGCCACGAGCTCGTCGTCTATCCGGCGATCGTCTCCCCCCTCGCCCTGCCGCCGCCGGCCGGCATCCTGCCGGGCGGCAGCGCGCTCGACCGCCGCTCCCTGTCGGTGACGCCGAGCGTCTCCGGGGTGCGCGACTACGCCCCGACCGACGGCTTCAACCGGATCAGCTGGACCGCCTCGGCCCGCACCGGCCGCCTGATGGTCAAGGAGTTCGACCTCGACCCGACCGCCGACGTCTGGGTCGTGCTCGACCTCCAGCACGCGGCCCACCTCGACGCCACCCGGCCGCTCAACCTGCTGCCGGACGCCAGCGGCCGCTGGCCGCTCGAGGCGTGGCTCGACTCGACCTTGGAGTACGCCGTCACCATCGCCGCCTCGATCGCCGTCCACTTCCTGCAAGAAGGGCGGAACGTCGGCCTGATCGCCACCGGCTCCCGGCTGGAGACGCTCCAGCCCGACCGCTCCGACCGCCAGCATCTGAAGATCCTCGAGGACCTCGCGGTGGTCGAGGCGGACGGCGGCGCGCCGCTGGCCGAGATCCTCGCCGCCGAGGGCCGCCGCTTCCGGCGCACCGACGCGGTGATGGTCGTCACCCCCTCGACCGAGGAGGGCTGGGTCAGCGCCGTCGCCGAGCTGGCCGGCCGCCGGGTGCGCACCTCGGCCGTGCTGATCGAGCCGGACACGTTCGGCCCGGCCCCTTCCTCGCTCCTGATCGTCGGCAGCCTGCTGGCCGCCGGCATCCCTTCCACCCTCGTCAAGTACGGCGACCCGCTGGGGCAGACCCTCGGCGTCGTCACCGCCTCGCTGCCGGCGCGCAGTCGCCGCTAGCCGGGAGATGCCCTGCCGATGAGCGCCCCCTCCGCCGTCGCCCCGCCCCGCGCCGCCGACGACGACCGCCGCTTCCGATTCGCCTCCCTCGCCCCGGGCGAGGGCTGGCTGAGCGTCGTCCTGCACGCCGTGGTCCTCGTCGCCGCCGCCGCGACCGTCGCCCGGGTGCCGCTCGCGCCGCCGGTCGGCGACCTCGCGCTGCTGACGGTCGGCGGCCTGCTGGTCGGTCTGGTCCTCGCCAAGCTGCAGGCGCCCGACCTGCTGGCCCACCTGTTCGCCTTCTCCACCGGCGTCCTCGCCTCCCTCGCGCTCACCGCCGAGCACCTCTCCCCGACCGGCAACCGGCTGCAGCGGGCTGAGTTCCTCGTCGCCCAAGTCGGCGACTGGTACCGAGCGGTCGCCACCGGCCAGCAGATCAGCGACCCGCGGCTCTTCGCCGTCATCCTCGGCATCACCGTCTGGCTGGTCGCCTACACCTCGGCGTGGGTGCTCTACCGTCGCGGCTGGCTCGCCACCGCGATGCTGCTCCCCGCGGCGATCGCGACGATCAACCTCGGCTACATGCCGACCGGCGGCACGCTGCCGCTGCTGGTCATCGTCGCCGCCGGCTGCGTCCTCGCCGCCCGCCACGCGCTCTTCCGGCGCGAGCAGCGCTGGACCCGCCTGCAGGTCCCCTTCCCCTCCCGGCTGCCGTGGCGGTGGGTGGTCGCCGGCGTCAACCTCGCGCTCGTCACCGCCCTCGTCGGCTGGACCCTCCCCTTCTCGACCCGCGACGACGCCTTCGACGCGATCTGGGACAAGGTCCGCTCCCCGGTCGAGCAAGTCAGCCGCGAATGGCAGGACCTGCTCGCCCGCTTCGGCGCGAACAGCGACGCCGGCGGCTCCTACGCCTCCTTCGGCGACCAGTTCACGCTCGGCGGGCAACTGAAACTGTCGGACGAGCCGGTGATGGTCCTCCAGACCAACCTCGCCGACGGCGCGTACCTCGCCGGCCACCGCTACGACGAGTACACCGGGTCCGGCTGGCGCTCCAGCATCGACGACCGGTTCGACGCCGCCGGCCTCGGCACCGGCAGCGCGCCGCAGATGAGCTTCGCCCGCGACCAAGGAGTCCACCTCTCCCCGGCCATCCTCACCGACCGCTCGCAGGTGCAAGGGATGCTCGACGTCCTGCGGCCGAAGGGGAACCTGCTCTTCACCCTCGCCACCTACCTGACGGCCGACCGGCAGACCAACGTCACCCTCTCCTGGCAACGCCTCAGCGACCAGTCGTTCCCGCTCGTCGGCGAGGCGGCCCGCGACACCCCGGTCGACCTCCGCGGCATGGCGATGCTGCTCGCCGGCAGCCAGTTCCCGCCCGGCGACGGCAGCCCCGGCACCGTCGCCGCCAGCGACCCCGCCGCCGCGGCCCGGATCGCCGCCGAGCGCGCCGACCTCCGCAACCGTCTGCTCGACGTCCGGTGGACCGTCGACGGCAACGGCGCGGCCACCAGCATGGTGGTCAGCGGCGAACTGCCGATCTACGACGACGTGCAGGCCGTCTTCAGCGGCGAGCCGGTGGCCGAGGGAAGCCGCTACGTCGTCACCGGCCTCGAGAGCGCCGCCACCTCCGACGCCCTCCGCGCCGCCGGCACCGCCTACCCGACGTGGGTCACCGACCGCTACCTGCAACTGCCGAGCGGCGTCACCGACCGCACCCGGCAACTGGCGGCGCAGCTCGTCGCCGGCAGCACCAACCCGTTCGACGCCGCCATCGCGGTCCAGAACGAGGTCCGCCAGCGCATCGCCTACAAGGAGGACATCGACCCGCCACCAGCCGGCCGCGACGTCGTCGACTACGTGCTCTTCGACAGCCAGGAGGGGTACTGCGAGTACTACGCGTCGGCGATGGCGGTCCTCCTCCGGATCGAGGGCATCCCGGCCCGCGTGGTCGGCGGCTACTACCGGGTGCCCTACGACCAGGCTGCGGGCGGCTTCCTCTACCGGGAGCGGAACGCCCACCTCTGGGTGGAGGTCTTCTTCCCCGGCTACGGCTGGATCCCCTTCGAGCCGACCGCCAGCCAGAACCCGCTCGACTACGGCGAGCACCTGACCCAGCCCGAGTTCGCGCCGGCCGCCGCCACCCCGGAGCCGACGCCGACCCCCGTGCCCGCCGTCGCCACCCCGGCCCCGCAGGGTCAGCAGACCCCGCCGACGCCGGACAACCCCCGCTTCCTCGACAACCCGGGCCGCGTCCTCGGCTGGGCGGTTGTCGCCGTCCTCGGGGCGCTGGCCGCGGCAGGTGCCGCCGCGGTCGGCCTCTGGCACTTCCGACTGCGCGGCCTGCCCCCCGTCGGCGGCCTCTACGCGCGCGCCCTGCAGGCCGGATCGCTGCTCGGGGTTCCCGCCTCGCCGTCGCTCACGCCGCGCGAGTACGCCGACCGGCTCGGCCGGGCGATCCCCTCGGCGCAGGGGCCTGCCCGTGTCGTCGCCGATCTCTACACCGAGGAACAGTACGCGCCGAGCCGGCCCGACCCCGAGCACCAGCAACGCGCCCGCGACGCCTGGGCCCAGCTCCGTTCCGTCTTCATGCGCGGCGCGCTCAGGAAACGGTAG
>JBDHWC010000062.1:0-14088 GCA_039809985.1 Thermomicrobiales bacterium | reverse complement strand
AACCGGCACCTCCCCTTGTCAGGGGGGCTGGCGGGAGGGGGCAGGCGCTTGGCAGGAGGGGGCTGGGGGGTAGGTTGTGCGTGGCGTGACGGGCGGTGGCGGCAGGGGGTACACTGCCGACTGTCTCACTGACACGAGTCAATGCAGCGGCGGGCCGCCGTGCGAGGAGGGGCCGTGACCAGATCGGCGGATGTCGTTGTCATTGGCGGCGGGGTGACCGGGACGGCCACCGCCTTCCACCTGACCAAGATGGGCGCCGGCAAGGTGCTCCTCGTGGAGCGGACCGCGCTCGGGGCCGGCGCCACCGGCAAGTCGGGTGCGGTCGTCCGCATGCACTACACCAACCCGCACGACGGCGCGCTGGCGCAGGAGAGCCTTGCCTACTTCACCCACTGGGGCGACCTCGTCGGCCCCGGGGACCCCGGCTACCGCCGGCACGGCGTGGTCCGGCTCGTGCCGCCGCGCTTCGACGACCGGCTGCGGGCCAACGTCGAGATGCTGCGCGGCGTCGGCGTCGACAACGTGATGATCACCCCGGAGGAGTTGCGGGAGATCGACCCCGGCGTCTTCGTCGGCGACATCACCGCCGCGGCGTGGGAGCCGCAGTCGGGCTACGCCGACCCCTCCGGCACGGCGTTCGGCTTCGCCGAGGCGGCGCGGGCCAACGGGGCCGAACTGCACGTCGGGGTCGAGGCGCTGGCGATCGAGACCGCGGGCGACCGCGTCACCGGCGTCGTCACCGACGTCGGCCGGATCGCGACCGGGACGGTGGTGCTGGCGGGCGGGGCTTGGTCGGCCGGGCTGCTGAGGCCGCTCGGGCTCGACTACGGGCTCGTCACCAACCGGGCGCAGGTGGCGATCTACCGCCGCCCGGCCGAGGCCCCGGAGGCGCACCCGGTCTACATCGACGGGCTGAACAACATCTGGCTGCGGCCGGAGGGGGACGTCTGCGCCCTCGCCGGGATCGGCCGCGACCAGTTCGACGTCGACCCCGACTTCTACATGGAGGCGGTCGACCTCGACTACGTGGCCGACACCCGGAAGCGGATGGCGAAGCGCCGCCCCGCCTACGCCAACGCCTACATGCGCGGCGGCTGGGCCGGCGTGATCACGATGTCGCCGGACGGCCACGCCATCCTCGACGAGCTGAAGCCGTACGCCGGGCTGTTCGGCATCCTCGGCTGCAACGGCACCAACTTCAAGACCGCCCCCGCGATCGGCAAGTGCATGGCGGAGTGGGTGACCGGCGGCGCGCCGCGCACGGTCGACCTCCGCGCCTTCCGCGCCAGCCGGTTCGAGGAGGGGGACCCGGTCCGCGGCGGCCACGAGTACGGCGACCGGCCGACCGACGTTTTCCGTTAGTTCGCGGCACAATGGGTCGCGTGGCGGGGAGGCCCGCCGCGCCGACCGTGCCGGAACGCGCCCCGCCGAGCGGCGGCCGGGCGCCCACGCAGGCAAAGGAGAGCGAACGATGCGCCACCACGACGACTTGGTCCATCTGGCCGGGCAGGTGAAGGAAGGCACCCTCTCGCGCCGGACGTTCCTCGCCCTCGCGGCGGCGGCCGGCTTCGCGGTGCCGTTCGCCGACCTGATGGTGTCGCCGCGGGCGGCGCAGGCGGCCCCGGCCCGGCAGACGCCGAAGCAGGGCGGCCAGATCATCGTCGGCTTCTCGCAGGAGCCGACGGTCTTCAACCCGCTGAAGTCGACGCTGGAGGTCGACCGCGGGGTGCAGTACTCGCTGTTCGACAGCCTCTGGCGGATCGACGAGAACGCGGCGCTGGTCCCGAACCTGGCAACCGAGATTCCGTCGGTGGACAACGGCGGCATCTCCGCCGACGGCCTGACCTACACCTTCAAGCTGCGCGACGACGTGAAGTGGCACGACGGCGAGCCGTTCACCGCGCAGGACGTGCTGTTCAACCACGCGACGATCATGAACCCCGACTTCGCCGCCGGCAACCGGATGGGCCACGATCGGGTCAAGGAGATCAGCGCCCCCGACGACCACACGGTGACGATGACGCTGACCGAGTCGTACGCGCCGTTCCTGATCGCCTGGATGGACACCTACTTCATCCCCGAGCACCTGCTGAAGGACGTCAAGGACCTCAACACCGCCGAGTTCAACTCCACCGCGCCGGTCGGCACCGGGCCGTTCAAGTGGCAGGAGCGGGTCGCCGGCGACCACATCACGGTCGTCGCCAACCCGGACTACCACCTCGACGGGCCGTACCTCGACACCCTGATCTTCAAGTACGTGCCGGACCTGACCGTCTTCTTCACCCAGTTCAAGACGGGCGACATCGACGTCACCGGCATCCAGGGGATCACCGCCGACAACTTCAACGAGGCGAAGGGGCTGCAGGGCGTGGTGATCCACGAGGCGCCGACCGCCTTCGTCGAGTTCATCTACATGAACTTCGGCAAGCCGATCTTCCAGGACAAGGCGGTGCGCGAGGCGCTCTACTCGGCGATGGACAAGAAGAACATCATCGAGAAGGTCTATTACGGCATCCACACGCCGTCGGAGACCTACCTGCCGGAGAACAGCTGGGCGATCAACACCAGCCTGACGCCGCAGGTCTTCGACGTCGAGGCCGCCAAGAAGACGCTCGACGCCGCCGGCTGGGTGGCCGGGGCGGACGGCACCCGGGCCAAGGACGGCGTCGCGCTCTCCTTCGACAACTCCACCACCGCCGGCAACAAGGTCCGCGAGCAGGCGCAGCAGTACCTGCAGCAGACCTGGAAGGACGCCGGGGTCGACATGAAGATCAACAACATGCCGGCCGCGGTGATCTGGGGCGACTACTGGCTGAAGTCGCAGTTCGACTCGGTGATGGTCGGCCTCCACACCGGCCTCGGGGCCGACCCGGACGCGATGGCCCGCTTCCACTCCAAGGCGATCCCGGCCCAAGGCGGCGGCGGCCAGAACTACTCGCAGTACAAGAACGCCGAGCTCGACCCGCTGCTGGAGCAGGGGGTGAAGGAGATCGACCAGGCGAAGCGGAAGGAGATCTACCTGAAGGTGCAGGAGATCCTCCGCGACGACCTCGCCTACCTGCCGATCTTCCACTACACCTTCATCGAGGGGACGAAGGAGGGGATGATCGGCTACAAGGCGAACCCCTTCGTCGTCTCCAACCAGTGGAACACCAACGAGTGGGGCTGGACCCCGTAGTCGGCCGACCCGGGGAGGCGACGCGCCCGCGCGTCGCCTCCCCCGCCGTCGCCGGGCGAGGGACCGATGGCCACCTACCTCCTGCGCCGCCTGTTCCAGAGCGCGGTGCTGCTCGTGATCGTGACGGTGATCGCCTTCGGGCTGATGCACCTCGCGCCGGGCGGCCCGGAGTCGGTCTACGCCCTCAGCCCGAGCATGACCCCCGCCGACCTCGCCCGGATCCGCGCCTCCTACGGCCTCGACCAGCCCCTGCCGGTCCAGTACGCGAAGTGGGCGACCGGGATGGCCTCCGGCGACTGGGGCCGTTCCTACCGCGACAGCCGCCCGGTGCGCGACGTGATCCTCGACCGGGTGCCGGCGACGCTGGAGCTGACCGTCTCCGCCCTGCTGCTGGCGATCGTGGTCGGGGTCGCGATCGGGATGCTCGGCGCGCTGCGGCAGCATTCCGCGGCCGACTACCTCTCGACCATCGGGGCGATGCTGGCGCTGTCGATCCCGACCTTCTGGTTCGGCCTGATGGTGATCTGGCTCTTCGCCGAGCGGCTCGGCTGGATCCCCTCCGGCGGCCGCAGCACGCTGGGGGCCGCCTTCTCGCTCGGCGACCGGCTGCACCACCTCGTCGCGCCGGTGGTGGTGCTCGGGCTGGTGCTGGTCGCCACCTGGAGCCGCTACACCCGGGCCGCGCTGCTGGAGACGATCAACCAGGACTACGTCCGCACCGCCCGGGCCAAGGGGCTGGCCAACCACACGGTGGTCCTCGGCCACGCCTTCCGCAACGCGGTGACGCCGCTGGTGACGCTGGCCGGGCTGCAGATCCCGTTCCTGTTCAGCGGCGCGCTGGTGACCGAGAGCGTCTTCACCTGGCCGGGGATGGGCCGCCTCTTCGTCGACTCCCTCGGCTACCGCGACTACCCGGTGCTGATGGGGGTGCTGGTGGTGACCGCCTTCCTCGTCATCGTCGGCAACCTGCTGGCCGACCTCGTGGTGGCAGTGGTCGACCCCCGCATCCGGCCGAGCTAGCGGAGGCCGCCGATGACCGCCCGCCCCATTGCCCCCGACCCGACGCTCACCGTCGTCGCCGCGGACCGCCGCGGGCCGACGGTGGAGAGCCCGTGGCAGCTCTTCTGGCGGCGCTTCCGGCGCAACCGGCTGGCGGTGGCCGGGTTCGCCGTCTGCACGCTGCTGATCCTCGCCTCGCTCCTCGCGCCGCTGCTGGCCCCGCACGACCCGCTGCAGATCTCGATCCTCGACAAGTTCGCCCCGCCCGGCACGCCGGGCCACCTGCTCGGGGCGGACGAGGTCGGCCGCGACCTCCTCTCGCGCCTCCTCTGGGCGGGGCGGATCTCGCTGCTGGTCGGCTTCGCGGCGATGGCGGTGACGATCTCCGTCGGCTCGGCGGTCGGCCTCGTCTCCGGCTACTTCGGCGGCCGGACCGACGCCGTGCTGATGCGCCTGACCGACGCGCTGCTCTGCTTCCCGACCGTCTTCCTGCTGCTGGTGCTGGCCTCGTTCGTCGGGGCCTCGCTGCTGTCGATCACGCTGATCATCGGCCTCACCTCGTGGATGGAACTGGCCCGCATCCTGCGCAACCAGACGCTGAGCCTGCGCCAGCGCGACTTCGTGCAGGCCTCGGAGGCGCTCGGGGCCTCGCACACGCGGCTGATCGCCCGCCACCTGCTGCCGAACACGCTCGCCCCGATCCTCGTCGCGGCGACGCTGAACATCGCCAACGCGGTGCTGGCCGAGTCGTACATCTCGTACCTCGGCTACGGCATCCAGCCGCCGGAGGCGAGCTGGGGCAACATGCTGAACAACGCCCAGAGCTACTTCGGCACCGCGCCGTGGGTGGCGCTCTTCCCCGGGCTGCTGATCACCTTCACCGTCGCCGGCTTCAACTTCGTCGGCGACGGCCTGCGCGACGCCCTCGACCCGCGGTCGCTGCGGTGACGGCGGCGTGAGGGCGAGAAGTCGAGCGGGCTGAGGGATCGCTCGCTGGGGCTCGTGCCAGGAGCGGGCGGCGGCGAAGTGCTGCTCGGTGCGTGACAGCACAGCCTTCCAGTCGGGGCGGGCGGGGCGACCCCGAGTTCTTCGACCAGCAGCCGGACGACGCTCTCAAGCGAGGTGCGGCCGGTGGGGATGTGCACCTTCCCCATCGGGAACGGGTGGTTGAGGTGCCGGAAGTGGGCATGGGGGCCGTTGAAGGCGGTGACGCCGGGATGCCAGTGGAAGGCGATGATCTCCGTGTCGGAGGCGAAGACGTGGTAGAAGTACAAGCGGGTCGAGACAGACTAGGAGCCTTGGTCCTCGATCAACTCAAAGAGATGCAGGATCTTCAGGGACAGTCGATGCGGGCTCGCTAGCGGCACCGCGATGTCGTCGCGGAAACTGAGCCGGCCCCAGCGTGGGCGTTGCTCGTCGGCCGATTGGACCAGCGTGTCTTTGGTGAGGCACGTCATCGCCAGGTTGAGCGGCGCGAGAAAGGCCCGGACCGCCTCGTGCTGACTCCGGTAGGGATGCCTACCGGATGACATGGGCCACGGCGGCAAGCCAGAGAATTTCCCGATGGTCCGGGTCGTCGATCACCTCGTCCCACTCGCCGGCGTCGAGGCGGGCGAGAAACTCCTCGACGGTGAGGCCGGTGTGCTTGGCGACCTGGCGCGTGTACGACTCGAGTTCCTCTTCCGGCGTCAGATGAATGACCAGGTTCTCCGCCCCTTCGACCTGCGTGACCTTCGGCTGGGTGACCATCGCGCACTCCTCTCCGCCACCTAGTTTTACCGCTTTGCCGCGCATGCCAATCGGCTAGTCTGTCCCCAATCCCCAATCCCAATCCCCCACGAACTCTCACAACCCTCTAACGCCCAACCGCCCCGATGTTACGCGGCCCTAACGCGCCGACCGGTACCTTGCTGTCCGACGCGTTTCCGCCGGCCGGGGGACCGCCCGGGGCGGACGGCCGGGAGGCAGCGATGGGGGGAGGACCGGCAATGGCCATCCTGATCGTCGAGGACGAGCCGCACCTGCGCCGCTCGCTGGCGCGGTCGCTGGCGGCCCGCGGCTTCGCGGTCTCCGAGGCGGCGTCGTGCGCGACGGCGGTGCAGGCGGCGCTGGCCGACAGGCCCGACCTGCTCCTGCTCGACGTCAACCTGCCCGACGCCACCGGCTGGGACGTCCTGCGGGAGCTGCGGGCCCAAGGGGAGACGATCCCGGCGGTGGTGATGTCGGCGGTGCCGCCGAGCCCGGCCCGGGTCCGCGAGTTCGGCCCGCTCGGCGTGTTGCACAAGCCGTTCCCGGTCGATGCCCTGCTGCGCATCGTCCGCAACGCGGGGCCGCCGGAACGGGTCGCCTGACCGGCCGTCGCCGGCCCCCGTCCTTTCCGACGCCCGACATTCCCGGAGACCCCAGCCATGGCAACCACCGTGCGGCCCGACGCCGGGCCGGAGCCTCGACCTGCCGAGCCCACCCTGGACGACCTGCTCGACCGGATCGCGCCGGGCACGCGGCTCGGGCTCAACCACGTCGCCCGCCTGCGCGTCGACGGGGTGCCGGACGAGCTGCTGGCGGCCGTCTTCGCCGCCGCCGACCGCCGCCACCTCGACAGCCACGTCGCCGACGGCTGGCTGACGATCGAGCCGGACCCGGCGGCGCAGGCCGAGCTGGAGTTCCTCGCGCTGCAGCACCGCTTGCTCGACCTGACCGCCGACGGCATCGCCGCGCCGCTGCGGCAGTGGGCGGCCCGGCGGGCGCGGGACGGCGGCGCGGCGGTCGCCCGCCTCGTCCACGCCGTCTGGTAGGTCGGCGCGGCCACGGAGCAGACCCATGCCCGACCTCTTGATGATCGTGCTGACGACCGGGTTCTTCGCCGCCTGCCTGGCCTACGTGGCCGGGTGCGAGCGGCTGTGAGCGCGGCCCGGCCGGGAGTCCCGTCGTGACCAGTCCCGAGGACGTCGTGGTCGGCCTGGTGGCCGCCGCGCTGCTCGTCTACCTCGTCTACGCCCTGCTGCGGCCGGAGCGGTTCTGAGCCTCGGCCCGAGCCGGCCGCGGGCGAGTTGCCCGTGCGCTTGGCCGGTGCCGCCTACCGGCCGCCCGCGGGCCGCTGGCCGGTCGGCCGGCGCGCGCTGGCCGACGAGCTGTTTGCCCGGCTCGACGGCGTCGACGTCTACTTGGTGGAGCCGCGCGGCGGCGGCGAGCGCGACGCGGGGCGACGCCACCCATGAGCGAACGACGAGCCGTGCGCCTGTTCCACCAAGACGGGCAGGCCCCGCCCCGGTGGGGCGGCTGGGCGAGCCACGCGACGGCGGTCGGCGCGGTGGTGGTCGCCACGCTGCTGATGGTCTCGGTCCGCGCTCGGCTGGACACGATCAACGTCGCCTTCGCCTACCTGCTGCTGTCACTGGGACTGGGGCTGGTGGTCGGGTCGCGGCCGGCCGCCGTCGGGGCCCTGCTGGCGTTCCTCGCCTACGACTTCTTCTTCCTGCCGCCGTACCAGACCCTCGTCATCGACGCCGAGCACCACATGGTGGCCCTGCTCGCCTTCCTCGCCGTCGCCCTCGTCGCCGGCCAGCTGGTGGCCCGGCTGCGGCAGCGGACCGAGCTGGCCGAGCGCGAACGGCGGCGGACCGACCTCCTCTACGAGCTGAACGCCGCCCTGCTGCGCGACGTCACCCCGGAGCAGGTGCTGGCCGGCGTCGTCGGCCGCGTCGTCTCCCGCTACGGGGCGACCGCCTGTCGCCTGCTGGTGCCGGGCGGCGACGCCTCCGGCTTGGTCGTTGCCGCCCGCTGCCCGGACGACGCGCCGACGGCCGTCTCGCCGGCGGTCGAGCAGCAGGCGCGGCGGGCGATGGAGGAGCGTCGCCCGGTGGTGGGCGGGGCCGACGGCAGCGGGCTGCCGGTGCACTGGGTGCCGGTGGCGACCGCCGAGCGGATGATCGGCGCGCTGGAGGTGACCGGCGCGGCGGCCGACCCCGACCTGCGCGAGGACGAGGACCGCATCCTCGCCACCTTCGCCCACCAAGCCGCCCTCGCGCTGGAGCGGGCCCGGCTGCTGGAGGAGGCGGCGCGCGGCATGGCGGTGGTCGAGTCGGACCGGCTGAAGTCGACGATGCTCGCCGCCGTCTCGCACGACCTGAGGACGCCGCTGGTGGCGATCAAGGCATCGGCCACCTCGCTGCTCGACCGCTCCGTGGCGTGGACCGAGGAGGACCGGGTCGAGTTCCTGCGGGCGATCGACGAGGAGGCCGACCGGTTGACCGAGATCGTCGGCAACTTCCTCGACCTGTCGCGGATCGAGGGGGGCGTCCTCGTGCCGCGGCGGGAGTGGTACGACCTCGCCGAGCTGGTCGAGGAGGTGGGCGACCGGCTGCAGGGCCGGGCCGAGGGGCGGCCGATCCGGTCGGAGGTGCCCGACGACCTGCCGCTGGCCCGGATCGACTACGTTCAGATTCGGCAGGTGCTGACCAACCTGGTCGAGAACGCGATCAAGTACGCGCCGCCGGGCGAGCCGGTGGCGATCGCCGCCGCGCACCGCGACGGTGTCATCGAGGTCGCGGTGACCGACCGCGGTCCCGGCATCCCGGACGCGAAGCGGGAAGCGGTGTTCGAGAAGTTCGTCCGGCTCGGCACCGACCGCCGCGTCGCCGGGGCCGGCATCGGGCTGGCGATCTCGAAAGGCATCGTCGAGGCCCACGGCGGGCGGATCTGGGTGGAGGCCGGGCCGGGCGGGATCGGCACGTCGGCGCGGTTCACGTTGCCGGTCGACGGCGGGGACGACGAGGGAGGGCCGGAAGCGTGAGCGGCGGCAGGATTCTGGTGGTCGACGACGAGGAGCGCATCCGCCGGGCGCTGCGGGCGGCGCTGACCGGCCACGGCTACGCGGTCGACGTCGCCGTCGACGGCCCGGCCGCCGTCTTCGCCCTCGCCGGCGGCGTCCACGACGCCGTGGTGCTCGACCTCGTGATGCCGGGGATGGACGGCCTCGCGGTCCTGAAGGAGGTCCGCGGCTGGTCGGAGGTGCCGGTGATCGTCCTCTCCGCCCGCGGCCAGGAGGCGGACAAGGTCGACGCCCTCGACCACGGCGCGGACGACTACCTGACCAAGCCGTTCGGCATGCCGGAACTGCTGGCCCGCCTGCGGGCGGTCATGCGGCGGAGCCGGCCCGAGGACGAGCCGGTGGTCGTCGCCGGCCCGCTGCGGATCGACCTCGCCAGGCGGATCGTCACCCGCGACGGTACCGAGGTTCACCTGACCCCCACCGAGTGGGACCTGCTGCGGGTGCTGGCCGCCTCGCCCGGCAAGGTGCTGACCCACCGCCAGCTGCTGGAGCGGGCGTGGGGCGGCTACGCCGCCGACAACTCGCCCCAGCTCCGCGTCTACGTCAACTACCTGCGGCGCAAGCTCGAGGCCGACCCGACCCGGCCCCGCCTGATCGTCACCGAGCCGGGCGTCGGCTACCGGCTGAAGGCGGACGGGTAGGCAGGGCTGGCGGCTGGCGGCTGGCGGTACGATGCGGCAGCGGACGTCGGCGCAGCGGAGATCGGATGCACGCCCCTCGGCGTGTGACGCTCGTCGCTAGCCCTCGCCCACCACCGCGTCCATCTCGATCTCGACCACCAGCCCCGGGTCGACCAGCCACGGCGTGCCGACCAGCGTGCCGGCGGGGCGGACGTCGCGGAAGACCGCGCCCAGCTCGGCGGCGACCGCCGGCCACTGCGCCACGTCGGTGACGAAGACCCGGTAGCGGACGACGTCGGCGAAGGTGGCGTCGGCCTCGGCCAGCGCCCGCTCGATCACGCCGAGGATGTGGCGGGTCTGGGCCGCCGCGTCGCCGGGGGCGACCGCCGCGCCGTCCTTGAACGCCGCGGTGCCGGCGACGAAGACCTGCGAGCCGACCCGGACCGCCCGCGAGTAGCCGGCGGAGGCCTCGAGCGGCCCGCCGGACGAGATCAGCTGCCGTGCCATCGTCGTGCTCCCCTCCGTCGGCCGGGACGCCCGGCGGGCGGTTGCCCGGCCCGGCCCGAGCCGGTATCGTAGCCGCCCCGGCCGACTGGCCGCGGCAGCCCGAGCGGGAACGGAGCGAGGCAGCGGATGGGCCACGACGACGGCACGGCGGCGATCCCGCGGCGGCAACTCGGCACCACCGGGGCCGACGTCTCGATCCTCTGCCTCGGCGGCTTCCACATCGGGGTGCCGCCGAAGGACGAGGCGGTCCGGATCATCCACCGGGCGATCGACGCCGGGATCGACTTCCTCGACAACGCGTGGGAGTACAACGACCGCGAGTCCGAGCGGCGGATGGGCGAGGCGCTGGCGCAGGGCGGCTACCGCGACCGCGCCTTCCTGATGACCAAGAACTGCGCCCACGACCGCCGGGCCGACACCTCGATGCGGAGGCTGGAGGAGAGCCTCGAGTTGTTGCGGACCGACCATCTCGACCTCTGGCAGATCCACGAGGTGACGTGGCACGACGACCCGGACCGGATCTTCGCCCCCGGCGGCGCGGCCGAGGCGATGCTGAGGGCGAAGGCGCAGGGGAAGGTCCGCTTCATCGGCTTCACCGGCCACAAGAGCCCGGCGATCTTCAAGCGGATGCTGGCGCTGGCCCCGGACTTCCCGTGGGACACGATCCAGATGCCGGTCAACGCGCTCGACGCCCACTTCGACAGCTTCCAGCAGCAGATCATCCCGCCGGCCCGGGCCCGCGGCATCGGCGTGATCGGGATGAAGAGTCTCGCCGCCGGCAGGATCCCGACCGAGACCGACATCACCGCCGAGGAGGCGATCCGCTACGCGCTGAGCCAAGACGTCGACGCGGTCTGCGTCGGGGTCGACTCGGAGGCGGTGCTGGACCAGGCCCTGCGGGTCGGCCGCGGCTTCGCGCCGCTGACGGCCGAGGCGCAGGCGAACATCCTCGAACGCGCCTACCCGCACGGCTGGAACGGCCGCCACGAGCGGTTCAAGGTGAGCCACGACTTCGAGGGCGGCGAGGCGCAGCGGGAGCACGGCTTGGCCGGCGCGGCGGCTGACTGAAGTCGGGGGGGCCGGGACCTCCCTCACCCCCCAGCCCCCTCTCCCCGTGCGGCTGACAAGGGGAGGTGTCCGGGCCTCGCGGTCGGGCCCGCCGGGACCGCCCTCACCCCCCAGCCCCCTCTCCCGCGGCGGCGGGAGAGGGGGAGAAACAGGCTCAGGGGAGGGCCAAGCCCTCCCCCGAACCCCCAGTTGCCGCTGCGCGGCAGCTTCCCGATGGATACCTCCCCCTGTCAGCCTGAGCGCGGGGAGCGGGGGAGCAACGGGCACGGGGGAGGCCAATCCCTCCCCCCATGCCCCGGGGGTGTCGCGGCGGGGCCGCTTCCGGCTGTCAGGCGCCTCGTGTCCGGCCCCGCGCGAAACGGCTGCGGGCGCGAAAGGGGGAGGGCCGAGCCCTCCCCCCGAACCTCGCACCCGAGCGTGCGAACCTGTCGCGGCGGCTAGCGGTGCTTGCCGGGGACCGGCTTGGCCACCGGCAGGCCCGCGACCGAGGTCGGCCGGATGCGCGGCGCGCACGGCCGGACGCAGACCATCCCGCAGCCGCAGCCGTCGTTCATGCAGATCCGGCCCTGCGGGCATTGGCTGTCTCGGCTGCACGGCGTCAGGTTGGAGTCGCTGCACGATTCCGCGACGAACTCGCAGACGTTGGTGGTCGAGTCAAGGACGTTGCAGCCGCAGAGGTCGCCGCAGGCGTTGAGGTCGCAGATGCCCGCCTGCGCGCCGCGGCACTGGAAGAAGCAGCCGCCGTTGCGGCACATCCGCGTGCCGTTGCCGCGGCAGTTGTTGTTGCAGCCGCCGCAGTGCCGCTGGTCGGTCAGGATGTCGCGGCAGCGGTTGCCGCAGCAGCGCTCGCCGCTGCCGCAGTCCCGGTTGCGCTGGCAGCGCGCCCCGAGCGTCACCTCCGGGCGGCTGGCGACGCCGACCCCGAGCAGCCCGGCGGCGAGGCCCTTCAGAGCGATGCGGCGGTTGCCATGCGCGCCGAGTCGCTGCACCAGTCGGTCGAACCGCAGGTCGTCCATGGTCGTCTCGCCCCCTTGGCGTTGTCGGGGTGCCCGGCCCCGTCGACCGGGCCCCGTCGCCCGGCGGGGCCGTTCGGGCCCCGACCGCGCGGTGCGGCATCCGGGCGCGCCGGGCCACCGACCACGGCGTCGCATTGCGAGATGCCCGACCACATCATACGCGCCGGGCCCGAGGCGGCGAACGCGCCCGGCGGCGGGTTGCCACCTACAATGACGCGGGCCGGTGCCGCGGGCCGTCGGGGCTCGCGGGCTCGACGGGGGATCGCCCGATGCTGGTGGGATCGCGGGTCACGCTGCGGGAGCTGCGGCGGGACGACCTGCCGCGGCTTCTCGTCTTCAACAACGACCTTGACGTCGAGCTCGCCGGCGGCGGCGACCCGCCGATGCCGCAGCAGCTCGAGCGGCTGGTCGCCGACTTCGAGCGGAAGACCGCCGACGGCGGCCGTGACGACGGCCGGTTCGCGATCGAGGTCGACGGCCGCTTCGTCGGCACCTGCGGCCTCTTCCGATGGGACGCGACCAACCACACCGCCGAGCTCGGCATCGGCATCGGCGAGAAGGCGCTCTGGGGGCAGGGGCTCGGGCGAGAGGCGATCGCCCTGCTGCTCGACTACGGTTTCCGGCTGCGCAACCTGCACCGAATCTGGCTGCGGACCCACAGCGCCAACGAGCGCGCCATCCGCGCCTACCGCGCCTGCGGCTTCGTGGAGGAAGGACGGCTCCGGCAGCACCTCTGGAGCAACGGCCGCTACCACGACGAGGTGCAGATGGGCGTGCTGCGCGACGAGTGGGAATCTGCGAGTCGAGGAGTCGGGGGGTCGAGGAGTCGAGAAGAGAGATGACCGCCGGCGAGTGCCCCCGGTTCTTCTCCCCGACCCCCCGACCCCCCGACTTCTCGACTTCTCGACTGTGAAACCGGAGGACATCATGGCCGCCCCTGACCGCCGCGTCGGCATCGCGTTCGTGCCGGAGTCGTCGGCCCACGCGCTCGACCTGATCGGCCGGGCCGAGCGGGCCGGCATCGACACCGTCTGGACGGTGATGCCCGCCACCGGGCTCGACACGCCGACCCTCTTCGCCGCGGCGCTGGCGACCACCGAGCGGATTCGGCTCGGGACGGCGATCGTCCCTGCCTTCACTCGCCACCCGATCGCGATGGCGACGCAGGCGCTGGCGCTGGAGGGGTTGGGGCCGGGCCGGTTCCGGCTCGGTCTCGGGACGTCGCACGCGCGGACGATGGTCGATGTCTACCACCTCGACTTCGCGCAGCCGTTGTCGCAGTTGCGGGAGTACGTCACGGTGCTGCGGCCCCTGCTGCACGAGGGGGAGGCGCACTTCCGGGGCGACTTCTACGCGGTCGACGCGACGATGGGCCGCACCGCGCCGACGCCGGTGCTGGTCTCCGCCCTGCGCGCGCCGGCGTGGGAACTGGCGGGCGAACTGACCGACGGCGGCATCTCGTGGCTCTGCCCGGTCGACTTCCTGCTGCGGGTCGCCTTGCCGGCACTGGAACGGGGGGCCGCACGGGCCGGGCGGTCGCGTCCGCCGCTGGTGGCGCACGTGCCGGTCGTCGCCCGGGCCGACCGGGCCGAGGTGCGGGCGATCGCCCGCCAGCAACTCGCCTACTACGCCGCCGCCCCGTTCTACGCCCGGATGTTCGCCGACGCCGGCTTCCCGCTGCGGGCCGACGGGCAGGTCTCCGACGCCTTGGTCGACGACCTCGTGGTCAGCGGCACCGCCGAGGAGATCGCCGCCGGCATCCGGGCCCGGCTCGGCCGCGGCCTCGACGAGGTGCTGGTCAGCGTCCTCGCCGGCCCCGACCGGCGGGCCGACGAGGCGGCGCTGGTCGAGGCGGCGGCGCGGGTGTAG
>JBDHWC010000061.1:0-14169 GCA_039809985.1 Thermomicrobiales bacterium | reverse complement strand
TGCGGCTGCCGCTTCCCAGCCGAAACCTCCCCTTGTCGGGGGGCACGGGGCCGCGCGCCATTCACGGCAACACTGCTCGCGTATCATGTGCGCGGCTTCCATCGCAGGAAGGCGCAGCAACTGTGTCGTTAGCCGACCGGACGAAGGAGTGTGCCCAGTGCCCGTGACCAGACGGACCCTTGTCGGAATCGTCTCCGCGCTCGCGATCCCCGGGGTCGCGACCGTCACCTTCCGCAACGTTGCCAGCGCGCAGGACGCCACCCCGGCGGCGAGCGGCGAGAAGTTCAAGGTCGCGTTCGTCTACATCGGCCCGATCGGCGACATGGGCTGGACGTGGGAGCACGACCAAGGCCGCCTCGCCCTGCAGGAGGCGATCCCGAACGTCGAGACGGTCTACCAGGAGAGCGTGCCGGAGAACCCGGCCGACGCCGAGCGGGTGATCCGCGGCTTCGCCCAGGACGGCGCGAACGCGATCATGACCACCTCGTTCGGCTACATGGACCCGACGATCAACGTCGCCAAGGACTTCCCGGACGTCCAGTTCGTCCACATCTCCGGCTACAAGACCGCCGACAACGTCAGCACCGCCTTCGGCAAGATCGAGGAGCCGCGCTTCGTCTCCGGCCTCGTCGCCGGCAAGATGACCAAGTCGAACCAGCTCGGCTACGTTGCCGCCTTCCCCATCCCGGAGGTGATCCGCGGCATCAACGCCTTCACCCTCGGCGTCCGCGAGGTCAACCCCGACGCCAAGGTCAAGGTCGTCTGGACCAACACGTGGTTCGACCCGCAGAAGGAGCGGGCCGCCGCCCAGGCGCTGCTCGACGGCGGGGCCGACGTCATCGCCCAGCACCAGGACACCGCCGGCCCGGTCCAGGCCGCGCAGGACGCCGGCAAGTACGCTGTTGGCTACGACGCCGACATGTCGAAGCAGGCGCCGGATGCTGTCCTCACCAGCGCGATCTGGCACTGGGGCGCCTACTACATCCCCACCGTGCAGTCGATGATCGACGGCACCTGGAAGACGAACCAGTACTGGGGCGGCTGGAAGGACGGCATCGTCGACCTCGCCCCGATCGGCCCGATGGTCCCCGACGACGTCAAGAAGATGGCCGACGACCGCGCCGCCAAGTTCAAGGCGGGCGACGAGACGATCTTCACCGTCTTCACCGGCCCCCTCAAGGACCAGACCGGCGCGGTCAAGGTCGAGGACGGCAAGGCGATGACCGGCGAGGAACTGCTCAGCATGAACTGGTTCGTCGAGGGCGTCGACGGCGAGATCCCGTCGTAGCCCCGACCGCCGGCGGCCCGGGCCTCGCCCGCGGCCGCCGGCCCCCCGTCCCCGCCTCCCGCTTGGTATCCTCCCGCGGCCTCGCCCCGGAGCCCGACCGTCGGCGGCACGACGCCGCAGGAGCGCGAGCCTTCGCCATGCAGACGGCCTCGCCGCCAGCGGCGATCGAGATGCGCGAGATCAGCAAGCGGTTCGGCCCGACCGTCGCCAACGACCGGGTCAGCTTCGACGCGCGCTGGGGCGAGGTGCACGCCCTCGTCGGCGAGAACGGCGCCGGCAAGAGCACCCTGATGAGCATCCTCGCCGGTCTCTACCGGCCGGACAGCGGGACGCTGGCGGTCGACGGCCAGCCGGTCCGCTTCCGCTCCCCGAGCGACGCCATCGCCCACGGCATCGGCATGGTCTACCAGCACTTCATGCTGGTCGACACGTTCACCGTCGCCGAGAACGTGATCCTCGGCGAGCGCGGCGGCCGCGGCCTCGTCGAGACCGCCGGGGTCGAGCGGAAACTGGCCGAGATCAGCCAGCGCTACGGGCTCGGGGTCGACCCCGCCGCCCGCGTCTGGCAACTCTCCGTCGGCGAGCAGCAACGGGTCGAGATCGTCCGCCTCCTCTACCTCGGCGCGCGGATCCTCGTCTTCGACGAGCCGACCGCCGTCCTCACCCCGCAGGAGTCGGACGCCCTGATCCGCACCCTGCGCGAGATGGCGGCCCAAGGGTTCGCCATCGTCTTCATCTCCCACAAGCTCGACGAGGTGCTCGCCGTCGCCGACCGGGTCACCGTCATGCGGCGCGGCCGCACCGTCGGCACCACCACCCCGGCCGAGTCGGACCGCCGCGCCCTCGCCCGCCTGATGGTCGGCCGCGACCTCGCCGCGCTGGTCGAGCACCCGGACGAGGAGCCGCGCGCCGACGGCGACGTCGGCGAGGTCGTGCTCCGGCTGACCGGCCTCTGCGCCGACGGCGAGAACGGCCTGCAGGCGCTCGCGGTCGACCGGCTGGAGGTGCGCGCCGGCCGCACGCTCGGCGTCGCCGGGGTGGCCGGCAACGGGCAGCGCGAACTGGCCGAGACGATCACCGGCCTGCGGCGGGCGACCCGCGGCACGGTCGAGATCCTCGGCCGCGACGCCACCAACCGGCCCGCCGCCGAGATCGCGGCCCTCGGCGTCGCCCACGTGCCGGAGGACCGCCTCGCCACCGGCCTCGTCGGCGGCATGGACCTCAGCGCCAACGCCATCCTCCGTGACTACCGCGCCGCACCGATCGCCCGCGGCCCGTTCCTCGTGCCGCGGGCGGTGGCCGAGTTCACCGACCGCCTGATCCACGAGCACCGGGTCGCCGCCCCCGGCCGCGACGCCAAGGCGCGGACCCTCTCCGGCGGCAACCAGCAGAAACTGCTGATCGGCCGCGAGCTGGCCGGCTCGCCGAGGCTGATCGTCGCCGTCCACCCGACGCGCGGCGTCGACGTCGGCGCGATCGAGGCGATCCACGCCCAGCTGCGCCAGCAGCAGGCCCGCGGCGCGGCGACCCTCCTCATCTCCGAGGACCTCGACGAGCTGGTGGCCCTCGCCGACGACATCGCCGTCCTCTTCGAAGGGCGGGTGATGGGCGTCGTCCCGGCCCGCCGGGCCGACCGCGAGCAGATCGGCCTGATGATGGCGGGCGTCGCCGCCGACGCGCCGGCCGAGAGGAGCGCCGCCCATGGCTGAGGCCGGTGCCGGCTGGCGGATCGAGCGGGTGCCCGCCCCGTCGCGGACGGCGAGCATCCTCGTCCCGATCGCCTCGGTCCTGCTCGCCCTCGTCGCCGGCGCGATCCTGATCCGGGTCGCCGGCCGCAACCCGGCCGAGGTCTACCGGGCGATGCTGGCCGGCTCGCTCGGCGACCGCAACGGGCTCGCCGAGACGCTGGTGAAGACGACCCCGCTGCTGCTGGCCGGGCTCGGCGTCGCGGTCGCCTTCCGGATGCAGCTCTGGAACATCGGGGCGGAGGGGCAGCTCTACTTCGGCGCGATCTTCGCCACGTGGGTGGCGCTCTTCCTGATGCCGGGCGCCCCCGGCTGGGTGATGGTGCCGGCGATGGCCGTCGCCGGCCTGGTCGGCGGCGCGTTCTGGGCCTTCTTCCCCGGCGCGCTGCGCGCCTTCCTCAACGTGAACGAGACGATCACCAGCCTGCTGCTCAACTACGTCGCCATCCTCTACGCCGAGTACCTCGTCCACGGCCCGTGGAAGGACCCGCAGGCGTTCGGCTTCCCCGGCACCAAGCAGTTCCCGGACGCCGCCGCGCTGCCGCACTGGGGGACGACCCGGGTCCACCTCGGCCTCGTCTTCGGCCTCGTCGCCGCGGCCGTCGTCTGGTTCCTGCTGCGCCGCACCCGCTGGGGCTACGAGATCAGCGTGATGGGCGAGAACGCCCGGGCCGCCCGCTACGCCGGGATGCCGACCAAGCGGACGATCGTGCTGGTGATGATGCTCTCCGGGGCGCTGGCCGGCCTCGCCGGCATGAGCGAGGTGGCGGGCATCGCCCACCAACTGCAGCGCAACTTCTCCCCCGGCTACGGCTACACCGCGATCATCGTCGCCTGGCTCGGCCGGCTCCACCCGGTCGGGATCACCGTCGTCGCCTTCCTGCTGGCGGCGCTCCTCGTCGGCGGCGACCAGATCCAGATGACGATGAGCCTGCCGGCGGCGGTCGCCCCGATGCTGCAGGGGATCATCCTCTTCTTCGTCCTCGGCGGCGAGGTGCTCCTCCGCTACCGGCTGGTGCGGACCTCGCCCGCGCCGGCAGCCAGCGGGGAGGCGGCCTGAGCCATGGACCAGATCCTGACCGTCGGCTTCGTCGTCTCGGTCCTCGCCGCCGCGATCACCGCCGGCACCTCGATCCTCTACGCCTGCCTCGGCGAGCTCCTCTGCGAGCGGGCCGGGGTGCTCAACCTCGGCGTCGAGGGGATGATGCTGATGGGCGCGCTCGGCGGCGCGGCCGGCGCGCTCTGGACCGGCAACCCGTGGCTCGGCGCGCTGGTCGCGCTCGTCGTCGGCGGCCTGATGGCCGGCATCCACGCCCTGCTCGTCGTCGGCCTGCGCGCCAACCAGATCGTCAGCGGCCTCGCCCTGACCCTCTTCGGGGCGGGGCTCTCGGCCTTCCTCGGCCAGCCGATCGTCGGCCTGCCGATCACCGCCTCGTTCCGCCCGGCCCGGCTGCCGCTCCTCTCGGAGATCCCCGTCCTCGGCCGCGTCCTCTTCCAGCAGAACGCGCTGGTCTACGTCTCCTACCTGCTGGTGCCGCTCCTCTGGTTCTACATCTACCGGACCAAGGCGGGACTGCGGCTGCGGGCCCTCGGCGAGCGGCCGGAGGCGGCCGACGCGATGGGCGTCAACGTCACGCTGCTGCGCTCGGCCTACGTCGTCGTCGGCGGCATGCTGGCCGGGCTCGGCGGCGCGGCGATCACGCTCGGCACCAACCCGACCTGGACCGAGGGGCTGACCGCCGGCCGCGGCTGGATCGCGGTCGCCCTCGTCATCTTCGCCGGCTGGGACCCGGTCCGGGCCGCCTTCGGCGCGTACCTGTTCGGCGGGGTCGAGGCGGGCCAGTTCCGGCTGCAGGCGATCGGCGTCGACGTCTCGCCCTTCTTCCTGAACATGCTGCCGTACCTCTTCACCATCCTCGTCCTGATCCTCGCCAGCCGCGAGACCAGCCGGCACCGCTTCGGCGCGCCCGCCGCCCTCGGCCGACCCTACCTGCGGGAGGAACGCGGCTGAGCCGCCTCCTCGGCGCGGCGCTCCGGCGCGGCCCCGGCCGCGGCCTCGTCGGCGGTGCGTCCGCCCGGCGCGGCCTCGGCCCGCGCAGCCTCCTCGTCCTCGTCGGCGTCCTCGAACAGGTGCGACCAGCAGGCCGGGTCGCCGCCCATCTCCTCGTCCTCGACTTCCATCCGGTCCTCCGCCGCCGCGTCCCGCGCCGTCCCGTCTCGCCCGGCCCGCGGCCCGTTCACCACGTCGCCGCCGGCTCGCCACGGCTCGCCACGGCCCGGCCGGGGGCACCGAGTCGACGGGCGACGCCATCACGGTCATGCTCGCACGCCTCGCGCCACGGACGGGGAACGGCCCCGGCCGCTCGTGGCACCGCCCCCGGCCGCTGGCCGACCCGGAACCGCCGCTGATGGCCCTGCTGGTCGGCCTCTCGGCCTGGAGCGACGTCGAGGGGCTCTACCCGGCCGGCACCAAGCCGGCCGACCGGCTCCGCGCCTACGCCGACTGGTTCCCCGTCGTCGAGGTCAACACCACCGCCTACCACGTCCCTCCGCCCCGGACCGTCGCCAGCTGGCTGGAGCGCACCCCGCCCGGGTTCCGCTTCGACGTCAAGCCGCCGCGCGCCCTGACCGGCACCCCCGAGCGGCCGGGCGGCGCGGCCCCGGAGCCGGACGCCGACCTCGCCGCGCACTTCGCCGCCGCCGTCCGGCCCATCGCCGAGGCCGGGAGGCTCGGCGCGCTCACCTTCCAGTTCCCGCCGTCGTACCGCAACAGCGAGGAGCACCGCGACCACCTGCGACTCCTGCCGGAACTCTTCCCGGGCCTGCCGCTGGCGGTCGAGTTCCGCCGCCGCGACTGGCTGGACGACGAGCACGCCGACGACACCCTCGCCCTCCTGCGCGAGGTCGGCCTCGCCCACACCATGGCCGACGAGCCGCAGGTCGGCAGCGGCAGCGTGCCGCCGGTCCCCGGCGTCACCAACCCCGACTTGGCGATCGTCCGCTTCCACGGCCGCAACGCCGAGACGTGGTATCGCTTCACCGGCAGCGGCCAGGGCCGCTTCGACTGGGACTACTCACCGGCCGAGCTCGCCGAGTGGGTGCCGCGCATCGAGCGCGTCGCGGCCGAGGCCCGCGAGGTCCACCTCCTCTTCAACACCAACAGCCGGCCGCTGCAAGGGCCCCGCAACGCCTTCCGGCTGATGGACCTGCTCGGCCTGCCGCACCCCGACCTGCCGGCCCCGCCGCCGGCGCAGGCACCCCTGTTCGACCCGTGACCCGACCCGACGCGCGCACTGGAGGCACCGCATGAGCATCCGCCTCGACAGCGTCGTCGTCGACTGCCACGCCGACGACCTCGACCCCTTGGTCGCCTTCTGGACGGCCGCCCTCGGCTGCCCGGTCGCCGACTACACCCCGCGCGACTGGGCGAGGCTCGACGACCCGGCTGGCCGCTCCAACCTCTCGTTCCAAGTGGTCCCCGACCCGACCCCCGGCAAGAACAAGCTCCACCTCGACCTCTACACGGACGACCAGCGGGGCGAGGTCGACCGCCTGCTGGCCCTCGGCGCGACCGTCCGCCGCTGGCCGGAGCCGGGCGACGACTTCGTCGGCCTGCGCGACCCGGCGGGCAACAACTTCTGCGTGGTGCAGAAGGACTGAGCGTCCCCCCGGCGCGGCGGCAGGCGCGAAGGGGCCGAGGCCCGCCGGGCCGGTCCCCGGTTCGCTATCATGGCCTTCCCCGCCGCGTCCGCCCGCCACGCCGGGACGCGCTCGACCGAAACGGGAGCAGACGTGAGCGCCATTCCCCAACCGCTGCCGCGCTACGAACGGCCGACCGAACTGGAGCAGCCGCTCACCGAGTCGGCCGCCGACGCGATCGGCCCCGAGCGGCTCGACGCGGCGCTCGCCGCCTCCTCGCTCGGGGAGGGCGCGCGCGCCCTGCTGCGCGGACTGCTGCGCACCGGCACCACCCGCGACTTCCCCGGCGGCGGCATCGGCATCGAGTACGGCAGCCTGCTGAAGACCGCCGCCCGCCCGGAGTACGTCGGGCCCCACCTGCGCGAGGCGGCGGCCCACCTGCGCGAGCAGCGGGTCGACCTGCTGCTGGTGCCGGGGATGTCCGGCTACCCGGTCGGCGCGATGTACGCCACGGCCGCCGCCTTGCCGGCCGTGCTCCTGAAGAAGATCCGGGCCCACGAGGCGACCGGCACGCGCTACCCCGCCGGCGCGTTCGTGATCCCCTCCTACACCGGCGAGGGCGACGTGGTGATGCACGCCGACCCGCCCGCGGTGCAGGACGTGGTCGACACCATCCTCGAGCCGCAACTGGCGGCCCAGGCGGACGCCGCCGCGCCGGTGCTGACGATTCGGGTCGCCGGGGCCGACGACATCATCGACAAGGCGACGATGAGCCACGCCGTCAGCGAGAGCGCGCTGGTGATCGGCCGCGTCGCCATCGCCGACTTCCTGCGCCGCCACCGCGAGGCGACCGGGGACGCCCGCGAGTTCGTGCAGCAGGTCGACGTGGTGGCGTGGGTCACCCCCCTGATCAAGGGATACAACCGGCCGCAGGAGCATCTCCGCAGCACCTTCGGCATCATCCCCTTCGCCGGCCTGAACGTGACCAGCGTCCACCTCCACCCCCCGGCGATCGGGATCGAGGGGCTCGGCGTGGTGGCGTTCCCGAGTCGCTAGCGGGCGCACCGGGCCGCTCTCCGACCCCGGCCGCGAGCCGGTTGCAGGAGGCGCTTGCCCTTGTGCACCGCCGACAACTCGCCATTCCGCGCCGGCGGCAGCCGCCCGGGCCGGGCCGGGCGCGCGGCTCGCACGAATCGTGCCCGGCCCCGCCGTTTCTGCTACCTTCCGGCAGCGTCTCCGCCGGGGCGCGGGCGGCGTCGCGGAACGCGAATTGCGACTCCGCCCGGGAGAGGGCGACGATCGCCGCCAAGCAGAACAGGAGAGGGAAACGATGCCGTTCGAACTGCCGCCGCTGCCGTACGACTACTCGGCGCTCGAGCCGACGATCGACACGCAGACGATGCAAATCCACCACGACAAGCACCACGCGGCCTACGTCAACAACCTGAACGCCGCGGTGGCCGGCACCCCGTTCGAGAACATGGACGTCAACGTCCTGATCCGCGACCTGAGCAAGGTGCCGGCGGACAAGCGCGGCGCCGTCCGCAACAACGGCGGCGGCCACGCCAACCACTCGATGTTCTGGGAGATCATGGGCCCGGGCGGCGGCGCGCCGAAGGGTGACCTCGCCAAGGCGATCGACGCCGCCTTCGGCTCCCTCGACGCGATGAAGGACGCCGTCCAGAAGGCGGGCGGCGCGCGCTTCGGCTCCGGCTGGGCGTGGGTCATCGTCGGCAAGGACGGCAAGCTCGCCGTCACCAGCACCCCGAACCAGGACAACCCGACGATGGAGGGCGTCGCCGAGGTTGTCGGCGAGCCGATCCTCGGCGTCGACGTCTGGGAGCACGCCTACTACCTCAAGTACCAGAACCGCCGCCCCGACTACCTCAAGGCGTGGTGGGACGCGGTCAACTGGGACGCCGTCGCCGCCCGCTACGCCAAGGCGCGCGGGTAGTCCCGACCTCCCGCCCGGAGGTCCGGGCGACAACACGGTCAACCACGCGAGGGGCGGCCGAACCGGCCGCCCCTCGGCGTGCGCGGCCACCCGTGCCCGCCGCCTGACCGGCTCGGCCCCGAGCCCGGTGACCGCCGACGACTACCCGAAGCTCATCGTGAGATGTATACTTCCGGCCACCGGCCCGCGGCGACGAAGCGCGAGCCCGGTCAGGACGGAGGTCGTCACCATGCGCTACCCGATGCCCCCGAAGTACTCCGCGATCTACGGCGACAACGCCGCCGGCCACGCCGCCTACCTCCGGGAACTGCGCGAGCGCGAAGCCCAGCAGAACGCGCCCGAGGACGCTTGGGACCCGCCACAGGCCGATGACAACCGTTGGGACCGCCGTCGGTATCCCACCGAGGCCGAGAACGACTGGGACCTGATGCCAGACGTGGGCGACTGGAGCACGGAACTGGACCAGGACGACGCGGACTCGGACGAGAACTCGGGGCCCGTGGGCATGCTCGACATCTAGAGCGTGCGTGAACCCGTCGCAACGTTGTGCCCGCACGTTGCCCCGGGCCGTCCGCGCTTGCTCCGTCCGGCCGAACCAAGGCGTCCGTGCTCGCCGAGCGCCGCCGCGGTTCGGACGGACAGGGAGTCCTCAGACCAATCACCAGGGCCAGCGTCCCATGAGGGCGGATTCGATTCGAGCAGGCGGTGCCGGATGCGCGGGTGACCTTCGCCCATCGCCGGGCCGGACGACGAGGCGGCGCGGCTGTCTCCCCGCGCGTGAAGAGGGCGTTCGTTCGCACAATTGGTGTCAGCCCCGGGAATCGCCCCGAGTGACTTCACATCGTCGACGGCGTCGGCGGAAGTGCGCAACACGCAGGAGCGGCGAGGCGGGCGCTCGCTCGGCGGCCGGCGCTGGCACGCCGCGTGCCTCCCGACTGGTGTCCGGCCACGGCCGGCGCAAGCGGAAGGCACGTTCATGTTCCTGGT
The DNA here is from genome assembly GCA_039809985.1 of Thermomicrobiales bacterium. Classification (GTDB taxonomy): domain Bacteria; phylum Chloroflexota; class Chloroflexia; order Thermomicrobiales; family UBA6265; genus JAICJJ01. The sequence goes on along the minus strand of JBDHWC010000061.1, from coordinate 4,556 downwards.
CCTCGCCGTCGTTCTCGCCATCCTCTGGTTGATCGCCTTCGCCATCGTCCACATCGGCGGCGTGATCCACCTGCTCCTCGTCGTCGCGCTGATCGTCCTCGTCGCCCACTTGGTGCCGGGGCTCCGCTCCCGCCGGCCATGACGCCTCGGGCCGGCACGGCTGCGGTACACTCGCGGCCGTCGCCCCCTCACCGGAGCCGCCCGATGCCCGCCCGACCACCCACAGCCGCCCCCGAGCCGTTGGCCTCCCCGGCCGCCGGCATGACCCGGCGCGAGTTCTTCGCCGACGTCGTCGACACCCTGCGGCCGATGCTGCCGCCGGACCTGCGCGACTTCCGGCACCGCGCCACCAGCACCATCCTGAAACTCTGGTACGACAACGAGCGCGTCCACTACGAGGTCTGGTGCAACGGCCAGCTCGGCACGATCGAGATCGGCCTCCACTTCGAGGACGGCCCGGTCAGCACCGCCGCCTACCTCCACTGGTTCGACCGCCAGATCGTCGAGCTAAAGCACGACCTCGGCCCGACGCTCGAGCTGGAGCGCTGGACCGCCTCGTGGGGGCACCTGTTCGAGACCCGGCCGCTCGGCAGGCTCGACCTGCGCACCGTCGACCTCGTCTGCGGCCGGCTCGCGATCATGGTCCCGTCCTTGCAGCCGCTGGTCGTCGCCGCCTCGGTCCCGCCGGAATACCTGCCGGGGGAGCGCCCGGCCCCTCGTGCCCGCTGGCACCGGGCCGCCCGCGCCTGAGCCGCGCCGCCGGTCGGCGACCTTTCAGGACCGTCGGGCACCGGGTGTCGCCCGGGCCCGCCCGCCTTGCCACCCGGTGCGCTACAATCCCCGCCAAGCGCACCGCCTCCGCGAGGAGTCGGGCGTTCTGGCAACAACCACCAACGACCGCCGGTGACGCATCGGCCGCGATGCCCGGTTGCCGGTCGGTCGAAGCCGACCAGTCGCCGCGGGGGGTTGCGATCCCCGCCGCGCAGGAGCAGCCGATGCCTGCACGAAATCGTCGCCCGTCCCTCGCCGACCGGATCGCGGGGGCCTTGGAGCGGTTCCTCGCGCCGCTCTTCCCGGCCCGGCCGCAACCCGCCCGTGTCCCGGTGCGGACCCGTGCGCCGCAGCCCCCTCGCGCCGGGGCCCGTCGCTAGGACCGGGCAGCACCGCGACCACGAACCGCGACCGGGGGAGGGCGACGCCCTCCCCCGACCGTTTCCCCGCAGCGCACCGACGGTTCCCGGCCGCGCCGTGGCGTGCCACAATCACGGTCGCGCCGGACCGCGGCGCGCACGACCGCCGCAGGAGACGCCGCTGCCGATGACCACCGACGCCCAACGCCTCGAGGCCAACAAGCAAGGGATACGAGACTTCTTCCGCCGCGTCTGGAACGAGGGGGAGGAAAGCGCGATCGACGAGTACGTCTCCGAACAGGCGGTCGGCAACGACGCCGACTTCGGCGCGGGCCGCGAGGCGTTCCGCCGGCAGTGGCGCGAGTGGCGCGCCGCCATGCCCGACCTCCACTTCGCGGTCGAGGAACTGGTCGCCGAGGGGAACGTCGTCGTCAGCCGCTGGACCCTGACCGGCACCCACACCGGCGGCCCGCTCTTCGGCGTGCCGGCCAGCGGCAGCGCGGTCAAGGTCGGCGGCATGAGCCTCGACCACCTGCAGGACGGCGTCCTCGTCTCCGGGTTCGACGGCTGGGACGCGCTCGGCCTCCGCAAGCAAATCGGCGCGCTGCCGCAGGACGCCTGAATCGTCCCGTCCGTCCGTGCTCAACGGGTCGACGTCAAGCACCGACCGTGGTCGCCCGCGTCGCGGCCCCGGACCTCGCAGCATGCGCACGGGATGCGTGATCCCGCAGCGCACTGACGACGGAGCGCAGGCGATGCCAAGCCAGCCAGAGGCGAACAAGCGGACCGTCGTGGCCTTCTACGACCTGATGTTCAACCAATGCAAGCCCGCCGAGGCCATCGAACGGTACGCTGGCGACACCTACATTCAGCACAACCCGCACGTGGCGGACGGCAAGCAAGCCTTCGTCGACTACTTCGAGCGGATGGCGCGGGAGTTCCCCGGCAAGTCGGTGGAGTTCAAGCGGGTGATCGCCGAGGGCGAGTACGTGGTGCTCCATTGCCATCAACACTGGCCGGGCGACCACGACTACGCTGGGATGGACATCTTTAGACTCGACCAGAACGGCAAGGTCGTGGAGCATTGGGACGTGCTGCAAGTCGTGCCGGACCATTCGGCCAACGACAACAGCATGTTCTAGGGACGCGTTCCACACGCCGCCTCACCGCTGACCCTCCCTCGGTGGAACGTGCCACGGCCCGACCTCGTCGCCACACCCGGCGGTGCGGCCTCGTGGCCTCCTCGGCACCCGACCGGCTCAGTAGACGATCAGGCTGTGCACTTCGTGCCCCTCGAGCAGGTCGCGGCCGCCGAGGGCCGACAACTCGGCCAGCACCGAGACGGCGACCACCTCGCCGCCGAGCCGCTCGACCAGCCGCGTCGCCGCGCGCACCGTGCCGCCGGTCGCCAGCAGGTCGTCGACGACCAGCACCCGCTCGCCCGGCCGGATCGCGTCGGAGTGGATCTCGACGGTGTTCGTGCCGTACTCGAGGTCGTACGCCTCGCGCTCGGTCAGCCGCGGCAGGCGGCCCATCTTCCGTACCGGCACCATGCCGACCCCGAGCGCGTAGGCGATCGGCGCGCCGAGGATGAACCCGCGGCTCTCGATCGCCACCACCGTGTCGACCCCGCGGCCGTGGACCGCCATCGCGTCCACCACCGTCCGCAGCGCGTCGCCGTCGGCCAGCAACGGGGTCAGGTCGCGGAAGAGAATCCCCTGCTGCGGGAAGTCGGGCACGTCCTGCACCAGCGACCGCAGCCGCGCCAATTCCGCCGCCCCGATCAACGCCGCCATCGTTCCCCCTTCGCCGCCACGCCCGCCCTCTCGGCAGGCGCGCGTCTTGCCGGCCCGGACCCGGGCCGCCGGCAAGTCTACGCGCTGCGCCCGCGCGCCCGGCGCCGGCCGGGCGCGGCGGGGCGCGGCGGACCTTCACGGTCGCTCGTCGTCGGCAGCGCGGAGCGACCGCGCCGGCGGGCTGCGATCTCCCCGGTCAATACGGTACGCTCCGGTCAGCAGCGCGACTCGACCGGCAGACGACGCCGGGCCCGCGACCGCCCGGCACCCGGCCGTCAGAGGAGCCGCCCCCGCATGGAGAACGTCCCGATTCCCGCCACCAGCATTCTCGCGCCGTTCGACGGATCGGCCGCCGCCGTCACCGCGCTCGCCCACGCCGCGTGGCTCGCCGCGGAGGACGGCGAGGTGCACTTGCTCGAAGTGCTGCCGGAGCCGGCCCCGATCCTCGACGTCCTCGGCGAGACCCTCGTCAGCGCCGAGGAGGTCGACCGCCTCAGCCGCGAGGGGGCCGAGCGGAAGATCGCCGCTGCCGCCGAGCACCTCGGGCAGCTCAACCCCAACCTCCGCTGTCGCCGCCTGGTCGCCCACGGCGACCCGGCCGAGTCGATCGTCGCCGCGGCGGTGCGAACCGGGGCCAGCCTGATCGCGCTCACCAGCCGCGGCCACGGCAGCCGCCCCGGTAGCATCGGCATCGGCAGCGTCGCGCTGCGGGTTGCCCGCACCTCCCCGGTGCCGGTCCTCCTCGCCCGGCCGCGCACCGACCGCCCGGGCCCGATCCGCCGCCTCGTCGTCCCGCTCGACGGTTCCGAGGCGTCCGAGCGAACCTTGCCGGTCGTCGCCGCGCTCGCCCGCCTGCTCGACCTGCCGGTCCTGCTCGTCCACGTCGTCGACCTCGCCGAGACGTTGGTGCCGTCGCTCGACTACGACGCCGCGATCGGCACGAAGCGGCTCAGCGAACTGGTGGCCGACGCCCGCCGCGACGCCGAGCTGCTGGTCGAGCGGCACGGCGCGCACTTCCTGCGGCAGGGGCTCACCGCGTCGTGGGAGGTGCGCGAGGGGCAGGTCGCGCCGACGCTGCTCGGGATGCTGCACCACGCCGACCTGCTCGTCATCTCCAGCCACGGCCGCAGCAGCGGCAACCGCTGGCCGCTCGGCAGCGTCGCCGAGAAACTGGTCCGCTCGGGCGAGACCGACGTGCTGATGCTGCGGGCCGCCGCCGCGGCGGTCGCGGACCCGACCGTCGCCGAGATGGCCGCGACCATGGGGGGCGAGCGCTGATGCTGAGCCGGGTTCTCGTGCCGCTCGACGGCTCGGCCACCGCCGAGCAGGCCTTCGCCATCCTGCCGGAACTCCCCTGCCGCGTCGTCACGCTGCTGCGGGTCGTCGATCCCGGCGCGGACGAGGAGCGCGCGCTGGCCGACCTCGCGGCCGTCGCCGACCGCTTGGCGACGACCGGCGTGGCGACCGGGATCGCGGTCCGAGTCGGCGACCCGGCCGAGGAGATCGTCACCGCCGCCGCCGACGCCGACCTCGTCGTGCTGACCGGCGCCGGCCGCGGCGCGGGCGGTCGCCGCTTCTTCGGCAGCGTCGCCGACCGCGTCTCGCGCCACGCGCCGGTGCCGACGCTGGT
>JBDHWC010000060.1:0-14191 GCA_039809985.1 Thermomicrobiales bacterium | reverse complement strand
TGGCGACGGAGCCGATCGGGCGCGGTCGGGGGCGCGGGCCCGGCCGGGTCCCGTGGCGGGTCGCGGCAGTCGCGATCGCCGCGGGGCCGCACTCGGCAGGGGGGCTCCGTTCTGCCTACCCCCTCGGCGCGAGGCCCCGGACCAAGGTGGCGACCAGCGCGTCGACCATCTCCCGATCCTCCTCCGCAACGTTCGGCCGGGGGGCGAGGCTCGTCGTCAGGAAGCGTGTCAGCAACGCGCCTTGGAAGGCGCGCGCGGCAACGCCCACGTCGAGCCCGGGCGCGATCTCCCCGCGCCGCTGCCGCTCGGCGAGGAACGCCGACAGGTCGGCTGCCACGCCCTGCACGAAGCGCTGCAGCACCGCGGCGACCTCCGGCTCGCCCGGGGCCTCGCTGACCAGCGCGAGCACGAGGTGCTGCCGGGCCCGCAGCAGCCGCAGCAGTTCGTGGCCCAAGCCGCGCAGCGCCTCCTCGACCGAGAGCGGCGCGGCGTCCGCCAGCACCTCGGCGACCCGCGAGAAGGGCGAGTAGGCGGCGAGGACCGCCGTCCAGAGGTCCGCCTTGTTGGCGAAGTAGTGGTAGAGGACCGCCTCCGTCACGCCAGCGGCGCGGGTGATGTCGCGGACCGAGGTGTCGCGGAAGCCGCGCTCCGAGAAGAGCGCCAACGCCGCCCGGAGCAGTTCCTCCCGGCGGTGCGATGCCTGCTCCCGTCGCTTGCTGCCCGGCCCCGTTGTCGCCGCGGCGTTCCCCGACGCCGTGACCGCCGATTTCGCCATCGCCAACCTCCCCTCGGATGGTCGCACGCCGGCGGCGCGATTGACACGTCCGCGCCATCGTGTTAAACCAAGTTTAGTAAACGATGTTTGTCGAACGGATGCGTTGCCGCGGCGCGGGAGGAGGACGACATGGCGGGATAGGGTCGCGACGCGCGCCGTTCCCTCGAGTCGTGGTTCCGGAGGTTGTCATGCGTTCCCGTTTCTCGCGTTTCCTGGTCCTCGCGGCCTTGCTCGGCCTGTTGCTTCCCGGGCTCGGGTCGTTCGCCGTCACCGCCCAGGAGGCGACCCCGGCGGCGGGGGCCGCCAGCCCGCGCTACGTGCCTCCCGTCGTGGTGTCGGAGGGGGGGCTGTCCGAGGACGTCCTGCGCCAGCAGCTGATCGCCACCAAGGCGACCGCCTGCGGCGACCTCGAGCTGATCGCCGGCATTCTGGTCAGTTCCGGCGTGCTGCCGCAGGTGCCCCCGATGATCTCCGCGCTGACCGGGATGCCGGTCGACGAGCTCGAGGCGCGGGAGACCGCCGCCTGCCAGCAGGTCGGGGACGCGGTTCCCGACGCGGAGAAGTCGACGGTCCAGCTCCTGAACGAGGCGAACACCGCGCAGTGGCTGGTGCAGATCCACCTCGGCGCGATGGACCACGTCATGATGCAGCGGCCGACCTTCCGGCCGGTCGCGGCCGAGGGGTGCTTCGCCGCCTTCTACGAGATGCACAACCTCAACATCGAGGCGATGCGGCGGGCCTACCTGGACCTCGTCTCCGCGCCGACCGTGGAGGACGGGCAAGCGCTCGGCGCGTTCTGGACCGACGTGCTGGAGCCGCACGCCCGGGCCGAGGACGCGGTGATGTGGGACTTGGCGCGCTCGATCGGCGACCCGAACCTGACCCGGTCCGCGGACTTGGTCGAGGCCGAGCACCAGACGATCGACCAGGGGATCGCCGCCTACATGGCGACGCTGGCGGCGGTCGAGGCCGGCACGGCCGACCCGAGCGCGCTGGTGCCGATCGCCGAGGGGCTGCGGATCCGGACCGAGCTGCACTTCGGCAAGGAGGAGGTCACGGTCGTCCGGCCGATGCAGAAGCACCTCAGCAGCGAGCGGTTCCGGCCGGTGATGGAGGCGTTCGACCGCGAGCTCGGCGGCTGGCTGACCGCGCGCGGCTGGTCGATGGAGGGCTGCCGGTAGTCGGCGGCAGCGGGTTCGGGACGGGGCCGGGGCACTCCGGCCCCGTCCCGCGCGCCGGCGTTGGGCTCGGCTAGCCCCGGAAGGCCCCGATCCGGCGCAGGAGGAGGACGGAGCGGGCGGGCAGCTTGATCTGCTCGCCGACGAGGTGGACGTACCCCTTCGGCCGCGGCGGGTCGGCGGTGTCGGCCATCACCTCCCAGCGGTCGAGCTCCTTCCGCTCGAAGGGGGGGAGGACGAAGTCGACCTCGGCGGTGCCGGCGTTGAGGAGCAGGCCGAGGGAGTCGCCGGTGATCGTCGAGCCGTCGGCGGCGAGCTCGTCGATGGCGTCGCCGCTGAGGTAGAGGCCGACCGCGTGCAGGTCGGGGTTCAGCCAGTCGTCGGCGGTCAGCTCCTTGCCGTCGGGCCGCAGCCAGGCGAGGTCCTTCGGGCCGCCGTCGACGTCGGGCCGGCCGCGGAAGAAGCGGCGGCGGCGGAGCACCGGCTGCTCCTTGCGGATGCGGACCAGCTCGGTGGTGAAGGCGAGCAGCGCCTGCTGCCGGTCGCCGAGCTCCCAGTCGAGCCAGCTGATCGGGTTGTCCTGGCAGTAGGCGTTGTTGTTCCCCTGCTGGGTGCGGCCGAACTCGTCGCCGCCGAGCAGCATCGGCACCCCCTGCGAGCAGAGGAGGGTCGCCAGGAAGTTGCGCGACTGCTGGGCGCGGACGGCGAGGATCGCGGGGTCGGCGGTCGGCCCCTCGACCCCGTAGTTGGCGGAGATGTTGTCGTCGGTGCCGTCGCGGTTGTTCTCGCCGTTGGCCGCGTTGTGCTTGTGGTCGTAGGAGACGAGGTCGCGCAGGGTGAAGCCGTCGTGGCAGGTGACGAGGTTGACGCTCGCCCGCGGGTTGCGGCCGTCGTTCTGGTAGAGGTCGCTGGAGCCGGTCAGGCGGTAGCCCATGTCGGCGAGGGGGCGGCGGTCGCCGCGCCAGAAGCGGCGGACGGTGTCGCGGTACATCCCGTTCCACTCCGACCAGCGGACGGGGAAGTTGCCGACCTGGTAGCCGCCCTCGCCGGCGTCCCACGGCTCGGCGATCAGCTTGACGCGGGAGAGGACGGGGTCCTGGTGCATGGCGTCGAAGAAGGCGCTGAGCCGGTCGACGTCGTAGAGCTCGCGGGCGAGAGCGGGGGCGAGGTCGAAGCGGAAGCCGTCGACGTGCATCTCCTGCACCCAGTAGCGGAGGGAGTCCATGATCATGGCGAGGACTTGCGGGTGGCGGACGTAGAGGGTGTTGCCGGTGCCGGTGAAGTCCTGGTAGTAGCGGGGCTGCTCGGGCACGAGGCGGTAGTAGGCGAGGTTGTCGATGCCGCGGAAGGAGAGGGTCGGCCCGAGGTGGTTCCCCTCGGCGGTGTGGTTGTAGACGACGTCGAGGATCACCTCCAGCCCGGCGGCGTGGAGCGCCTTGACCATCGTCTTGAACTCGGTCACCTGCCGGCCGGTGGAGCCGGAGGCGTAGCGCGACTCCGGCGCGAAGAAGCCGATGGTGTTGTAGCCCCAGTAGTTGGTGAGGCCGAGCGGGACGAGGAACCCCTCGCTGACGAAGTGGTGGACCGGCAGCAGTTCGACCGCGGTCACCCCGAGCCGCTGCAGGTGGCCGATCGCCGCCGGGTGGGCCATCCCGAGGTAGGTGCCGCGCAGTTCCTCCGGCACCTCCGGGTGCTGCTGGGTGAACCCCTTGACGTGGGTCTCGTAGACGATGGTGTCGTCCCACGCGGTGTGCGGCCGCCGGTCGTCGCCCCAGTCGAAGGCGGGGTCGACGACGATGCCGCGCGGCACGAACGGGGCGCTGTCGCGCATGTCGGCGACCATGTCGTTGGGGCGGGGCGACTGCTCGTAGCCGAAGACCGGGCCGGACCAGTCGACCTTGCCGGCGACGGCCCGGGCGTAGGGGTCGAGCAGCAGCTTGGCGGGGTTGAAGCGTTGGCCGTGGTCGGGCTGGTAGGGGCCGTTCACCCGGTAGCCGTAGGCTTGGCCGGGGCCGAGGCCGGCCAGCCAGCCGTGCCAGACGTAGCCGGTGCGCTCGGGCAGGGTGATCCGCTCGGCCTCGTGCGGGTCGTTCGGGTCGCGGAAGAGGCAGAGATCGACCTGCTCGCCGTTCTCGGAGAAGAGGGCGAAGTTGACGCCCTCGCCGTCCCACGTCGCGCCCAGCGGGTACGGCGAGCCGGGGCGCAGCTGCCGCTCGACACCTTTCCGGAGATGCTCGCTCACGTTGCTCCCCGCCCCTCGGCCGCCCGACCCCCCGGCCGGCCGCGTCCGCCGCGAAGCATACGGGAGACGGCGGCGCGGGACCGGGAAGCCGGTGTCAGGCGACGGCGGCCGCCTCGGCCTCGGGGTCGACGAGCTGGACGAGGATCAGCTCGAACCGGGCCCCGCTGCCCTCGTGCGGGGCGCGGGCGGTCTCGACCGCGGTCGCCGCGTCGTCGGCGTCGACCGTCTCGTTCCGTTCCTCGCCGTTGATCCGGCAGGTCACTTCGTAACGCATGAAGACTCCTCCTCGCTTCGGCCCGAACGCCGGCTGACGCCGCGCGGGCCGGCACCGCGGGGTGCCGGCGCGGACGACGTTCGCACGGCCGAGCCGGGACTGGGCGCGCAGGAAACGTGCCGCGAGGTCCGCCGACAAGGGTCGGACGGGGCCGATCGCCGGGATGCTCGCGGGGCGTGCCCGGGCCCATGGTGCCACATCGCGGGGCGTGAACGCCCGCTCGTCGCCGCCACGAAGGGGCGGTCGGGGCTGCCGGGCGACCCGCGCCCGACTCGCGACCGCGCGTCCCCCGGCGTCGGTCCCTGATGCTTGAAGGTGACAGGACCGTGGACACAAGGTACTCTTGCGGAGTCGCCCCGCATGGCAGTGGAAGGGAACCGTGCCCGCGACCGGGCAGGGCTTTGGGGGATCGGTGGCAACTCGACGACGGTTGTTGGGCGGGATGGTCGCCGCGGGTGCGGCGGCGGTCGAGACGGCGGCTGTCCGGGCCGCGACGCCGCCGGACATCGTGGTCGTCGTGCTTGACGACATGCGCGACAGCGACTGGGAGGCACTGCCCGAGACGCGCGCGTGGGTCGACGCGGACGGCACGTGGTTCCCGAACGCGGTCATGAACACGCCGCAGTGCGTGCCGGCCCGGGCGATCCTGCTGACCGGTCGCTACGCGCACAGCAGCGGGGTGGTCGGCAACCACGGGTCCGAGGGCGGGTACGAGCAATTCCGGCGGCTCGGGCTGGAGGACGAGACCTTCGCGCCGCTGGCTCGGGTCGCCGGCTACCGGACGGCGCTGATCGGCAAGTACCTGAACCACTACTCAACCGCATCGGGCGTGCCGGTCGGCTGGGACCACTGGCTGGCCGGCGGCAACCCCGACTATCGCGACTTCAACCTGAACGAGGACGGGCGCGGCAAGCACTACCCGAACTCGCGCTACCTGACCGCGGTGCTGCGGGACAACGCGGTGAAATTCGTCCGCAGCGCTCCGGACGACCGGCCGCTTCTCCTCTATCTCGGGCTGAAGCCAGCCCACAAGCCGGCGAGCCCGGAGCAGGGCGACAGCGGCACCCACCGCAACGCCGTCGCTCGGAAGAACGACGCCTTCAACGAGGCGGACGTCAGCGACAAGCCGCGGGCGGTGCGCCGAAGGAAACCGCTCTCCGCCAAGGACGTGCGGCGGCTCGACAAGATGGAGCGGGCCCGTCTCGACGTCCTGGTCTCGGCCGACCGGACGATCAGCGCCGTGCGGAGGGCACTCGCGGAGAGCGGACGGCTGCAACGCGCCTGCGTGATCGTCCTGAGCGACAACGGCTACCAGATGGGCGAGCATCGTCTGGTTCCGAAGGCCCTTCCGTACAACGGGTCGGTTCGGTTCCGCATGGCGGCGGTCGGGCCCGGCTTCGCGGCCGGCGCGACCGACCGCCGGATGACGGGCCTGGTCGACGTGGCAGCCACGCTCGCCGACATCGGCGGCTTCGCGATGCCGTCGGCCGAAGGGCGCTCGCTCGTCGACAGCAGTCCCCGGACCGCGATGCTGGCCGAGCACCGCGGCATGGGCTGGCGCTCGGTTCGCACCCCGAGCGAGGTCTACACCGAGTGGGACAACGGCGAGCGCGAGTACTACGACCTCGCCGCCGACCCGAACGAACTCGAGAACGGCCTCGCCGACTGGCTGGGACACACCCCGACCCCGCAGGCCGTCGCTCGTGCCGCCGTGCTCCAGCCGGTGCTCTCCGCGCTGGCGGGCTGCCGCGGCGACGCCTGCCGCGACGCCGACCGGATGCCGGTCTAGTTCGAGTCGGGGAGTCTGGTTCTGGCGCAGTCCCGGCTTCCGTGAACTCTCGGCTACCGACGCTCGGTCGGCGGCCGTCGGCCGGGGTCTATACTCGCGGCATGGACGACGGCGACGAAGTTTTTCTCGAGGGACTGCGCTACTGGGGCTACCACGGGGTCAACCCGGAGGAGCGGACGCAGGGTCAGCGGTTCGTGGTCGACGTGCGATTGGCGGTCGACCTGACCGCGGCGGCGGCGACCGACGACCTGCGACGCACCGTCAGCTACAGCGCGGTCCAGAAACGCATCCGGGCCATCGTCGAGGGCGAGCCGCGCGACCTGATCGAGACGGTCGCGGGCGAGGTGGCGGAGACACTGCTGGCGGAGTTCCCGCTGGTGGGCATGGCCGCCGTGACGGTCCGGAAGCCAGAAGCGCCGATGCGCGGGGTGATGCTCGACGCGGTGGGGGTGCGGATCGTCCGGCGGCGCGGAGACCGGGGATGAACGGGAACGAAACCGTTGGCCACGCCCAGCGCGGTGTGGTGACGCCGCGCGACTTCGACCTGCCGCGGATTGAGCGGGCCGTGCGCGAGATGCTGATCGCGATCGGGGAGGACCCCGACCGGGAGGGGCTGCAACAAACCCCGCACCGGGTCGCCACCGCCTACGAGGAACTGTTCGCCGGGCTGCGGGAGGACCCGCGCTGCCACCTTCAGGTGACGTTCGACGAGGGGCACAAGGAACTGGTCGTCCTGCGCGACATCCCGTTCGCCTCGCTCTGCGAGCACCACCTGCTGCCGTTCACCGGCGTCGCCCACATCGGCTACATCCCCCACGGGCGGGTCGTCGGCCTCAGCAAGCTGGCCCGGCTGGTGGAGGGCTACGCGCGACGGCCGCAGGTGCAGGAGCGGCTGACGAGCGAGATCGCCGACGCGGTGATGGAGGGGATCGGCGCGGACGGCTGCGCCGTGGTGATCGAGGCGAGCCACACTTGCATGACCATCCGCGGCATCCACAAGCCGGGCGCGAAGATGGTCACCTCCGCGATGCGGGGCGGCTTCCGCCGGCGGCCGGAGACGCGCGCCGAGTTCTTCGCCATCGTCCGCGGCGAGCGCACGTGAGCGAGCCGCCGCGGCGCGGGCTGCCGGTCGCGTCCGACCCTGCGCCGCTGCCGCCGACGCGCTGGGCGGGGCGGGAACTCCGCTGGGGCGAGCGGACCTTCGTGATGGCGATCGTCAACGCGACCCCCGACTCCTTCAGCGGGGACGGCCTGCTCGGCGACCCGGAGGCCGCGGCGGCGTACGCGGCGCAGGCGGAGGCCGACGGGGCCGACCTGCTCGACGTCGGAGCGGAGTCGACGCGGCCCGGCCACGAGCCGGTGCCGGACGACGTGCAGCTCGCCCGGCTGCTGCCCGCGCTGCGGGCGATCCGGCCCCGCGTCTCGCTGCCGATCTCGGTCGACACCAGCAGCGCGGCGGTCGCGGCGGCGGCGCTCGACGCCGGGGCCGACTTCGTCAACGACATCCGCGGCCTGACCCGCGACCCGGACCTCGCCCCGCTGGCGGCGGCGCGCGGCGTGCCGTGCGTCGTCATGCACGACGTGCCGCCGGATCCCGGCGTCGACCTCGTCGCCGGCGTGCTGCGTGAGCTGTCGCGGCGGCTCGACCGGGCGGTCGCGGCGGGCATCGCGTGGGAGCACCTGATCGTCGACCCCGGCTACGGCTTCGGCAAGGACTGGCGGCAGAACCTCGAGCTGCTGCGGCGGCAGGGCGAGCTGCGGCTGCTCGGCCGACCGATCCTGGCCGGCACCTCGCGCAAGAGCACGATCGGGCGGGTGCTCGGGCTGCCGGTCGACGAGCGACTGGAGGGGTCGGCGGCGACCGTCGCGCTGGCGATCGCCGGCGGGGCCGACATCGTCCGCGTCCACGACGTGCGGGCGATGGCGCGGGTCGCCCGGATGGCCGACGCGGTCGTGCGCCGTCCGCCCGACGAGGAGCGCGGCTGGTGAGCGCGGAGGACGGAAGCAGCGTCGCCTACGTGGCGCTCGGGTCGAACCTCGGCGACCGACTGGCCACCCTGCGGCGGGCGGTGGAACGGCTCGGGGAGATCGGCCGGGTCGAGGCGGCGTCGAGCGTCTGGGACACCGAGCCGGTCGGCTACGTCGACCAGCCGCGCTACTTGGACGCCGTCGTCCGGCTGCGGACGACGCTGGGCCCGGAGGAGATGCTGGCCCGGCTGCTGGCGATCGAGCACGACCTCGGGCGGGTGCGCAGTTTCCCGAACGCGCCGCGGACGCTCGACCTCGACCTGCTGCTGCACGGCGACGCGGTCCGCTCGACGACGTTCCTGACCTTGCCCCACCCGCGGATGCACCTGCGGGCGTTCGTGCTCGAGCCGCTGGCGGAGATCGCGCCCGACCTCGTCGTGCCGGTGGTCGGGGAGCGTGTCGGCGTGTTGCTGGCGGGGTTGCCGGAGAGCGCGCGGACGGGGGTGTGCCGGATCGGCCCGCTGCGCGATGATGAGGCATGACCGACCGGGAACCGAAGCTGATCGCCGACGCATCGACGCCCGTCCCGCGCCAGCCGCCTCGCCGGCTCTGGCCGGTCGGGCTGTTGGTGCTCGCGCTGGCGGTGGCGGGGATCGGCGGCTACCTCGTCTACCGGGCGGTGGCCCGGCCGCAGCCCGCCACCCCCGGCTGGACGGCGATCGAGCTCTCGCTGCCGGCGCTCGGGCCGGAGCGGGCCGACGGGCCGTGGATCTCCCTGGCGGCGTCGCCGCTGAGCCCGGGGCAGAACCGGCTCGTGGTGGCGCTGCACCCGACCAAGACGGCGTCGGCCAGTTCGCAGGACGTGCGGCAGGTGCGGGTCGCCCTGACGCCGCTCGTGCCGGACGGCGAGGGGAGCGTGGCGACGGTGAAGCCGGCGGGCGGCGGCACCTTCGCCGCCGAGGCGGCCCTGCCGACGGCCGGCTGGTGGCGGATCGCGGTCACCGTCGACGCCGACGGGATGGGGACGGCGACGGTGCCGTTCGACCTGATGGTGCCGGACCCCAACCTGAACGGCGTCGCGGCGGTGCCGCAACCGGCCGGCGACCCTGAGGCGGAGAAACTCTACGACCAGGCGTTGGCGAGCCTGACCGGCGTGCGGACCGTGCGCTTCTGGCAGACGATGGCGAACGGGCAGGGGGTTGTCGCCCTCTCCGACCACGCCGTGCGGTCCGCCGCCAGCGGCGAGACGCCCGGGTTCACCTACCACGCCTACACCGGTCTGGAGGCCGTGGTGATCGGCGACCGGATGTGGTCGCGCGACCCCGGCGGCCCGTGGGAAGAGGCGGAGGCCTCCCAGATGGTCGACCCGTCGGCGTGGGGCGAGGAGTACAACGGGGCGACCAGCTTCCAGCTCGGCGGCGAGATGCTGGTCGGCCGCGTGCCGTGCCGGCTGGTGGCGTTCCGGACCCCCGACCTGACCGAGCCGCGGACGCAGGTCGCGGCGTGGTACCTCTGGTGGGTCGCCCCGAACGGCGACCTGCTGCGCGAGGTGATGATCTCCCGTGCCCACTACATGGCGAACGACTTCGTCGAGATCAACCAGCCGCTGGCGCTGACGCCCCCGGTTGCGCCGGCGACATCCGGGGCCGCAACGCCGACCCAGTAGTCCGGGATGGCCGTTGGGGCCGGGGATTGGGGCGGTCGTCGCCTCCGGCCGGCGGTCGGGGTGTTGGCTCCTTTCGGACACGCTCGCCTTGGTCGAGCGCGGAGCGATTGCCCTGCTCCCAGCCCCCAGCCCCCTTTCCTGCCGCCGCGGGAGTGGGGGCTGGGTATCCGTTGGAAAGCGGCTGGGAAGCCGCCGCGCCGCGGCAACCTGGGGGGGCGGGGGAGGGCTTGGCCCTCCCCCGATTCAGTTTCTCCCCCTCTCCCGCCGCCGCGGGAGAGGGGGCTGGGGGGTGAGGGCGGCCCCGGCGGGCCAGGCCGCGAGACGCGGATACTGCTATCCCTTGGACCTCCCCCGGTCAGATCGCCGCGGAAGAGGGGGAGAAACTGGCTCGGGGGAGGGTCGAGCACTCTGCCGGACTCCCGGGTTGCCGCGGCGCGGTCGCTTCCCGGCGGCACCATCCCGAGGTTGCTTCCTCGCGCGATCCTCCTGCCGAGACTCGGTGCGAGACAGGTGACGGGGCCGAAGATTGCGGACCGGGCCAGTTGCCTCGCGCTTCCCGGGAGCGGTCCGGCGAATGGCGGTACCATCCCGGCGTGAACTGGCCGCCGCCGGGGTCGCCCGGGGCGGGTTTGGGAAGGAGCCACGCCGGTGCCGAACGCGGACGACGCGGCGCGCCCGCTGCTCGACCGTCTGGAACGGGACGGGATCGAGCATCTCTGGGTCTCGTACGTCGACTACAACGGGCGGTCGCAGGGGAAGTCGCTGCCGCGCGCCCGGTTCGAGGGGACGGCGCGGCGGGGGATCACCTTCGCCCGGGCCAACCTCGGCCACGACCTGACCGACCACTCGCCCGCCGACACCGCCTTCGGCGCGGACTCGGGCGACTTCTTCGCCGTCCCCGACCCGGATTCCTACGCCCGCTACCCGCTGGTCGAGGCGACGGCCCGCGCCGTCTGCTGGATGCGGCAGGAAGGGGGCGACCCGTGGGACGGCTGCCCGCGGACCGCGCTGCTCCGGCAGGAGCAGGCGCTGGCCGAGCGCGGGCTGACGGCGCAGGTCGCCTTCGAGCCGGAGGGGTACCTCTTCGCGATCGGGCCGGACGGCGAGCCGACCCCGGCCAATGTGCAGGGGATGTTCACGGTCGAGGCCCTCGACAACCGGGCGGCGTTCTTCCACGACGTCTCTGACGCCCTCGAGGCGATGGGGATCGAGGTCGAGCAGATCGCGCCGGAGTGGGCCCCCGGCCAGTTCGAGGTCAACCTCAAGCACGCGGGGCCGATCCGGGCCGCCGACCAGCTGGTGTTCGCCAAGGACACGGCGCGGGCGGTGGCGACCCGGGCCGGCCTGCTGGCGAGCTTCATGCCGAAGCCGTTCGAGGCGATGGGCGGCTGCGGCTGCCACGTCCACGTCAGCCTGTGGGACGCCGACGGCGGCAACGCGATGGCCGGGGAGGGCCACGCGAGCGGTCTCTCCGCCACCGGGCTCGCCTTCCTCGGCGGCGTGCTCGCCCACGCGCCGGGGCTGGTCGGCCTCGGCTCGCCGACGCCGAACTCGTACAAGCGGCTGCAGCCGGGGTCGTGGGCACCGGCCCACGCCGCCTACTCGGTCGGCAACCGCTCGTCGCTGGTGCGCATCCCGGGCGGGGCGCGGCGGCGGGTCGAGTTCCGGGCCGGGGACAACCTCGCCAACCCATACCTCTTCCTCGCCGGGCTGCTGGCGGCCGGGATCGACGGGATCGACCGCAGGGCCGACCCGGGGCCGCCGGCGGAAGGGGACCTCGGGCACATGTCGGCGGCCGAGCTCGCGGCGCAGGGGGTGGCGCTGCTGCCCCGCTCGGCAAAGACCGGGCTCGACGCGGTCGAGGCCGACCCGGTCCTGATGGCCGCCCTCGGGCCGACGATCGGCCCGGAATGGCTCCGGGTCAAGCGTTCCGAGCTCGCGACCTACGACACCGTCGTCTCGCCATGGGAGCGAGCCGCGTACCTGCGAGGCTGAGTCGGGGAGTCGTAGAGTCGGGAAGTCGGGGAGAAGAGCAACGGGCCGCGCCCTCGCTCACAACCCTCCCTAGCAACCTCCCCGACTTCCCGACTTCCCGACTCCCCGACTCGTCACATGGAGGCACCGTGTACGATTTCTCGCACCTGCCGGTGATCGACAACCACACGCACCCCTACCTGTTCGAGACCGACCCCGAGCGCTACTCGCCGCTCAACTCGTTCCTCGGCGTCCACGGCGAGGGGGAGCGGTCGCCGGAGGCTTTGGCCCACCGCGACGCGATGCTCTACCAGCGCTGGGCGACCCGCGAGCTGGCGGGGTTCCTCGGCTGCGAGCCGACCCCGAAAGCGGTCGCCGAGGCCCGCCACGCCGTGACCGACGAGGCGGCGTTCGTGTCGCGCCTCTTCGCCGACGGCGGGGTGGTGGCGCTGCTGGTCGACACCGGCTACCCGCAGCCGCCGGTCGACATGGCGGTGTTCCGGGCGCGGGTGCCGACGACGATCCTGCCCGTCTACCGGATCGAGCCGCCGATCAAGGCGCTGCTCGACGCCCGGGTCGGCTACGACGAGTTCGTCCGCCGCTACGAGGCCGGGATCGTCAAGGCGATCACGGAGGAGGGCTTCGTCGCCGTCAAGTCGATCATCGCCTACCGGACCGGGCTCGAGATCGACCCGGACCACGAGGCGGAGGCCGCCGGCCGGCGCGGGCTGGAGCAGGCGCTGGCCGAGCCGGAGCGGATGAAGGCGAGCAAGACGCTGCGCGACCACCTGCTGCTGCGGGCGCTGCGGCTATGCCACGAGCTGGACGTCACCTTCCACGTCCACACCGGGATCGGCGACGCCGACATCGTCCTCGCCCGTTGCAACCCGGCCTTGCTGAACGAGACGCTGAAGCAGCCCGGCCACCGCGAGACGAAGGTCGTCCTGATCCACACCTACCCGTACATGGCCGAGGCCTCGTGGATGGCGGCGGCGCTGCCGAACGTCTGGATCGACCTCTCGGAGGGGGTGCCGTTCGCGTTGGCGGCGACCGATCGCATCTTCCAGACCGCGCTGGAGCTGGCCCCGGTCAACCGGGTCCTGTTCGGCACCGACGCCTGCTCCGGGCCGGAGCAGACGTGGCTGGGGGCCAAGCTCGCCAAGCAGTCGCTGGCGCGCGTGCTGGCGGCGCTGCGGGAGTGCGGCTACGTCACCGACGCCGAGGCGGCGGAGACGGCGGCGGCGATCCTCGCCGGGAACGCGCGCGACCTCTACGCGCGGTTCGGGCTGTAGGGCGAGCGGGGTCCGCTCGGCGGCGTCGCGTCGCCGCGGTCCAGTCTCACGGCCGGATGTCGAAGGCTTCCACCACCGCGCGTTGCAGCGAGGGGTGGTGGTCGAGCAGCGCGTCGACGCTCATCCGCAGCGACGAGGCGAGCTGGATCAGTTCGAGCGGCGAGAGGGAGAGGGTGACGAAGTCGACCCGGAGGTCGATCAGGTCGTCCTCCCCGAGCCGGTCCTTGGGCCGGACCGGGGCCTGAACGACGGTCTCGAGGCCGGTGCCCGGCCAGATCATGTCGTGCAGGACGACGGTTGCCCCCTCGTCGCGGTCGCTCATCCCCCAGACCTCCCCGTGCCTCGCCCGTCCGGCGGCCCGGGCCGATGCTACGCCGCCCGCCGCGGCTCGGCAATCGCCGGATCGGGGGATTGACGAACAGGTGTTCTAGACGCATACTCGTTCGCAGGATGGACGGCGCACCCGCCGGCGCGCGTCGTGAGCGAATCGAGGCAGGCATGGACCAGGCAACCAGCGACGCGCGTGACCGCGACGAGGCAGTGGGCGAGGTGCCGGCGGGTCATGGCGCGGCGATCCGCGAGGACGGGCCGGCGGCGCGGGCCGGCAGCGAGTTCGACCCGACGCCGTATTTGCGGCAATTGCGCGGACGGGGCGGCTCCGGGGAGTACCTCGACGTCAAGTGGCGGCTGCTCTGGCTGCGGCGGGAGCACCCGGACGCCGAGATCCTGACCGACTTGGTCAAGATCGAGCCGACACTGGCGATCTTCAAGGCGACGGTGACGCTGCCGACCGGCGGCAAGGCGACCGGCTACGGCAGCGAGACCGCGGGCGACTTCGGCGACTTCATCGAGAAGGCGGAGACGAAGGCGATCGGCCGGGCGCTGAACGCGCTCGGCTACGGCGCGCACTTCTCCGAGAACGGGGAGGACGCACCGGTTCCGGCCCCGCTCCCGGTCCGGCAAGAGTCGGCCCCCGCGCCGCGCCAGGAGCCGCGGGCGACGACCCGGCCGGAGCCGGCTGCGCCCGCCCGGC
>JBDHWC010000059.1:0-14232 GCA_039809985.1 Thermomicrobiales bacterium | reverse complement strand
CTACTGAGCGGGCCGAGGACCGTCAGCCGCCCTCGCGCCGCCCACAGCCCGGCATGAGCGCGAGACTCCTTCCAGCCGCCAGCCGCCATCACTCCCGCACCCGCGTCCCCCGCCCGTAGACGAAGAGCATCAGCAGGATGATCAGGCCGTAGAGGATCTGCTGGTCGGCGGGCTGCAGGCCGACGACCTGCAGCACGTTCTGGAGCAGCACGATCGTGATCGCGCCGGCGATGGTGCCGAGGTAGCCGCCGGAGCCGCCGAGGATCGACGTGCCGCCGATGACGACGGCGGCGATCGGGGCGAGGACGTAGAGGTCGCCCATCCCGAGGTAGCTCTGCTGCGAGTAGCCCGTCAGCAGGACGCCGCCGATGCCGGCGCAGAGGCCGCAGAGGACGTAGGTGAGGATCAGGACCCTCCGGGTCGGCACCCCGGAGAGGTAGGCCGCCTTCGGGTTGTTGCCGATCGCGTAGAGCCGCCGGCCGTAGGTCGTCCGCCGCAGCAGGAAGATCAACGCCGCGCTGAACAGCGTCCAGAAGACCAGCGCCCACGGCACCGGGCCGACCCGGCCGACCGCCAGCTCGCGGGCCACCGCCGGGGCGTCCCCCTGCGGCGAGCCGTTGGTGTAGACCAGCGTCACGCCCCCGAGCACCGCGTTCATCCCGAGCGTCATCACCAGCGAGGGGATGCGCAGGTAGGCGACGCCGAGGCCGTTGACCAGCCCGACCAGCGACGCGCTGAGCAGGGCGGCGGCCAGCCCGACCGGCACCGAGTGCTCGGCGCTCAGCTGCGTCAGCAGGATCGCCGACAGGTTCAGGTTCCACGCGACCGAGAGGTCGATGCCGCCGGTGAGGATCACCAGCGTCTGGCCGGCGGCGATGATCCCGAGGTACGACGCCAGCACCAGCTGCTGCCGCAGGTTCCCCGGCGTCACGAAGCCGGGCTGGACGACGGCCGCGAACGCCAGCAGCACCACGATCAGCCCGAACGGGATCACCACCGCCCGGTTGCGGGCCAGCCACGAGGTGCCCTCGGCGACGGCGGCGGCGGGCCGGTCCTCGGCGAGCGGGGTGGGCGGGCCCGACGCGGCGCTCACAGGCGGTCCAGTCGGTTGCGGACGCGGAGGACGCCGAGCGCGCCGATCGAGACCGCGATCAGCAGGATCGACCCTTGGAAGAGCTGCTGGTAGAAGGGGCTGACGCCGTAGAAGAAGAGGACGCTCGGGATCAGGGCGATCACGTAGGCCCCGGCCAGCGACCCGAGGTACGACCCCGAGCCGCCCGCCAGCGCCGCCCCGCCGAGGACCACCGCCGCGATCGAGTTCAGCGTCAGCACGTTGCCGGCCCAGGCGTTGCCGGTCGCCGTCTGCGCGCTGGCGATCAGGCCGGCGACGGCGGCGGAGATCCCGGCGAGCGTGTAGGCGGCCATCTGCGCCCGCTGCACGTTGACCCCCGACATGTAGGCGGAGCCCTCGTTGCTGCCGACCGCCAGCAGGCGGCTGCAGAGTCGGGTGCGGCGGAAGACGAGCCAGAAGAGGACCAGCCCGGCCAGCACGAAGAGCGCCTTCGGCAGCGGCGGCACACCGGGCGGCCCGTTCTTCTGGAAGGCGGTGCCGGAGAGCAGCTCGACGAAGTCGGGCGGCACGTAGCCGCCGGGCTTCGGCCGGATGTGCAGCGCGATCCCGGTCCAGACCGAGGCGGTTGCCAAGGTGACGATGATCGGCTGCAGCCGCCCGTAGGCGACCAGCGCGCCGTTGACCGCGCCGCCCGCCGCCCCGATCAGGAGGGCGAGCAGGGTCGCCTTCAGCATGCTCGGGTTCGGGTCCTGCTTGTCGGTGGCGGCGGAGGCGACGCTGTTGGTCAGGCTGACCATCGGCCCGACCGAGAGGTCGATGCCGCCGGTGAAGACCACCAGCGTCTGCCCGAGGCTGGCCGCGGCGAGGGTCAGGCCCGAGTTCGCGATCGTCCGCTGCTCGCGCGGCCGGAAGTTCGGCGCTTTCGCGACGTAGACCGCCAGCAGCGCCAGCAGCAGGCCCCAGACCAGCAGCAGCCGCGCGTTGCGGACGGCGAACGGCCGCCGCCGCACGACGCGGTCGGCCGGGGCGGGTCCGGGGGCGGTGGGGGCGCTTGCCTCAGCGGTGGCCACGCGGTTCCTCCTGCGGTCTCCGGCGCGGTGGCCGGGCGACGGCGCGCGCACTCACGACGCCGCCGCAGGCGCGCCGACGCCGACCGCGGCGCTGACGAGGTTCGCCTCGGTCAGGTCGGGGCCGCTCAGCTCGCGGGCGACCGCGCCCTCGTACATCACCAGTGCCCGGTCGCAGAGGCCGACCACCTCGGCGAGGTCGGTCGAGAAGAGGACGATGCCGTGGCCGGCGGCGGTCAGCTCGCGGATCAGGGCGTAGATCTCCTGCTTCGCGCCGACGTCGATGCCGCGGGTCGGGTCGTGCATCAGGATCACCCGGGCTTCGGTCAGCAGCCACTTCGCGATCGCCACCTTCTGCTGGTTGCCGCCGCTGAGGGAGCGGACCGGGACGTCCATGCTCGGGGTCTTGATCGCCAGCGCGCCCGTCATCCGGCCGGTCGCCGCCGCCTCGCGGGCCGGGTCGACGACGCCGAGGCGGGAGACGTCGGCCAAGGTCGCCAGCGTCATGTTCTCGCCGACCGGCAGCGGCAGGATCAGCCCCTGCGTCTTGCGGTCCTCCGGCACCAGCGCGAGGTCGGCCTCCATCGCGCCGCGCGGGCCGCCGAGGCGGACCGGCTGGCCGCGCATCAGCACCTCGCCGCCCACCCCGGCGTAGACGCCGAAGAGGGCGAACAGGAGGTCGCCCTGCCCCTGCCCCTCCAGCCCGGAGAGGCCCAGCACCTCGCCGGCGCGGACGGTGAGCGAGACGTCGCGCAGGTCGTTGCCCCACGTCAGGTGGCGCACCTCCAGCAGCGGCGGCGCGTCGGCGGGCAGCGGCGGCCGGGGCGGGAACGCCTCGCGCAGGGGCCGGCCGATCATCATCTGGACGATCTCGTCGGTGCTGGCGCGGGCGACCTCGACGGTGCCGACGGTCTGGCCGTCGCGGAAGACGGTCGCCCGGTCGCACAGCGCGCGCACCTCGTCCATCCGGTGGGAGATGAAGACGACGCCGGTGCCGCCGTCGCAGAGGCGGCGGACGGCGGCGAAGACCTGCTCGACCTGCTGCCGGTTGAGGGCGGAGGTCGCCTCGTCGAGGACGAGGACGACCGGGTCGCGGCCGAGTGCCTTGGCGATCTCGACCAGCTGGCGCTCGGCGAGCGGCAGGTCGCGGATGGTGGCGCCGGGGTCGATGCCGCCGAAGCCGAGGCGCTCGAGGAGGGCCGCGGCGTCGCGCTGCATCCGGCGGCCGTCGACGAGGCCGAGCCGGGTCCGCGGCTCGCGTTCCAGGAAGAGGTTCTGGGCGACCGAGAGGTCGGGGATCACCGACAGTTCCTGGAAGACGGGGACGATGCCGGCGGCGGTCGCCTCGGCCGGGTTGCGGTGGCTGACCGGCTGCCCGCGGTAGACGACGGTGCCGGCGTCGGCCGGCTGCACCCCGCAGAGGATCTTGACCATCGTGCTCTTGCCGGCGCCGTTCTCGCCGAGCAGGGCGTGGATCTCCCCCGCCTCGCACGAGAACGCGGCGTCGCGCAGGGCGACGACGCCGCCGAACCGTTTGTCGATGCCGGTCGCCTCGAGCAGCGGCATGGCGTGGTCCCGACGGGGTGGGTCGCGGCGGCGCGGCCCGCGCGGGCCGGGAGGTCCCGGCCCGCGCGGGGAACGCGGCAACGCCGCCTAGACCTGCTGCCGGTTGACCTCCTCGAAGGAGAGGTTGACGCCGCAGGCGGGAATCTGGGTGGTGGTGAAGAAGTTGTCGGGCGCGTCCGGGAAGACGTTCACGCCCGGCACCAGCTGGTCGGTGGTCGCCGACGGCAGCGGCACCGAGACGGCACTCGGCACCGGCTCGCCCAGCAGCAGGCTGAGGGCGGCGCGCATCGAGACGCAGACGAGGCCCGGCGACTGCCCGATCGAGAGGGCCGGCATCTTGTCCTTGAACTCGAGCATCTGCTTGCGGAAGCCGTTCTCCGACTCGCCCGCCACCGGCACCAGCGGCCGGCCGGCGTCGAGGAAGGCGCGGACGACGCCGTCGGTGCCGCCCTGGCACCAGACGCCGGCGATGTCGGGGTTGGCGGCGAGGGCGGTCGCGGTCGCGGTCTGGGCCTTGCCGGGATCCCAGTCGCCTTGGACCTCGACCGTGGTGATGCCGGGATTGGCCTTCCAGACCTCGGCCGCGCCCTGCCGGCGCTCGGTGTCGACGCCCGTGCCCGGAACGCCGTTGACCATCAGGATCTTGCCCTTGCCGCCGGTGTGGTCCACCAGGAACTGGGCCCAGAGCCGGCCCATCTCGACCTGGTCCTCGTTCACGGTGGCGCCGAGGTCGAGCGACGGGTCCGGCGGGTCGGCGTGGACGGTGCTGTCGAACGAGACGACGACGATGCCGTCCTTGCGCGCCTGCTCGACGACCGGCACGAGGGCGGTCGGGGTGTTGGCGATGGTCACGATCGCCTGCGCCCCGTTCGAGATCATGTTCTCGATGGCGGCGATCTGCGCGGCGTCGTCGCGGTCGGCGGTGTTGACTTGGAACGTGCCGATCAGCGGCTTGATCTCCGGCGTCTCGGAGTACGCCTTGGCCATCTTGATCATCTGGGTGCGCCAGACGTTGCCGATGTAGGAGTTCGAGAGACCGATGTTGAAGCCGCCGTCGCCGACCTTCTCGTACTGGAGGGTGGTCGCGCCGGGGAACGGCCGGAAGCAGGCGGCGGCGTCGAACTTGGCCGCGTCCTGGGCCCGGGCGCTGCCGAGCGGACGGCAGACCCCGCTCATGCCGAGCCCGAGCGCGCCCGCCCCGACGGCGGAGCGGCGGATCAGGGTGCGGCGGTCGACGGGACGGTGCAGGCGGTGCTCCACGGTGGTGCCTCCGGGATCGTCGGCGATCCGGCCCCGGGCACGCGCCGGGGCCCGCGCGGGCCGCGTTGCTCCCGGCCCGACCCCTTCCTCGCTGTTGGGGTGGCCGATCCTAGCAAGGCATCCGTGCCTATGTCAACGCCGGGCGCGGCACTGTCCGGGTCCCGCCCGCGCCCCGGGCAGGCGCACGGGCGGCAGGGCGAACCGCCCTGCCGCCCGTGCCGTGCGCCCGGGTTCGGCCTAGCTGACGAAGGCCAGGTTGTAGTTGCCGCCCGAGGCGTCCGCGATCGCGGTGCCGCCGCTGGCGGAGATGCCGATCGAGGTGTTGTTGCTGACCGACCCGCCGCTGATCGACGGGTCCGTGTAGGAGTTGCCGACGCTGATCGCGTTGCCGGCGTTGCCGCCGCTGTTGATCGCGCCGATGCTCACCGCGCCGCCGTTCGCCGTCGCGTCGGCGACGCCGCCGTTGCCGACCGACGACGTGTACTGCCCGAACAGTTCGTCGCTCACCTGCCGCCTCCTCCCGTGCTTCGCGCCGCCGCCCGCCGCGCACGCCGACAGGGCCGACGCGCTTCCCCTGCGGGAAAGGATCTGCCGTCCTTAACGTCGGCGCGGCGGATTCGGTTTCCGGGACGGCCCCGTGTCAGCGCCCCGGCTCGAGCACGAGCTTGACGCCGTCCTTCCGCTCGAACCGCGCGAACGCCGTCGCCCAGTCGGACAGCGGCAGCACGTCGGAGACGAGCGGCTCGGTTCGGACCGTCCCGGCTGCCAGCAGGCGGAGCGCGGTGTCCCACGCCGAGGGGACCGAGGCGTTGCTGCCGGTGACGGTCAGCTCCCGGTAGCAGACTTGGTCGAGGTCCCACGCCACCGGCTTGCCGAAGAGGCCGATCTGGGCGTACTGGCCGCGGCGGCGGACGAGGCCGAGCAGGCCGAGCGCCGACGGCCCCGCCCCGGAGCACTCGTAGACGATGTCCGCGCCCCAGCCGCCGGTCAGCCCGGCGACGACCGGCCACGGGTCCTGCGCGCCGACCTCGACCGTCGCCGCCGCCCCCAGCTGCTGGCCGAGGGCGAGCCGGTGTCGGTCGGCGGCGGTGCCGAGGAGGACGACCGTCGCCCCGGCGGCCCGCGCCGCCTGCAGCGTCAGCAGGCCGATCGCGCCCGGGCCGGCCACCACCGCCACGTCGCCGGCGGTCACCTTCGGCAGTTCCAGCGCGCCGTGGACGACGCACGCCAGCGGCTCGGTCAGCGCGCCGGCGACGAAGCCGACGTGGTCGGGCAGGCGGCGGACGTTGCGGCCGGGGACGACGACGAGGGGGGCGAAGCCGCCGTTCTCCGCCGAGCCGATCGAGCGCCGCTCCGGGCAGAGGTTCGGCGCGCCGGCCCGGCAGTGGCGGCAGGCACCGCAGACGTGGAAGTAGGTCTCGGTGGTGACCCGGTCGCCCGGGGCGATCCCGGTCACCCCCTCGCCGACCGCGGCGACCTCGCCGGCGATCTCGTGGCCGATCACCACCGGCGGCCGGGTCGCGTACTCGTCGTGCAGGATGTGCAGGTCGGTGCCGCAGATGCCGGCGGCGCGGACGGCGATCAGGACCTGGCCGGGGCCGGCGGTCGGCTCCGGCACGTCGACCAGTCCGAGGTGGCCCTCGCCGCGGGCCTGCTTGACCAGTGCCAGCATCGGCTCACCCCTCCCCTCGCCCGTCGGTCGGCTCGGCGGCGTCCTGCTCGGCGGGGGGGTCGGCCGCGGGGGCGTGGGCGAGGGCCAGGTGGCCGGTCGCGTCGAGCGGGGACTCGTCGGCCTCGGGGGCCTC
Organism: Thermomicrobiales bacterium; assembly: GCA_039809985.1. Taxonomy (GTDB): domain Bacteria; phylum Chloroflexota; class Chloroflexia; order Thermomicrobiales; family UBA6265; genus JAICJJ01. The sequence continues at coordinate 7,462 of JBDHWC010000059.1, read as the reverse complement.
CGGGCCGCGTTCCGACGCCTCTTGGTAGACGACGGTCGACTCGACGCTGAGGCCGAAGCCCTCGGCGTCCCTAGCCGCTTCGGACGCCTCGAGGAATTCGGCCGCCCCGGCCGCGGCTGCCGCGCCGAGCATCGCCGCGGTGCCGGGCGCCGCGTCGGCCGGAGGAGCCTCGGGGGCCCTGACGGCGGCGGGCGCGGCGGGTCGGGGACGCGGCCGGTGCCGAAGCTGCTGGACCAGCCAGGCGACGAGGCCGATCAGCGCGATGGTGACCGTGCCGGCGACGAGCAGCGTGCCGCGCTCGTCGCTGAGGCCGGTGCCGAGGCCGAGGAAGGTCAGCACCGTCAGGGCCGCGCCGCCGACGAGGAGGAAGGTGCCGAGGCCGCGGGCGAAGGTGTCGGCAACGGGCGGCGGGTCGTCGACGGCGAGGTCGCGGCCGGGCGCGAGCGCGGCCCGCCAGCTCGGGGCGTCCCGCAGCAGCAGGCCGAGCAGGATGCCGATGGCGCCGAGTCCGAGTCCGACGACGACGAAGTCCACGTGGCGGTCCCCGGGCGTTCCCTGGGCGGGCGAATGCCGGCGGCGGCCCGGGTCGACGACCGGCCGGCTGCCGGACGGGCCCCGGAATGCGACGGGGCCCCGCGCAGCGGAGCCCCGTTGCACCCGGGCCCGGGGCGGGGGTTCAACCCCGTCCCGGGCGGGTCAGGTTCGAGGACGGAGCCTAGGCGCGGCGGCGGACCGAGAGTCCGCCGGCGACGGCGGCCGCGGCCGCGGCCATCGCGCTGAAGGCCATGCTCAGGTCGACGCCGAACTCGCCGACACCGGTCGACGGCAGCTCGACGACCGGGGCAGCCTCCTCGACCGGGGCGGCCTCCTCGGCCGGGGCGACTTCCTCGACCGGGGCGGCCTCCTCGACCGCCGCCGCGGCCGGGGCGCAGTGGGTGTCGCCGACGCCGATCGCGTTGCCCATGTTGCCGCCGCTGTTCACGTCGCCGAGGCTGACCGCGCCGCCGTTGGCCTGCGCGTCCGCGACGCCGCCGTTGCCGGCGGAGGCGATCTGGCTGCCGACGCCGATGTTGTTGCTGCCGCCGGAGGCGTCCGAGATCGCCGTGCCGCCGTTGGCCGAGACGTTGATCGAGGTGTTGTTGCTGACGGTGCCGCCGCTGACCGCGACGCAGGCCGGCGCCTCGTCCTTCTTCGCCGACGCGTCCTGGCTCAGCATCAGGCTGCCGCCGACCAACGAAGCGGCGACGCCGAAGGCAGTCGCCACGTGCACGATCTTCATGGTTCCTCTCCTCCCCGCGCGCCGCCCTCCGGCGCGCCTCCCCTTCGTCCGTGGGCGCTCGCCCGCCGGGTCGGCTCGCGACCGCCGGTCCCGTCCCACCCCCGGGGACGGCCCGACGTTCCTGCGTCCGGACGGCAACCGCCGGACCGTGGGTCGCGGCTCCTCGCGGGCACCCCCCGTGCGGGGACGTCGCCCGTGCCGACGATCACAGGAAACCCAGAGCACTGTAGCAGTCGGTTTCCCTGCCAGTCAATACAATCGGGCGTCGGTGTCCGGACGGGGCCGGGCGCAGGCGCGGCGAGTCCCGGCGCACGGCTCGTTCGCCGGGCGCGCGGTGACCCGGTGGCACGATCGTTGCGTCGTGGGTGGCGACGGGCGGGCGGCACTCCCCTTCCCTCCGCCGACCGTTCGCATCCCAGCGGAACCCCCGGGCCATCCCCCGGGGGTTCCCGTTTCCGGGGGGGCTCAGCCCTTCGGCCGCAGCGTCTGGGCGAGGCCGTCGCCGATCAGGCCGAGGGCCGCGCCGGTGACCAGCACCGCCAGGCCGGGGTAGGTCATCAGCCGCCAGTCCTTGAGGAAGAAGTCGCGGGCCTCGGCCACCATCAGGCCCCACTCCGGGTTCGGCGGCTGGGTGCCGAGGCCGAGGAACGACAGCGACGAGGCGAGCAGGATGTTGAGCACGAGGTCGGCCGTGGCGAAGACGATCGCGGTCGTCACCACGTTCGGCAGGATGTGCCGCAGCATCACCCGGCGGTCGGTCATCCCGGTCACCCGCGCCGCCTCGACGTACTCTTGGCGGCGGGCGACCAGCGTCTCGCCGCGGACGATCCGGGCGTAGCTGACCCAGCCGACGAGGATGATGGCGTAGAGGATGTTGAGCGTGCCGGGGCCGAGGATGGCGACGATGGCGATCACCAGCACGAGGTACGGCATCGTCAGCGTGAAGTCGACCAGCCGCATCATCAGGGTGTCGACCCAGCCGCCGAAGTAGCCGGTCGCCAGCCCGACCGCGCTGCCGACGAGGACGGTGATCAGCGTCGCCACGCTCGCCAGCGCGAGGTCGATCCGGCCGCCGTAGGCGAGCCGGGTCAGGATGTCGCGGCCGAAGTTGTCGGTGCCGAGCAGGTGCTCCCGGCTCGGGCCGAGGAAGGTGCCGGCCGCGAAGTTCGGCTCGGTCGGGTCGTGCGGGCTGATCATCGGGTAGACGACGACGAAGACGACCATCGCCGCGAGGATCGCCGCGCCGACCGCCAGCGGCGGGTTCCAGAAGCTGTGCCGGCGGCGTTCCGCGGCGACGGACGAGGCCGCGGCGATGGTCGGCGGCGCGGCGACGGTGGTCGTCGGGTCCGTCACGGCGCTCACTGGTAGCTGATCCGCGGGTCGAGCGCGGCGTAGCTGAGGTCGGTCAGCAGGTTGACCAGCATCACCAGCACGCCGAAGGCGAGGGTCACCCCCTGGATGATCGGGTAGTCACGGTCGAAGATCGAGCGGACGATCAGCTGGCCGAGGCCGGGGATGCCGAAGATCGTCTCGATGATCGTCGTGCCGCCGATCAGGAACGCCAGGTTGATGCCGAGGATCGTCACGGTCGAGAGGAGCGAGTTGCGCATCACGTGCCACGTGAAGACCTTGCGCGAGCGCAGCCCCTTGGCCCGCGCCGTCCGCACGTGGTCGGCGGCCATCGTCTCCAGCAGCGCGTTGCGCAGCGAGCGGGTGAGGACCGAGGCGATCCCCAGCGCCAGGGCGAGGGCCGGCAGGAAGAGGGAGTGGAGGTGCTCGGGCAGCGTCTCCCCGTAGCCGGCGACCGGGAAGGCCTTCAGCTTCACGGCGAAGGTCTGCAGCAGCATCATGCCGATCCAGTAGGTCGGCATCGCCAGCGCGACGAGGGCGAAGACCCGCACCGCCTGGTCGGGCCACCGCTCCCGGTGGAGCGCGCCGAGCGTCGCCAGCGGCACGCTGATCACGGTCGACAGCAGCAGCGCGTAGCCGACCAGGAAGAGGGTCGGCGGCAGCCGGTCGCGGATGATGCCGGTGACCGGCTCGCCGCGGCGGACCGACTCGCCGAGGTCGCCGTGGGCGAGGTTGCCCATGAACCGGCCGTACTGGACCCAGAGCGGCTGGTCGAGCCCGAGGTGGGCCCGCAGCTTGGCGATGTTCTCCTCCGTCGCCCGGTTGCCGAGCATGATCAGCGCCGGGTCGCCCGGCACCAGCCGGACGAGGAAGAAGACGAACAGGGTGATCAGGAAGAGGACCGGCACCATCTGGACCAGCCGGCGGGCGATGTAGGCAAGCATCGGCGACTCCGGGGCGACCGGCCGGGGCGGGCCGCGGCCGGCCCGGCACCCCCGCGGGCGCCGGGCCGGCTCGGCGACGGGGTTACTGGTCGTTCCGCCACGTCTCCCAGAGTCGGTAGTTGCCGGTCGGCAGCACGTGGAAGTTCTCGATCGCCTTGGTCGTCGCGTCGCGCCCCGTCGGGTAGTAGAGGAAGATGAAGGGGGCGTCGTCGGTCGACAGCTGCTGGATCTTGGAGTACATCTCGAGCCGCTTCTGCTCGTCCGTCTCGGTCTGGGCGGCGTGGGCCAGCTTGTCGACCTCGTCGTTCTTGTAGCCGGTCCAGAGCGACTGGGTGCCGCCGTCGCTCTGGACGGCGAAGCTGGTCAGCTCGTCCGGGTCGATGATGTCGGTCGTGTAGTAGCCGATCGAGAGGTCGTAGTCCATGCCGTGGACCCGCTCGCTCTTCGCCCCCGGGTCGAGCTGGGTGATCGTGATCTGGCCGCCGATCTGGGCGAGGTCGGCGGCGACCAGCTGCGCCACCTGCTGCCCGACCGGGTCGCCGGCGGCGACCAGCAGCTCGCCCTTGAAGCCGTCCTTGCCGGCCGACTCGGCGACGAGCGCCTTCGCCTTCTCGAGGTCGTGGGTGTAGGCCGGCACCGAGTCGTCGTGCCCGTACATCAGCGGCAGGTAGGTGTTGGCCGGCTTGCCCGCGCCGAAGAGGACGTTCTGGATGATGGCGTTCTCGTCGACGGCGTAGTTCATCGCCTGCCGCAGCTTCTTGTCGTCGAACGGGGCGCGGGTGACGTTGATCCCGATCTGGTCGAAGCGGGCCACCGAGTCCTGCAGCATGACGACGTCGGGGTTGGCCTTCATCGCCTCGATCTGGCTGAACGGGACGTCGGTGACGATGTCGAGCTCGCCCCCCTGGAACTGCAGCATCCGGGCGTTGGCGTCGGTCAGCGTCAGGAAGGTCAGCTCGTCGAGGTACGGCTGCCCCTCGGTCCAGTAGTTCGGGTTCTTCTTGAGGCCGATCTCGGCCCCCTTCGTCCAGTGGTCGAACATGAACGGGCCGCTGCCGACCGGCTTCTGGAAGAAGTCGTCCCCCTGCGCCTCGACCAGCTTCTTCGGCAGGATCGCCGCGCCGAAGAGCGCGAGGTCGGCCAGGAACGGGGCCCAGACCGACTTCAGGGAGACCTTCACCGTCTTCGGGTCGACGGCCTCGATCTTGTCGACCGCCGAGAAGAGGAAGCCCCACTGCGAGGCCTCGTCGGAGACCGTCCGGTTCAGCGAGAAGACGACGTCGTCGGCGGTCACCGGCGACCCGTCGTGGAACGTGGCGTCGCGCAGGTGGAAGGTGTAGGTCTTGCCGTCCTCGGAGACCTCCCACTTCTCGGCCAGCCCCGGCTCCAGACTCTTGCCGTCGGGCGCGGTCCGCACCAGCAGGTCGTAGACCAGCTGCTGGGTCCAGATGCTCATGTTGTCGGTGACCGGGATCGGGTCGAAGCTCTTGACGTCGTCGTCGGCGAGGCTCATCGCCACCTTGCCGCCCGGCTTCGGCGCGTCCTGCGCCGCCGCCGGCAGCGCCAGCGGTCGGGCCGTCGCCGCCAGGCCGCCGAAGGCGACCACGCCGCCGGCGAACGCCGCCGTCCGGACCAGGCCGCGCCGGGTCAGCCGCCACTCCGCCCATTGCCGCGCCGCCAGCTCGTCCGTCGTCTCGCGCATCGGGGGGTCCTCCCAGCCGTGGCTCCACCGTGGCACGGGCCTCCGCCCGCCAGTTCCCCACGGCGCAAAAAACGGCGCGGGCGATCCTAGCGCAGGTCGCGCGAGGCGGCAACCGGTCGTCCTCGTTCGGGGCGCCCGTCACGGGTGCCACTGCCCGGCCGCTTGCCGCCCGTCGACTTGCCTCGTATCGTGCCGCCCGGCCGCCGCTCGGCGCGACCGCACCGTTGACCAAAGGAAGGCACACCGACGTGACCGACGCCCGCCCCACCCCCCGCCAGCGCCGCCTCGCCGCCATCCGCGCCGCCGCCGCCGAGCCCCGGCCGCGCTTCGAGACCGGCATCCCGATGCGCGACGGGTGCGAGCTCGCCGCCGACGTCTTCCTGCCGCTGGCGGGGGAACGGCCCGCCCCGGCGATCGTCAGCATCACCCCCTACGACAAGGACGGCTTCCGCGACCCGGACTCCGAGGCCCGCTTCTACCAGCAGCACGGCTACGCCTTCGTCGCCGTCGACTGCCGCGGCCGCGGCAAGTCGGAGGGGGAGTGGCGCGCCTTCGCCAACGACGCGCCGGACGGCCACGACGTGATCGAGTGGGTCGCCGCCCAGCCGTGGTGCGACGGCAAGGTCGGCACGACCGGCCTCAGCTACCTCGGCTGGACCCAGTGGGCCGCCGCCTCCGAGCTGCCGCCCCACCTCGCCTGCATGGTCAGCACCTCCGCCGCCGGCCGCTGGCAGCGCGAGATCCCCTACACCGACGGCTGCTTCCAGCTCTACTTCGGCTGGTGGGCCTTCGCCGTCCGCCGCCGGATCACCGAGGGCCACGCCGCCAAGCTGCTCGACTGGGACGAGGTGCTGCGCCGCCTGCCGCTGGAGGCGGTCGGCGAGGTCGTCGACACCCCCGGCCTAACGTGGCGCGACCTGATGGACCACGACACCCTCGACGACTTCTGGCGGGCCCTCGACTACACCGACCGCTACCGGCTGATCGACGTCCCCTGCCTGCACGTCACCGGCTGGTACGACCTCGAAGACCTGCTCGGCGCGATGCACCACTACGAGGGGATGGCGTCCCGCTCCCCCGCCGCCGACCGCCAGCAGCTGCTGGTCGGGCCGTGGAGCCATCTCAACAGCCGCTGGCCGGACGACCAGTACGCCGGGGTGCCGCTCGCCCCGGAGGCCGCGGTCGAGATGGACGAGGTCCACCTCCGCTGGTTCGACCACTGGCTGAAGGGGATCGACAACGGGGTCGAGCGCGACCTCCCGGTCCGCCTCTACGAGACCGGCGCGAACCAGTGGCGGGCCGGCGACCGTTGGCCCCGCGCCACCGGCGTCGCCCACCGCTACCTCCGCTGGGACGGCGCGACCGGGAGCCTGGCCGAGTCGCCCGCCGCCGACCCCGAGCCGGGCCGCGCCTACCGCTACGACCCGGCCGACCCCGCGCCGACCCAGATCGACGTCAACGACTACGTCGAGAACGAGGTCCCGATCGTGATGAACCCGGTCGAGGCCCGGCCCGACGTCCTCGTCTACACCGGCGAGCCGCTGGCCGAGGCGCTCGTCGTCTCCGGCTGGCCGCACCTCGAGTTCTGGGCCAGCAGCGACTGCGACGACACCGAGTGGCACGTCCGGCTGACCGACGTCGCGCCGGACGGCACCTCGGTCAAGGTCTGCCAAGGCTGCCGCCGCGCCTCCTACCGCGACTCTCTGACCGACCCCGCGCCGCTGGTCCCGGGCGAGCCGGCGAAGTTCGACGTCGAGCTCTGGCCGGCCCACCACCGCTTCCTGCCCGGCCACCGGATCCGGGTGACGATCACCAGCAGCGACTTCCCGTGGTTCGCCCGCAGCCTGAACCAGTTCGGCCCGCTGAAGAACCAGACCGACCTGAAGGTGGCGACCAACACGGTCCACCACGGCGGCCCGATGCCGTCCCGGATCGTGCTGCCGGTTGAGGCGTAGCGGGCGGCGCGGACTCCCTCACCCCCCCACCCCCTCTCCCATGGCGATGGGAGAGGGGGAGAAAATGACTCGGGGGAGGGCCAAGCCCTCCCCCGGACCCCCGGATTGCCGCGGCGCGGCGGCTTTCCAGTCGCTTCCCAACGGATACCTCCCCCTGTCAGGCGGCGGCGGGAGAGGGGGAGAAACAGCCTCAGGAGAGGGCCAAGCCCTCCCCCGAGCCCCCGGATTGCCG
>JBDHWC010000058.1:0-14393 GCA_039809985.1 Thermomicrobiales bacterium | reverse complement strand
ACCCTCGCCGTCTTCAAGGACGCCGAGGCGACCCTGCCCGACGGCAGCAAGATGCCCTACAACAACGTGCCCGACGCGCTCGCGATCTCGCCCGACGGGACGACCCTGACGGTCGGCAACCTGACCGGCGCACCCTTCCCGGTCGGCGCGGCCGCGATCTGGAGCGTGCCGGTCGCCGGCGGCGAGCCGACCAAGGTGACCGACGGCTTCACCAACATCATCGACATCGCCTACGGGCCGGACGGCAGTCTCTACGTCCTCGAGTTCCTCAAGGGCGGTCTCGCCAACCTGAACCCGAGCGACCCGGCGACGATGGCCGGCCAGCTGACCCGGGTCGCCCCGGACGGCACCAAGTCCGTCGTCCTCGGCGACGGGCTGGTGATGCCGACCGCCGTCGCGGTCGGCCCCGACAAGATGCTCTACATCGCGAACCTCGGCACCCTCGCCGGTGGCGCGTCGGTGGTCCGGATGCCGCTGCCGAGCTAGCGGCTGGCGGCTGATGGCTGGCGGCAGACGGTATTGTCCCGCCAGCCATCAACCATCAGCCAACTCAGAACCCGTGCCCGAAGTCGCTGCCGAGGTCGTACTCGGTGTCGCTCCACGGGGCGCGCCAGCCCTCGTCGATGAAACGGTCGGGGCGGAAGGGGGCGAGGTCGACCCAGTCGACGCCGCCGTCGAGGAGCAGGCCCGCCATCGCCTCGCCGACGGCAGGCCCCTTCTTGAAGCCCGCCCCGCTGAACCCGGCGGCGACGAACAACCCCTCCGGCCCGACCGCGCCGAGCATCGGGTGGGCGTCCGGTGACATGTCGTAGAGGCCGACCTGGCCGGTCAGGTAGGCCGCGCCGCGCATCCGCGGGATGCGCCGCGCGATCGCCTCGGTCGCCAGCCGCCCGTAGTCGGGATCGGGTCGCTCGTCGTAGGCGTCGGGGTCGACCGGGTCGTGCTGGTCGCCGCCGGCGACGCCGACCATCGTCCGCCCCGGCGCCCAAGGCCGGGTGAAGACGCCGGTTGCCGTGTCGAGGTAGACGAAGTGCGGCGGCTCGAGGTCGAGCGGCCGGTGCAGGATGGCGACCTGCACTCGCAGCGCCTCCAGCGGCAGCGTCACGCCGCTTCCCGCCAGCGCCCAGTTCGTCCACGGCCCGGCCGCGACGACCACCCGCCCGGCGGGGACGACCCCCTCGACGGTGCGCACCCCGGCCACCCGGTCGCCGTCGAGGGCGACGCCGAGCACGGCGGTGCCCTCCCGCACCTCGGCCCCGGCCCGGCGGGCGGCCAGCGCCATGCCGCGGGTGGCGGCGACGGCGTCGACGTAGCCGCTGTCCGGCTCGTAGGCGGCGACCTCGACGTCGTCCCAGTCGGCGAACGGCTGCAGGTCGCGCAGCTCGGCCGCGGTCACCACCCGGGAGGGGATGCCGAGCCCGTTCTGCATCGCCACGTTGCGACGGAGCCGCTCGGCGTTGCGCGGGAAGGCCGGCCCGGTGTCGACGGTCACCACCAGCCCGGTCGCGGTGTGGACCGGCTCGCCGCCGACCGCGTCCGGCCAGTTGGCGTAGACCTGCCAGCCGCGCTGGGCGAGCACCGCCTCCGGCCGGTTCGAGTAGTGCCGCCGCAGCAGCGCCCCCGTCTTGCCGCTCGCCCCGGCCGCGATCGTCCCCCGCTCGAACAGCACCACCCGGCCGGCCCCCCGTCGGGCCAGTTCCCGGGCGATGCTCGCCCCCATGATCCCGCCGCCGACGACCGCGACGTCCACCCCCCGACCGGGCATGACCAAGCCTCCCCCGCACCGCGCCGTTGCCGCGCGGTGGGATGGTAGCCGAGGGCCGGGGCGATTCCCTCACCCTCAAACCCCCGCTCCCACTCGGCGGGACTGACAAGGGGAGGTTATTCGAAGGATGGTGGCGGCCGCGCCTCGCGACCGGTCCCGCCGGGACCGCCCTCAACCCCCCAAACCCCCGCTCCCGCGGCGGCGGGAGAGGGGGAGAAACTGGCTCAGGGGATGGCTTGGCCCTCCCCCACACCCCGGGTCGCCGCGCCGCGACTTCCTGACGGAAACCTTCCCCTGCAAGACTCGGCGGGAGGGAGGAGGCAACGGGTTCGGGGGATGGCTTGGCCCTCCCCCGAACCTCGGGTCGCCGCGGCGCGGCCGCTTCCCGAATGGAGGCCCCCGTGCCAGTCATCACGATGGGAGCGGGGTAGGGGAGGGGGTCTCGTCGATCCCGACCGCCGGGATGAAGGAACTGGCACCCCAGCCGGGCGTTGCCGCTCAGGTCACGGGGCTGCCGCGCCCGGCGCTTCAGTCGGCAGGTCGAGGATCGGGTCGAGCGGCGTCACGTCGGGGGGTGTCCGCAGCGGGATCGGCGGGTCGGGAAGGAGCATCGCCAGCGTCAAGGTCGAGGCGTAGAGACCGGTCAGCACGGCGAGGGCGGCGACCGCGAACCGTTCCGCTCCGTCGGTGGCGACGGCCCGAGCGAACGCCGACGCTCCCGTCGCGAGCGCGGCCATCGCCACCGTGTACGGCCCGAGCCAGAGCCCGGTCGGGTTGTGGAAATGGTCGATCACCCAGCGGCCGAGGGCGGCCCGCCTGCCTTGGCCGCCCCGCGGCGACGCCTCGGTTGCCGAGTCGGTGTAGGCCAGCACCCGGTGCACCAGCGCCCGTGCCAGCGCGTAGACGCCGATCGCGAAGAGCACGATCGCCTGCGGGACGAGAACGCCGCCGCGCGAGATCACCCACGCCAGCCAGATTCCGGCCGTGACCGCGACGACGACCGCCGTCAGCCAGAAGCTCGCGAACCAGCGCATCCCCTCACCCCGCCTCCGCCCCGAGCGGCGACGCGGTCGCGTCGACCGGCTCGTCCCCCTCGTCGACCAGCTCCAGCCCGAGCACCCGCCGAGCACTCATCCCCGAGCGCACCACCACGCTGTAGAAGCGGTCGTCGACCGCCAAGGGCACCACCAGCGGGCTGCCCGGCGGCAGCCGCAGCGCGGCCGCCACCCGGGCCGGCGCGCCGACGAAGCGGGCCACGGTCGGCGGCGCGAACTCGGCCGGCATCGTCGCCGCCAGCGGCGGGCAGCGGACCGCGCCGTCCGGCGGGAACCCGTCAAGCAGGCCGCGCCGCAGCCGGTGCGCCTCCAGCAGCAGGTCGGGCGCGGGGTCGCCCGCCACCCGCGACGCCTCGCGGAAGAGCCCCTCGGCGATTGCGGCCGGCTCGGCCCGCAGGCCCGGGTCGTCGAGCAGGGTGCGCCGGAAGGCGGCGAGGATCTGCGCCACCTGGATGTCGTTCAGCGGCCGCGGCGGCGGCCCCGCCGGCCGGATGTGGCTGGCGATCGCCGGGTCCGGCTCCGGCGGCGCGGCGACCGGCTGCTGGAACTGCACGCGCAGCCGGTCGAGCGCTCGCAGCCGCTCGTCGATCACCAGCTCGCAGACGGTGACGTTGGTCCGGCTGAGCGCGAGCTCGCGGGCCGCCAGTTTCGCCGGCAGGTCGTGCGCCGCCCGGTCCCGCCAGCGCCGCGCCGCGTCGTAGTAATCGCGATACGCACGTTCCAGCACGACCCGCTGCCGCAGCGCGGTGAAGACGGCGATGGCGAGGAGGAGCGCGCCGTAGGCGAGGGCGATGCCGACGCCGGCCAGCACCAGCTTGCCGACACCTGCGGCCTGCAACCCGTCGAGCCACCCCCTGATGGGGTCGTGGGTGGCATCCTCCAGTTGGTACCACGCGAGCTTGACGAGGTAGCCGAGTTCCGAAAAGAACGCAAGCGGCACCTTCAGGATGCCGGGCAGGTTCTGCCCGGGCGGCTCGGGCACATGCGGCACGGTCGGTTCCCCCCGGCCGACGAACCATGTCCAGATGTCCTCGATGCGCCACAGCGCCAGCGCCAGCCACGCCACCCCGAGCAGCCACGTCATGAGGGCGACCTGCCGCATCAGGCTGGGGTTGATCTTCCGCTCCAACGCGGCGACCAGCCGCTCGTCGGCCCCGGCCAGCGCGTCGTTCGGGTCGGGGACGCTCGACGTGGCGTCGGTCGGGTCGACGTCGCCCGGCGCGACCACCCGCCCGAGGTCGGAGCGCCGGACCCGGAGGTCGGCCTTAGCCCGGTCGTAGAGCCGGCGCATCGGCGAGAAGAAGCCGGGCAGCGAGTCGTCGTCGAGCGTCTGCTGGCCGATGGCCTCCAGCTCGGCGAAGTAGGCGTCCCGGGCCTGCTCCGACTGGTGCGCCAGGCTGGACCGCCGGTCCTCGTAGGTCACCAGCATCGCGTGCCGCCAGCGTTCCGCCGCCTCCCGCCAGGCGTCGGTGAGGTCGGTGAAGCGATCGTGCTCCTGCCGCGGCCCGTTCCAGAAGCGCGGCGACCAGCGCGGCAGGTCGAGCACCGGCCAGCCGCCCGCCGCCTCGGAGGAGACCGGCTGCAGGCTGGGGTGCTTCGGCTCGAAGGTGGCCGGGGCGGGCCGGTCGAGGGCCGTGACCAGCACCGCCCGCCGGGCCTCGGCGTGCTCCCGGAACAGGCCCCAGGCGTCCCAGAGCGCGGCGGTGCCGGCGCAGCTGCCGAAGACCGGCAGCGTCTCCCAGCCGCCGGGGCCGCCGCCGATCGGCGGCACGAAGACGCGGCTCTGCCCCTCGGCGTCGCCGTGCGCCAAGTCGCCGAGCAGCAGCAGGTCGGCGAAGCGGTGGACGACCGCGCCCGTCTCGTCGGGAGCGTAGACGCCGAGCACCCCGTCGCGGTCGGAGACGACGAACGCCGCCGCCGCCGCGCCGGTCGCCGGGTTGCCGGCCAGCACCTCGCGCGTCAGGTGCCGCAGGCGAGCGGCGGCGGCCAGTTGCTCCTCCTCGCCCCGGCCCCACGAGAGGTGGCGCAGGAGCAGGTAGACGCGGGCCTCGACGTGCAGCGCGCGCAGCCGAGCCATCAGCCGCGCCACCCACGGCGCGAGGTGCTCGGTCTCCGTCGAGCCGAGGTCGGCGACCAGCCAGACGTGCGGCACCAGCACCTGCCGGTCGGCGTAGCGGAGCGCCGCCCGGCTCTGGCGGCCGCTCAGCAGGTCGCCCATCGCCGCCTGGACGAGGTCGGCGGCCGGGTCGTACGGCGGCTGGTCGTCGCCGGCGTCGGCCGGGTCGGGCAGCGGCGCGAACGGCACCAGCCGATTCGCCGCCGCCAGTTCCCGCCCGGCGTCGTCGTCGGTCAGCCAGTGGCCGAGCCGGTCGACCACCTCCTGCCCGAAGGGGTCGAGCCCGACCCAGAGGGTGGAGCCGCGCGGTCGTCCGCCGTCAGTCACGGCCACTGACGAGGTAGTGGCCGTAGGTCATCCGCTGCAGGATCGTCCGCTCGACGGTCCGCCAGCGGTCCTCCTCGTCCGCCGACTTCGGCAGGACGGCCACCGCCAGCACGCGGTCGTGGGCATGGCTGAGCGCCTGCTCCAGCCGCCGGTACTGGTCGTCGTGGTCGACGGCGTCGAGCGCGCGGTCGACCTGCTTGACGAAGCCCTCCCGGAACGCGTCGTCCCGCTCCAGCGCGTCGATCGCCGCCACGAGGTTCGGGAAGGTGCGGGCCGCCGCCGGGGTGCCGGCCGCGCCGTCGCCGTCGGCGTCCGCGGCGGGCGCAGCGAACGTCAGGTCGGGGTGCCGGTCGTCGCCGAGCGCGCCCTCCTCCACCAAGCCGAGGACGACGCCGAGCCCGACCGCGTAGCAGAGGGTCTCCTTCCGCGTCTCCTCCGGCCCGATCACCGGGTCGATGTGGTCCTTGAAGCGAACGTCCGTGTAGAGGAACTTCTCCGACTCCTTCTGGGCGGCGGCGTCGCGCATCTTCCGCAGTTCCCACTCGTTCAGGTAGAAGAGCGGGACGACCCCCTCGCGGCTGTAGAGGACGATCCGGTCCTGGCCGGGCATCCACTTCGGGGAGTTCGCGAGCAGCAGGTCGGCCGTCCGCTCCAGCACCCCCTTGATGCCGAGCATCGACTCCGCCCGGCGGTAGGCGGGCTGGTCGGTGGCCAGCACGACGAAGCCGTACGGCTGGCCGTGGTTGGACGTCATCAGCCCGTTCAGGTTCCAGAAGGGGCGGACCCGCTTCTGGCACTCGAAGAGCCGGTTGCGGATGAAGCCCTGCAGCACCTGCGCCTCGAGGTTGCGCGGCGGCACGCCGGCCTCCTCGGCGTTGTTTCGCTGGACGCGCACCTGCGCCAGCGCGTCGACCACCGCGGCGTCCTGCATGCCGAGCGCCTGCCGGGCCCGGCACTCCGCGGCCAGCGCCTCCCAGATCGTCAGCTCGCGCACTCGCTTCCCGATCCGCTCGACGCCGGCCGCGACGATCGCCTCCTCCAGATGGTCGCGGTACTGGTCGTTCAGCAGCGCCGACGATCCCGACTTCGGGTCGAGCGCCTTGTCGAGCGTCTTGCGCACCACGCCGCTCAGCTCGGCGTCCTTCGGGGCGACCACGACCGCCTCGCCAGAGGTGTCGGTCGGCTGCTCGACGTCACCGCCGCCGACGGTGACGCTGATCGCGCAGCGCTCGACGCCGGCCGCGGTCGCCTCGGCGAGGGCGTCGTCAAAGCGATGGGCGACCAGTTTCGGGTCGTCGAGCACCGCCAGGTCGAGCACGCCGGCCTTGCCGTGCTCGCCGATGTCCTCCGCGGTCGAGCGCTCCAGCGCGGCCCGCAGGTCGTTGGCGTTGTCGACGAGCAACTGCAGCGCGCGCTCGACCCTCGCCGTCTCCGCCCCCAGGTCGCGCAGGAGCTTCCGCGCCGCCTCGGCCTTCGCCAGTTCCTCCGACTTCGCCTTGTACGGCTGCCACGCGTGGGTCAGGAACGTCTTCTTCCCGGTCTGACCGCCCCGGTTGAAGATGCCGGCGACGCCGCCGCCCGACTTCCGGTTCAGTTGCGCCTGGGCGTTGGCCCAGTTGTCGACGGCCAGCTGCAGGTCGCGGCGCAAACTGGCCTCGCCCGTGCCCTCCTTGGTTCCCTCGATCTTCCGGTTGAGTTGCCGCCACTCGTCCTCGAGCTCCTCGCGCACGAGCCGGACGATGGCGTAGGTCTGGCCGAGGGCGTTCGGCCCGTTCTTCTCCAGCCAGGCGTTGACCTGCGTCCGCAGCGTGCCAGCCGGCCCGGAGTAGTTGCGGACCAGTTCGGCCACCCGCAGTTCCAGGTACGGGTGGTACGTCTTGCCGAGGTAGTCGTCGAACTGGGTCCTGACTTGGTTCGTCTCGGCCTTGGCCGCCGCCGCGTCCATCTTGGCGTAGCGCGGGTCGGTGTCCGGGTCGAGCGCGTTCCGGAAGCCGACCAGGGTCTTCGTCTTGCCGTTGAGGTCGACCGTCGGCTTCGTCAGCTCCGGCTCGAGCGACGGCTGCTTGCCCCACCGCAGCCGCTTCGCCTTCAGGAACTCCTCCGCCTCGGCCGTGGTCACGTCGTCGGCCGGCGTGGCCATCGTCTCGAGCACGCGGATCGCGAAGCGCCGCGCAAGGTGCCGCTCGATCCGGTCGACCGGGTAGACGAGCGACCCGACCGCGGCGCTGGCGTAGGTGTTCGGCTTCCCCTTCGTCCGCGGCTTCGACTGCAACTGCATGATGAACTGCGAGTGCGGCCCGAGGATGCCGGTCTGCAGCCCCTCGTCGATCAGGCTGGAGAAGCTCTCGGCGATCAGCGCCTCGGCGATCAGCATCTGGTAGTGCTCGAAGTCGAGCAGACTCTGGCCGGTCTGGTTGTCGCGGGCGAAGAGGTAGACGTACTCGAACGGCTGCTTGTTGCCGTGGACGACGTTCCCCTTCCCCGGCCACTGGAAGAAGGGCACGATCCCGTTGCCCCCTTCCGCCCCGGTCCGCTGCGCGTAGTCGATCTCGCGCAGCGCCGCGTCGGTGTTGGCCCAGATGCTCTTGGCGTCGGCCGCCCCGGGCCCCAGCTCGGTGACCGAGGCGAGCGGGAAGACCCCCACCAGCGGGCAGTACTCCGGCAACGTCTCCCGCAGGTGCTGGGCGAGCGTCAGCACGAGGCCGCTGCCGGTGCCGCCGCCGAGCGAGCAGACGAGGTAGACCGGCACGGTGCGGATGCCGGGAGCCGGCCCGAGCACCGTGTCGATCTCGCGCAGCGCCTCGTGCACGGCGGGCACCACCGGCCGCCCGAGCCCGGACAGCGCGATCCGGTAGGCGAGGCGCCCCTTCGCCCGCAACTGGCCCGCGCCGCTGGCGTACGGCCCGGCCCGCAGCGGGCCGCCGTTGTGCGCCGGCCACCACGCGCGGAAGGCGGGGTCGCCGCCGTGGTACCACGACTCGACCTTCTGGTCGACCTCGAACTTGTCGCGCCCCTCCGGCAGGTCGAAGCACTGCGACTGGTCGAACCCCTTGGTGACGCCGTCCTTCCACGTGTCGACCAGCACGAAGCGGAACTGGCTCGCCGCCTCCTTCGCCGACGGGGTGTCCCCCGCCAATTGCACCTTGACGTCGAGCGACTGCTTCACCTCGGCGACGATCGAGCCGCCGATGCCCCCGATGCCGACGAAGATCCCTGGCACGCCCTGTTCCTCCCGGCGGTTCGACCGCCCCTGCCGCGCCGCCGCGGCGATTGTCTCCGAGCGCCCTCGGCGCTCCGTGCCTGTTCCAGTCCGCGCGGCCGTCGCGGGATGTCTCGTTAGACGACCGTCAGAGTGGTTACCAGTTGATGGTCATCTGCTCCCCTTCGACCGTCAGAACGTCGCCCTTGTCCAACCGCATCGGCGAGCTCCCCGGCGCGAGCGCGGCACCGTTCACCGTCACCGACGGCGGCGGTGATCCGTCGATCAGGGGCTCCAAACTGAGCGAGACTCGTTTGAACAGCCCGCCGGTGAGGGTGGCGACATCCTGCCCGAGTCCGAGGGGGACCGCGGTGGTCCCGATGCCCGACGGGTTGCTGGTCAGGAAGAACTGCGGCCCGCCGCCGTCGATCGTGACCTCGGCGTTCTTCGGCATCCCGGGCCACGCCAGCCAGGCCACCCCCGCCGCCGCGACCGCCGCCAGCCCGCCCCCGATCTTGAGCGCCCAGCAGGTCAGGCACAACGGCTCGTACACCTCGGCCCGCGCCGGGTTGACCGCCAGCGAGAACGGCTCCGCCTGGCAGGGCGCGTCCCCGGCGGTGGCGACGCACGAGCCGTCGGGGTCGACGCCGATCGTCGCGGTCGCGTCGTAGGCACCGATCCCGAGGCCCCGGACCGCCTGCCGGTCGAACCGCAGCACCGCGACCGCCTTCGGCTGGTCCTTGCCCAGCGTGACGGACGGCAGCAGCGCCGCGTCGTCCGCGTCGCCCGGCAGCCGGAAGCCGACCTCGGTCGGCGCGAGATGCTCCCGACCGTGCGCGAGGCCCGCCGACGACACCGACAGCGTCGGCCCGCCGCCGCTCGTCGCCTCCACGCTCACCTCGCACGTGACCTCGACCGGCGCAGCGTCCCGCTCGTCGTTGCTCTTGACCTTGGCCGGGAAGGGGCCGAACTTCTCGCAGGCCGTCAGCGTCACCGTCGGCCGGACGACGCGGACGACCGCGTCGAGGGAGACCGTCTTCGCGTCGGGCGCGGCCGACCCCGACCCCGGCACGCTGACCGTCGCGCCCGGCGCGTCGATCCGCAGCGTGACCGGCACCGCCTGCTCGTCCTGCGGCCCGAGCGCCGCCCGCGGCACCGTCACCTGCAACTGCTTCCCGTTCGGGCCGTCGGCCAGCGTCGCCGTCGCGCCCGGGTAGCGGGTCTGGTCGATCGCGGCCGACACGGCGGCGCGCGCCCCGTGCCGCTCGCTGACCGTCACCGGCACCGGCGGGAAGACGGCCACGGTCCACCCGTGGTCGGAGAGGTCGGCGGAGAGCGGCGCGAGGTCGCCGACCGTGACCTCGACCGACGGCCCGAGGACGGCGACGCCACAGGCGCGGCCCGTCTCCGCGCCGTCCGGGCCCGCCGTGCCCTGCGGCCAGTCGAGCAGCGCCCCGCCCGGCCCGGCGGCCACGGTCAGGTCGACGCAGAGCGGCACCGAGTCCGTCCCGGCCGCCTGCACGTCACCGGCCAGCACGCGCAGGACGAGCGACAGGTCCTTCGGCTGGTCGAGGTGCAGCGTCGGCTGCGCCGGCCCGTTGGCGACGCTGATGCCGGCGGTGGCGTGCTCCAGTTTCTGGCCGTCGGCGGCGGTCGCTGACGCGGACAGGTCGGCGACCGCGCCGTTGCGGAGCGAGACCGCGAGCGGCAGCCGCCACTCGACCACGCGGCCCGCGTCGTCCGCGTCGGAGACGTCCTGCGCCGCCGGCTCGCCGAGCGGGGCGACCGCCACCACCGGCGGCGGCGACACCGAGACGAGCATCCGGTGCGGCCCCGGCCCCGCCAGCCGCTGGCCGTCGACGACGAAGTCGACGTCCGGGTCGGACGCGGTCACCGTCACCGCGGCGGTGATCGGGCCGGCCGCGCCCGCGCTCAGGACGCTGGTCGTCGGCACCGTCAGCCGCAGGGCGGCCGACGCGTCCGCGGCGTCGAGCGGCGCGGCGCGGCGGGGGCGGGCGGCGTCGGCGGCGGCGAACCCGAGCGCGCCGCCCGCCGCGTCCGGCGGCTCCGTCGTCGCGGCGACGGTCACCCCCGGCGGCACCGCCGAGCAGGCGAGCGTGCCGGTCCAGACCGCCTGCCCGACGTTCTCGGACGAGGCTGCCGCGGACTGGAAGACCGGCGCGGCGCAGACGACCTGCGGATTCTCGGAGACCGTGACCGGCACGGCGATCGGCAGGGTGCGCGTGCCGTCCGCGCCGCTGGCGAAGCCGTCGACGTCGGACCGGAACGCCGCGCCCCGCGCGTCGACGACCAGCCCGACCGAACTGTCGTGGTCGCCGACCCCCAGCGCCGCCGCGTCCGCCGCCGGCACCCGGATCTCGATGCCGACCGTGCCCGGCCCGTCGGCAAGGTCGACCGACGGCGCGGTCGACCCGTCCGGCAGCACGAACGCCGCCGTCGCGTTCGGGAAGGTCTTGGCGAGCGGCCGGGCGTCGAGGCTCAGGGTCCCCGCGGCCCCGTTCGCCGCGTCGTAGGCGACCGTCGTCCCGGTCCACGCCAGCGTGCCGTCCCCCTTCAGCGTGACGCTCTGGCGTTCCGGCAGCGGGTCGACCGACGCGATCGTGACCGTCGGCGTCGGCACCACCGAGAAGGGGGCCTCGAGCCCGACCGTGCCCTTCCCCGCCGTGCCCTGCTCGGCCTGCGCCGCGCGGAGGGTGCCGTCGCCGGCGTCGGCCACGAGGTCGAAGGGGATCGCGTGGTCGCCGTCCGGCTGGGCGAGGGCGTCGGCGGCGGGCAGCTCGACGTGGAGGAAGGCGGCCTTGCCGTTCTCGGTCAGCGTCAGGGTCGGCGACACCGCGCCCGCGTCGCCGACCTTGAAGCCGACCGTGGCCCCGGGGAAGGCGGCGGCGGCCCGGGCGAGGTCGGCCGAGAGCGTCAGCCGGCCGCTGGGGCCGAGGTCGTAGTCGATCGGCGCGTCCCACGCCAGCGGCCCGCTCGGCGCGGGCTCGCGCCCCACCTTCAGCCCGGGCAACGTCAGCGGGCCGAGGCTGACGACCGGCGCGACCGTCAGGTCGACGTCGAGCAATCCCGGCACGAGGACGACGCCCCGGTCGGCGGTCGAGACGTTCACCTGCACCGTCTGGCGGGTGCCGGCGAGGGCGTCGGGGGCGTCCCCCAGCGTCCAGGCCAGCGGCAGCCCGTCGCCGCCGAGGCTGCCCGTCGGCGGGGCGAGCGACAGGTCGAGCCCGTCCGGCAGGGAGGCGCGGTCGAGCGCGACCGAGACGGCCACCGGGTCGGCCCCGGCCCCGGCGACGACGCAGAGGCGGTTGGTCGCCGTCCCGCCGGGGCGAATCGTGCCGAGGTCCGGCTCGGCCATCGCCAGCGAGACCTGCCGCACCTCCGGCACCGCGTCGCGCGACGAGGAGACGACGGTGATGCCGACGTCCTCGAGCGGCTTCGTGTTCGGCAGGTCGACGCCGAGCGCAACGTAGTAGCCGAAGAGCCGGGGATGGGCTTGCTTGTAGTCGCGAATCGCGGCGGCGGCGTTCTCGAACGTGGGTTGGCCGCCGTCAACGTCGCCGGGACCGTTGCCGATCCCGTCGGTGTAGAGCAGGATCGTCTGGGCGTGGGCGGTCTCGTCCTGCCCGACCAAGCGGCCGAGCTGGTCGAGGGCGACCGTGATCGCCTCGGTGATGTGCGTGTAATTGTCTTCTGCCGCGAGCCCGTCAATGTAGGCGATCGCGTCCGCCTTGCCGCCGTCGGGGCCGGGGACCGAGCCGAGCCCGAACTGCCGAACCCGGGACACGTCCGCAGTCTCCCCGAACGGCAGCACGATGAGATTCCCCGGCCCGGTCTCTGGCAGACCTCGGACGAACTGCTCGGCAGACGCCTTGACATCCTTGAAGATGTCCGTGGCGTCGGGATCGGACCCGCCGCCGACCATCGAGCCACTGACGTCGACCAAGACCACGTAGTCGGAGACGAAGCCCGCGGACGCCGAGGACGCCGCGGCCGTGCTGTCCGGGCAGTCGCCAGCCGTCGCCCCTGCCGGCGGCGTGCCCGCCTGCGCGCCGGCCGGCCGCGCCGGCCCCGCCAGCGCCCCGAGCCACGCTCCGGCCAGGACGAGGAACGACAGCCACGCCAGCAGCGGGCGCAAAGGACGGGGGCGACGAGGCAGGGCGGCGGGCACGCGGGCATCCCCTCCGATCGCTGACGACCCGCCTTGCGTGTCCGCTGGGCGACCCACTCGGGGCGGCAGCGCGCTGTGCGGCAGCACGTGCGCTGATCGTAGCGCAGCCCCGATGCTCTGTCCATACCTCTGTTAGGTTATGGAGGATGACGGCATCCTCGATGCTCGCTCTGGCCCGCCGCGCCCGGATCGGCGACACTCTCCGCCGACGTTCCGGCCGACGAGCCGCCGTGCCGCCGATCCGTTCGCTGGGAGGACCCGACGATGCCCGCCGCGCCCGCGCCGACACCCGACCACGGCCACGGGGAGGCCCGCGCCCGGGCCCTCGACGCCGCCGACCCGCTCGCCCCGTTCCGCGACCGCTTCCACCTGATCCCCGGCCAGACCTACCTCGACGGCAACTCGCTCGGCCTCCTCTGCCGCGACGCGGAGGCGGAGACCCTGCGCGCGCTCGCGCAGTGGCGGACGCTCGGCATCGCCGGCTGGATGGGGGCCGACCCGCCGTGGTTCACCCTCGGCGAGGAACTCGGCGCGCTCGTCGCCCCGCTGGTCGGGGCGGAGCCGGCCGCCGTCGTCGTCACCGGCAGCACCACGGTCAACCTGCACAACCTCGCCGGCACCTTCTGGCAGCCGACGGCGGATCGCCGCAAGATCGTCGCGACCGCGCTCGACTTCCCGTCGGACCTCCACGCCCTGCAGAGCCTCGTCCGCTCCCGCGGCGGCGAACCGGCCACGGACCTCGTGCTGGTCCCCTCCGCCGACGGCCGCACCGTCGACGAGGCGGACATCGTCGCGACGATGACCGACGACGTGGCGCTCGTCGTCCTGCCGAGCGTCCTCTACCGCTCCGGCCAGCTGCTCGACCTGCCGCGGCTGGCGGCGACGGGCCGGGAGCGGGGCATCGTGGTCGGTTTCGACTGCGCCCACTCGGTCGGGGCGGTGCCGCACCGGTTTGACGACTGGGGCGTCGACTTCGCCGTCTGGTGCTCCTACAAGTACCTGAACGGCGGCCCGGGGGCGGTCGGCGGCCTCTACGTCAACCGCCGCCACTGGGGCGCGGAGCCGGCCCTCGCCGGCTGGTGGGGCTCCGACAAGCGTCGCCAGTTCGACATGGCGCCCGACTGGGACGGGGCCGAGGCGGCCGGTCGCTGGCAGGTCTCCACCCCGCCGCTGCTCGCCGCCGCCCCGCTGCGGGGCACCCTGCGCCTCTTCGCCGAGGCCGGCATCGAGCCCCTTCGCGCCAAGTCGCTCGCCCTGACCGACTACCTCGTCGACTTGCTGGAGACCACCGGGCTGACCGCGCCGCCGTACGGCTACGCCGTCGGCACCCCGCGCCAGCCGGAGCGGCGCGGCGGCCACGTCGCGGTCGAGCACCCGCAGGCGGCGGCGATCGCCCGCGCCCTCGTCGCCCGCGGCATCGTGCCCGACTTCCGGCCGCCGAACGTGATCCGGATCGCCCCAGCCCCGCTCTACACCCGCTTCGTCGACGTCTGGGAGACGGCGCGGGCCCTGCGCGAGATCGTCGACCGCGGCGAGCACCTCGCCCAGCCGGCAGAGCGCGAGGTCGTCGCCTGACCGGGTGAAGCATCCGGGCCGGACCCTGCCGAGCGTGATTGCCCCCGCTGCGGCAACGCCCCGCCCCCGGACCGCCGCGTATACTGGGCAGGTGGCCTCCGGCCGTCAGCCGACGTAGCTCAACTGGCAGAGCAGCTGTTTTGTAAACAGCAGGTTGCGGGTTCGAC
>JBDHWC010000057.1:0-14512 GCA_039809985.1 Thermomicrobiales bacterium | reverse complement strand
AGGGGGGAACAGGCTCAGGGGAGGGACAAGCCCTCCCCCGAACCCCCGATTGCCGCGGCGCGGCCGCTTCCCGACGGAGACCTTCCCCTCTCAGCCGCCGCCGCGGGAGAGGGGGCTGGGGAGTGAGGGCGGCCCCGGTCGCGAGACGCAACAACCGCTCTCGATCAGATGCCTCCCCCGGTGAGCCGCAGCGACAGGAGAGACTGGTGGGGAAGGTCCATCCCGGTCACACCGGCCGGCCGAGATGGCCGGATGCCGCTGTCGGTCCGCCAGCCGGCTCCCCTTGGCGGATTGCGGCGAGCAGAGGGCCTTGGGGGAGCCATCAGCGTCCCGCCAGGATCACGCCGCCGAAGATCGCCACCACCGCCCCGACCCCGGCCACCGCCAGCACGACGCCGCCCGAAACCGGGGCCTGCCCCAGCGCCGCCGCCGCGCCGCCGACCGCCGCCGCGGCCAGCGTCAGCCCGCCGATCGTTGCCGCTCGCCGCCGTCTCAGCCCCGGCGCGTCGTGGGTCGGCAGGGCCAGCTCGAACGACCAGTCGGCCAGCTCGGCCGCCAGCAGCAACGCCACCCCCCAGCCCGCCGCGAGGAACGGCGCACCCTCCCGGCGCACCGCCAGCGCGACGAGGAAGACGCCGGCGATCAGCCCGAGCGCGACCGGCAGCAGCCGCGCCGCCACCAGCGCGAGCACCGCCGCCAGCACGACCGCCCCCGCCGCGCCGGCGATGACCACGCCCTCGGCCGGCGCGAGCGCGACCGACCCGCCGGCCAGCCCGAGGCCGAGCAGCAGCGCCGCGCCGGCGACGCTCAGGCGCGCGCGAGTCGCGGTCGACGTCGGCATGCCGCCAGCTCCGCCAGTGCCTGTTCCATCGGCTCCCCGTCACGCCAGGTCGCGAGCGGCACCCCCAGCTGCCGGAACCGCTCCCGGACCGCCTCCCGCTCCATCCGCCAGATCCGGAACGCCGCGTCGCCGACCTGACCGGGCGAGGGGGCGGCGAACGGCTCCGGCGCGATCTCGACGATCGCGAGGTCGATCCCCCGCGCCGCGAGGTTGAACAGCGCGTTCACCGACCGTTCGTCCAGCAACGGCGACAGCGCGACCACCAGCGCGTCGGGCGGCAACATCCGCGGCGGGATCGCCGACAGTTCCTTCCACGCGTAGCTGAAGACGACGTCGGTCTCGATCAGCGCCTCGACCATCCGCTGCCGCTGGGTCGGCCCCGACGCCGGCCCCAGCCAGTGCAGGATGCCGCCGAAGGTGACCAGCCCGACCCGGTCCTGCACCGCTAGGTAGCGCTCGGCGAGCGCAGCCGCCCCTCGCACCGCCTGCAGGCGGGTCCCCCCGCCGTCGCGCGTCACGTCGCTGAAGGCGTCGAGGAAGATGACCACGTCGCTGTTCCGCTCCGGGTGCCGCTCGTTGACGTGCAGTTCGCCGCGGCGGGCCGTCAGCCGCCAGTTGATGCTCCGCACCCGGTCGCCGGCGGCGAAGGGGCGGATGTCGGCGTACTCGATCCCGTCCCCCTTCGCCCGCGCCAGCCGGTTCCCCGCCCACGGCTGCGTCTCCGCCGGCCGCAGCAGGCTGCGGAACGACTCCGGCCGCGGGAAGACCCGCAGCGCCTGCCGCTGGTCGAACGTCCCCTCGTCGGCGAAGAAGCGCAACGGGTCCCGGGCCCGAACCCGCACCATGCCCAGCCCGTAGCCGCCCCACTGGCGGCAGTCGATGCCGAACCGGACCCTTCGCGTCTCCCCGGGCCGCAGGGAGACCGCGGCGACCGCCCCGGGCGCGGCCGGGGCCAGCCCCTCCGGCAGCAGCAGCGCGACCTCGGCCCGGGCCACCGGCCCGTCGGCGGTCAGGTCGACCGTGACCTCGGCCTCCTCGTCCTCGACCGCCTCCGTCGGCGCGACCCGGACCGCCGCCCGGATCGCCGGCTGCCGCGCCAGCGCCGCGCCGACCAGCAGCGCGAAGAGGAACGGCGCGCCGAGCAGCGTCGGCTCCGGTCGCCCCAGCGCCAGCCCGAGCACCGTCAGGACCGCCCCGAGGGCGGCGTAGCCGACCAGCTTCGGCGCAGCGGCGCGGGTCACGCCCGCACCGGCTCGGCCTCGGTCGTCGGCGGGGTCGGCACCTCGTCCAGCGTCGCCCGCACCACCTCCTCCGGCCGCACCCGCCGGGCCCAGAGCTCCGGCCGCAGCGAGAGCCGGTGGGCGAGCGCCGGCACCGCGACCGCCTTCACGTCGTCCGGCAGCACGTAGTCGCGCCCGGCCAGCACCGCCCGGCAGCGCGACAGCTTCAGCAGCGCCAGCGAGCCGCGCGGGCTCGCCCCGACCTGCAGCTGCGGGTTGCGCCGGGTCGCCGCGACGAGGTCGACCATGTAGCGGCCGACCGCCGGCGCGACGTGGACGAGCTCGATCGCGGCCCGCATCGCCAGCAACTCGGCGGCGTCGGCCACCGGCTGCACCGGGGCGTCGTCCGACCGCCGCTCGATCCGCCGCTGCAGCACCTGCCACTCCTCGTCGCGGGTCGGGTAGCCGATCCCGGTCCGGATCAGGAAGCGGTCGAGCTGCGCCTCCGGCAGCGGGTAGGTGCCCTCGAACTCGATCGGGTTCTGGGTCGCCATCACCACGAACGGCGGCGGCAGCGGGTGGGTCTCCCCCTCGATCGTCACCTGCCGCTCCTGCATCGCCTCCAGCAACGCCGCCTGCGTCTTGGCCGGGGCCCGGTTGATCTCGTCCGCCAGCAGCAGGTTGGTGAAGATCGGCCCCGGCCGGAACGCGAACTCCCCCTGCCGCTGGTTGTAGAGGTAGGAGCCGGTGACGTCGCTCGGCATCAGGTCGGGGGTGAACTGGACCCGCCGGAAGCCGAGCCCGGTCGCCGTCGCGAACGAGCGGGCGACCAGCGTCTTGGCCAGGCCCGGCACGTCCTCCAGCAGCACGTGGCCGTCGGCGAGGATCGCCATCAGGACCAGCGAGAGCACGTCCCGCTTGCCGACCACCGCCCGCCCCACCTCGTCGAGGATCCGCTCCGCGCGGGCCGCGACCGCCTCAACCCCGAGGTCCGCCACCGATCCCCTCCAGTTGGTCGACCACCGCCCGGACCGTCTCCGGCGTCACCCCGCCCGATCGCCGCTCGGCGACCGCGCCCCGCGGCGCGAGCAGGGTCCACGTCGCCTCCCCCAGGCGGGCGCGGGCGGCAGGATCGCGCGCGACGTCCAGCCCCTCGCGCGTCGCCAGCCGCTGGGCGGCGATCTCCCAGAGCACGGGGCGCAGCCGGGCGTTGAAGTCGGCGGCGCTCCATTTCGAGGAGACGACCATCCGCTCGATCTCCTCCAGCCGGGGCGGGGCGGCGTCGGGCGGCGGGGCGGCCTCCCACCAGACGTCCCGCGGCCGGCGGGCATCGACCGGGGTCCGCAGCGTCAGGAGGTGGATCGCCCCGACGATCGCCAGCATCCCGAGCACGACGGCGTGCCACCGCAGCAGGAGCGGCCACAGCACCGGCAGCGTCAGCCCGAGCAGAACCACCGCGAAGGTGAGGGACAGCGCCACGCTGAGCAGCGCGAACCCGACCGGGTTGCGGACGAAGCGGCCGATCACGCCGTCCCCCCCAGCGCGTCGCGCAGGCGGACGAGGGCGTCGATCGCCTGCCGCTTCGCCGCGGGCGGCACCTCGTGCTGGCTGAAGCGGGCCACTTCGAACAGGCGGGTCAGGGTCGCCACCGCCTCCCGCCCGGTCGGCAGCGCGCCGAACAGCCGCTCCATGTACTCCAGCGTCGCCTCCGACTCGCGTCGCGGCAGGTCGCGCTCGGCCAGCACCCGCTCCATCGTGGCGTAGGCGGCGATCACCGCCCGCCGCGGGTCGGTCTCCTCCCGCGCGTCACTGAGACTCGCCGCGACCGCGGCCGCCAGCGCCTCCGCTTCCCGGCTCGGCTTCGGCGCGTCCTCGACAAGCTCGCGCCGCGGCAGCCAGAACAGTTGCCGGAGCACCGCCGCGACCATGGCCGCGGCCAGCAGCAGCGCGAGCAGGACCTCCCAGCCGGCGAGTCCCAGCGTCCCGCCGAACGCCGACGTCTCGTCCGACGTCGTCGGCGCGATCCCGACCAGCGGCGACTCGCCCGGCTGCGTCATCCCCGGCCGGAGGTGGAGCACCGTCCAGATCAGCGTCCCGAGCATGACCAGCGGCATCAGGAAGATGACCAGGCGCAGCCACCACGGCACCGGCCGGGCCTGCGGTTTCGGCTCCTCGTCGTCCTTCGGCCGACGCTGCGGCCAGAGGAGCACGACCAGCAGCACCAGCAGGGCGGCTTCCAGCGCCAGCCCGACGACCTCGACCGTGTGCATCACCGCGACCAGCGGCCCGGCGTTCGCCTCGCCGCCGCCGACCGCGATCGTCGGCGGTCGGCTGGCGGCCACCGCCAGCACGAGCAGCAGCGCCGCCACGCCGCCGGCGACCACGGCCCGTCGTCGGTTGTCGCCGGGGATCTGCCCGCCAGCGGGCGAAGTCTCGCTCATCGCCGCCTCCGACCCGAGACCGGCGGGTCAACCTTGCGCGGGGCATTGTGGACGCGTCCGGCCCCGCCGTCGACGGCCCTCGTTGCGGCGCGGACACGCCGAACCGGCGGGAGGCACGTGCCCCTTGCCGCCGGCCCCCGCGCTCCGGTCGCAAACTGGCCCGGCTGGCCCGAACGCGGCCCCTGGTCGAAAGCGGCAGTGCGCCTCGCGGCCGAGCGCGTCGGGACGGCCCTCACCTCTCTCGCCTGCGGCGGCTGCCAAAGGGAGGCATGCGTCGGAGCGCGGTCGCGCCGCGGCAACTGGGGGGTTCGGGGGAGGGCTTGGCCCTCCCCTGAGCAAGCTTCTCCCCCTCTCCCGCGGCGGCCTGACAGGGGGAGGTTCCCATTGGGAAGCGGCCGCGCAGCGGCAAACGGGGGTTCGGGGGAGGGCTTGGCCCTCCCCCGGTTCAATAGCTCCCCCTCTCCCGCCGCGGCGGGAGAGGGGGCTGGGGGGTGAGGGCGGTCCCGGCGGGCCCGGCCGCGAGGTGCGAAGGCCGCCATCGATCGGACACCTCCCCTGTCAGCCGCCAAGGGGGAGATCAGATCGAGGAAGGGCCAAGCCTTATACCAACCGCGAGGGCTTGTGTCCCATAACGGCGGATTCGGTTCGAGCAGGCGGTGCCGAGATGCGTGGGTGACCTTCGCCCCTCGACGGGCCGGACGACGAGGCAGCGCAGCTGTCTCCCCGCGCGTGAACAGGGCGTTAGTTCGCACAATTGGTATTACCCCGGTCCCCCTAATTGCCGCGGCGCGGCCGCTTCCCGACGGGAACCTCCCCTTGTCAGGCGGCGGGAGAGGGGGAGCAACAGAATCGGGGGAGGGCTTGGCCCTCCCCCGGACCCTCAGATTGCCGCGGCGCGGCGGCTTTCCAGTCGCTCTCCAACGGAGATCTCCCCCTCTCCCCTCGCAAGGGGAGAGGGGGCTGGGGGGTGAGGGCGGCCCCGACGCGCCCGGCCGAGCGGTACGAACGCCGCCATCGGACCGATCTGGTGCCTATCCCTCGCCGGTCGCCCCTCTCGAGAGAGGCAAGCGGGCAGGGGCGAACTTCACAAATCGACCGCCCGCCCCGTCTCCGCCGACTGCTGGATGGCGGCGACGATCCGGGTCGCCTCCACCCCGTCCTCGCCGCTGGCCAGCACGGGCCGGTCGTAGAGCACCGCGTCGGTGAACTGGGCGATCGCCTCCGAGACGAAGCCGCCGGCCCGCAGGTCGCTGGTCGGCGTCGCGCCGAGCACGTCGACGTAGTCCATCCGGCCGCCGGCATGGACCGTCGCCGTCCCGCTGTGCGAGGTGTCGACGTAGACCGCACCCTCGCTGCCGAGCAGCTCCACCTTGAAGTCGTAGACCATCGGCTGGCTGCGCGGCAGGATCCAAGCGTGCTCGAAGGTGACCACCGCCCCCCGCGAGAACTCGGCGATGGCGACGTGGAAGTCGGGCACGTCGACCCCGAGGTGGCGCAGGATGCCGGAGCGCGTCACCGCCTGCACCCGGACCACCGTGTCGTCGAGGATGAAGCGCATGATGTCGACCGCGTGGCTGCCGAGGAACCAGAGGGCCGAGGTCCGGTTCGCCCAGCGCAGCATCTCCATCGGCACGAAGGTCGTGTTGCTGAGACGGGCGTAGCCGTAGGCCGGCGTCCCGATCGAGCCGTCGCGCACCCGGTCGCGGGCGGCGACCATCGGCGGGTTGACCCGGTTGTGGAAGTCGACCATCAGCTTGACGCCGGCCCGGTTGGCGGCGTCGACGATCGCCTGCGCCTCCTCGACCGTGGTCGCCAGCGGTTTCTCGCAGAGGATGTCCTTCCCCGCCGCCGCCGCCGCCAGCGCGATCTCGGCGTGGGCGAAGTCGGGGGTCGCGATCGAGACGGCCCGGATCGCCGGGTCGGCCAGCAGGTCGTGGTGGTCGGTGTAGACGCGGCCCGCGCCGTAGCGCTCGGCCACCTCGCGCGCCCGCGCCTCGTTCTGGTCGCAGATGGCGACCAGCTCGACCCCCGGCGTCCGGCTGAAGACCCGGGCGTGGTTCTCCCCGAACAGCCCGGTCCCGATCACGCCGAAGCCCGCCCGTTCCATCGTCTTCCCTTTCGTCCTCGTCGTCAGCGGGCCGCCGGGGCGCGCGGCGGGCCCCCGGGCCTCACCCCTTGACCGCGCCGAAGGTCAGCCCGCGCACGATGTAGCGCCCGAGCAGGAGGAAGATCAGCATCGGCGGCACCATCGCCACGATGGCGGTGGCGGCGATGTAGTTCCACGTCGCCCCGGTCGTCGCGAAGAAGCTGAGCGTGCCGATCGGCAGCGTCGCGGTCCGCTGGTTGCTGAGGACCAGCGGGAAGACGGCGTTGTTCCAGCTGAAGACGAAGGCGAACATCGAGGTGACGATGATCCCCGGCAGCGCCAGCGGCAGCGTGATCCCGGTCAGCGCCTGCCACCAGCGCGCGCCGTCGACCTGGGCCGCTTCCTCCAGCTCGAACGGCACCTCGTCGAAGAACCCCTTCAGCAGCCAGATCGAGAACGGGATCGTGATCGTCTGCATCATCACGATCATCGAGACGTAGGTGCCGTTCAGCCGCAGCCGCGACATGAAGATGAAGTACGGGATCAGGAAGACGACCGGCGGCGCCATCAGCAGGCCGATGTACCAGAGCATGATCTGCCGCTTGCCGCGCATCCGGTAGCGGGAGAGCGAGTAGGCGGCGGGGAGCGCGAACGGCACGTTCAGCAGCGTCGCCCCGCCGGCGACGACGATGCTGTTGAGCAGCTGCTTGGCGTTGGCCCCCGGCTCGACGAACGTGTAGCGGAAGGCGTCGAGCGTCGGCGTGAAGGTGAACTGCGGCGGGTTGAGGAACGCCGTCTCCGGCGGCCGCAGCGCCAGCGCGAGGAACCAGAGGATCGGCCCGAGGAAGAAGACGAGCACGAGCCCCAGGGCGAGGTAGAGCAGCAGGGCCCGCAGGCCCGTCGGCCGGGTCACCATTCCCAGTTCCGGAACGCGGCG
Source organism: Thermomicrobiales bacterium (assembly GCA_039809985.1). GTDB lineage: Bacteria > Chloroflexota > Chloroflexia > Thermomicrobiales > UBA6265 > JAICJJ01. Next base: position 6,987 of record JBDHWC010000057.1, on the reverse strand, counting down.
ATGATGTAGAGGTTCACGATCACGGTGACGAGGATGACGATGATCCAGGTCATCGCCGCCGCCACCCCGATGTTGTAGTTGTTCAGCCCCTCCAGGTAGAGGTTGTACGACAGCGTCCGCGACGAGGTGCCCGGCCCGCCGCGCGTCAGCACCAGCACGAGGTCGAACATGTTGAACAGCTGCATGAAGCGGAGCATGATCACCACCACCGCCGTCCGCCACAGCAACGGGAAGGTGATCCGGCTGAAGAGCTGCCAGCCCGCCGCGCCGTCGACCCGCGCCGCCTCGACCACGTCGTCCGGGACCGAGAGCAGCCCGGCGTAGAGGACGATGGCGAAGAACGGGGTCCACTGCCAGACGTCGGCGAGGCCGATCGCCGCCAGTGCCGTCGTCGGGCTGCCGAGCAGTCCCTGCGGCGGCACCGGGATGTGCAGCGAGGTGAGCAGCCACGGGATCAGCCCGCTCCCCTCGTAGTACATGTAGCGGAAGAGGAAGCCGACCACGATCGGGGCGATGGTGGTCGGCATGATCAGCAGCGCCCGCGCCACCGACATCCCCCGCAGGTGCGAGTTGAGCAGCAGCGCGATCGCCATCCCGAAGCAGAACTCGACCGCGGTCCCGATCACCGACAGGAGCAGCGTGTTGCGCAGCGCCTCGTTGAACGGGGTCGTCGTGAAGACCGTGCGGTAGTTCTGGAGGCCGACCCACATCAGCGGGGCCGGGCTGGTCTGCAGGTTCCAGAGCTTGAAGCTGTTGACCAGCGAGAAGAGCAGCGGGTAGATGATCAGCGCCAGCAGGGCGACGATCGACGGCGCGATCAGCAGGTAGGGCAGCGCCCTCCCCCGCGTCTCCCCGGTTGCCGGCGGCGGCTGCACGCTCACGGCTGCTCCGTTCGACTGACCGCGCGGCGCGGGCCGGCGGGGCGGGGAGGGCCGCGGCCCCTCCCGCCCCGCGCCCGTGGGCCTAGCTGCCGGCGAGCTGCTCGATCAGCGCCTTGGTGTTCTCCAGCGTGTCGTCGTAGCTCTGGCCGGAGTACGGCACCAGCAGCAGCCCGGCGAGGATGTTCTGCCAGAGGCTCTCGGTCGTCTTCAGCGCGTCCGCCGGCGAGAGCGCCCCGCTCAGGGCCTGGTTCAGCTGCAGGCCGTAGACGCCCTCCAGCGTGGTGTAGCCGGGGGCCGGCGGCCGCACGATCTTGCCGTTCCCCTGCTGCATGATCTTCAGCTGCATGTCGAGGTACGGGTAGATCTTGGCGATCTCCGGGTCGCTGTAGAGCGAGGCCCGGGCGAAGTCGCTGAACTGGTAGTTGTAGTCGGGCAGCAGGGCCATCTTCTTCTGGGCCTCGACCCCGGTCGCCCACTTGATGAACTGCCACGCCTCCTCGTGGTTGGCGGAGGAGCTCGGGATGCCGAGGCTCCAGCCGCCGAGGCTCGTCGTCTGCGGCGCGTCGTCGCTCAGTTTCGGCAGCACGCCGTAGCCGAGCTTGTCCTGCACCACCGACGGCTTGCCGGTCATGTAGCCGTCGTTCTTGACGAGGTAGAAGTACGGCGTCCACCAGTAGAAGAGGCCGATGTCCCCCTGCGAGAAGCGGGTGCCGGCGTCGAACCAGACGTAGTTGATCGACTCCGGCGGCGACAGGTCGTAGAGGTCCTTGTAGAAGCCGAGCGCCTTGACGTTCTCCTCCGAGTTGATCGTCGGCGTGAAGTCCCACGGCGCGTTCGGGAACTGCTTGAACCAGCGGGTGCCGAAGCTGGCCGAGAGCTGGGTGTACATGTGGACGATCGGCACCGGCTGCGCGCCGCAGACCACCGTGCCGAACAGCGTCTTGCCGTCGACCTGCTTGCCCTGCAGCCCGGAGACGACCTCCTTGTACTTGTCCCAGGTCCACCCCTTGGTGCTCGCCGGGTCGGTCGGCACCGGGTCGATCTTGTTCGCCTCGAAGATGTCCTTGCGGTAGACGACGCCCTGCCCGTAGGCGGCGATCGGCAGCGTCACCACGTGGCCGCGCCACGTGTTCAGCGAGTAGAGGACCTCCGGGATGAAGTCCTTGATGTCGACGTCTTTGTCGCGCTTGATGAAGTCGTCGAGCGGCACGATCCAGCCGTTGTCGCTGTACTGGCCGCTCCACATCTGGTCGACGTTGACCACGTCGGCGTCCGGCGTGCCGCTGATGAAGGAGGTCGCCAGCCGCGCGTTCAGCGCGTCGTAGGCGAGGTTCTCCATCTCGACCGCGATGCCGGTCTTGGCGGTGAAGTCGTCCTTGATCTTCTCGAGCGAGAACTGGAACGGGTCGCCGACCACCAGCACGCGGATCGACTTGCCGGTGCTCGGCGCGGCCGCCGGGGTCGCGTCCTGCGCCGCCGCCGTCCCGGCCGACCGCGCGGCCAGCACCCCGGCCGCCCCGCCGGCGGCCTTCAGGAGATCGCGACGGTCGAGTGTGCGCCGAGGGGCAGTCATCGCGGGTTCCTCCAAGTGCGTCCCGCCGGTGCGCCGTGCCGACCCCCGCACGCCCGGTCATGGCCGAGGGTGTCGGGCTCCGTTGCTGCCGGGTCGCGGCGGCCCCACGGGACCTTGGAGGCGGCTGCCGCGACCTGAGGCGTCGTGACGGCGCGGGTCGTCTCGTCGGACGACCGATGACCGCATCCTACGCCCGGCCAAAGCGCGTCGCAAGTGGCAACCGCAACACGTGTCAGCCCGTCGTTCGCCATTCGCCCCGGAACGCCCCGCCGCCTTGGGCTCCGAGCCCAGTCGCCGCGCCCCGGGCACGGCCCCAGCGCACCCGGGCGCGGCGGAACGGCCTCAGTCGGTCTGGCGGAACGCCCACGCCGCCGCCGCCGCCGCCGCCACCGCGAACCCTGCCAGCACTGCCGCGTCGAGCCCGGCCCCGACCTCCCACGACCCGACCAGCAGTCCCCGCAGCAGGTCGACGGCGTAGGTCAGCGGGTTGAAGCGGGAGGCCGTCTGCAGCCACATCGGCGCCCGGTCGAGCGGGAACTGCGCGCCGCTGGCGAAGTAGAGCGGCAGGATCACGAAGTTGTTGATCGTCCCGAATCCCTCGAACGAGGTCATCCGGGCCGCCACCGCCAGCCCGACCGAGGTCAGCCCGAACGCGGCCAGCAGCATCACCCCCGCCGCCGCGAGGAACGCCGCCGGCCCCGGCCGCACCCCGGCGAACGGGGCGAAGGCGAAGATCACCACCCCTTGCAGCGTCGCGATCGTCGCCCCCGCCAGCGCCTTGCCGATCACGATAGACGAGCGCGGCACCGGCGCGACCAGAATCTCCTTCAGGAACCCGAACTCCCGGTCGAAGATCACCCCGATCGCGCTCTGGAAGGAGGCGAAGGTGACCGCCATCACCAGCATCCCCGGGAAGACGTAGGCAAGGTACGAGACGTTGCCCGGGACCACCACCGAGCCGCGCAGCCCCGCCCCCAGCACGAAGAGCCAGACCACCGTCCGCGCCAGCGAGCCGTAGAGCTGGGCCCGTTCGCGCAGGTAGCGCGCGACGTCCCGCTCGCACAGCATCAGGATCGCCTCGAGGTCGACCGGCCCCGCCACGGGCCGGCCGCCGGTCACCGGCCGCGCCGCCAGCTGCTCGGCCATCACGCCCCCCTTCGCCCGCGCCGTCGCAGCGAGGCCCGCAACTGGTCGTTGGCCGCGGCCCCCTCCTCGCGGATCTCCCGTCCGGTCAGGCGCAGGAAGACGTCGTTCAGGGTCGGCTTGGCGATGTCGACGCTCTCCACCGGCACCGGGATCGCCCGCAGCAGCCCCGGCACGAAGCGGTCGGCGTGGCGCACCTCGAACCGCAGCCGGCCGTCCTCGGCCGTCGCCGTCGTCCCGAACTCCCGCCGCAGGAACTCCGCGGCCCGCGCGTCGTCAGCCGTCTTCAGCCGGACGACGTCGCCGCCGATCCCCTCCTTCAGCTCGGCCGGGGTGTCGAGGGCGATCATCCGGGCGTGGTCGATGATCCCGATTCGGTCGCAGTGCTCGGCCTCGTCCATGTAGTGGGTGGTCATGAAGACGGTCATCCCCTCCTGCCGCCGCAGCTCGCGGATCCGGCCCCAGAGCGCGTCGCGCGTCTGCGGGTCGAGCCCGACGGTCGGCTCGTCGAGGAAGAGGACGTCCGGCCGGTGCAGCAGGCCGCGGGCGATCTCCAGCCGCCGCTTCATGCCGCCGGAGAAGTTCCGCACCTTGTCGTGCGCCCGGTCGGCCAGCCCGACCAGCTCCAGCACCTGGTCGATCCGCTGCCGCCGCTCGGCCCGGGGCACGTGGTAGATCATGCAGTGGAAGCGGAGGTTCTCCTCGGCGGTGATCCGGTCGTCGAGGCTGAAGTCCTGGAAGATGATCCCGATCGCGGCCCGCACCGCCGCCGGGTCGCGCACCACGTCGTGCCCCGCCACGGTCGCCGTGCCGCTCGTCGGCCGCAGCAGCGTGCAGAGCATCTTGATCGTCGTGCTCTTGCCGGCCCCGTTCGGCCCGAGGAAGCCGAAGATCTCGCCCCGCCCCACGTCGAAGCTCAGCCCGTCGACCGCCGTGGCCTCGCCGAAGCGGCGGACGAGGTCGCGCACCGCGATCGCCGCCCCCGCCGACGCCGGGGCCGGGGCGCTGGGCGGCACGGCGGCCGGGGCCAGCAGCGTGCTCATCGCCCGTCGCCCCCCGCCGCGACCGTCGTCAGCGCGTTCAGGGCGGCCAGCAACTGCCGCTTCGTCGTCGGCTCCAGCCGGGCCAGCAGCCGCCGCACGCGCTCCCGCACGGCGGCCTCGTGCCGTGCCAGCTCCTCGCGCCCGGCATCGGTCAGCGTGAGCGCCACCTGGCGCCGACTGGCCGGGTCCGGCCGGCGGTCGACCAGCCCCCGCTCGACCAGCCCGTCGAGCGTCCGGGTCATCGTCGGCGGCGTCACGGCGAGCTCGCGGGCCAGCCGGCTCGGCAGCGCGTGGCCGTCGGCCCGGGCCATCGCCTGCAGGCAGCGCAACTGCGGCAGGGTCAGCCGCCCCTCGCCGCCGCTCTCCGCCATCGCGAGCCGCACAAGGCGGGCGTGGCGGGCCGCGGCGGCGTCGAGCGCCGCCGCGACGGCGTCGTCGAGGTCGGCCGACCGGGAACTCGCCAAGGGGGGAAGGAGGGTCTCCGGGGCGATCATCGTCCATCCAATCCGACCAACAATACTTCGTACACACAATAATTGCGAGAACGTCGACAGTCAATGTCGCCCTGACTTCGCATCCGGGCGGAACCCGCGCCCGAACCCAACGGCGCACCGTCCGAACGCGGCGCGGAACGCGTCCGCGCGACAGTCCGCCCGCACCCATTGACGGCCCGCGCCCCGCCGCGTACGCTCCCCTGCGGCGTGACAATAAACACTTCGTCGGTGCGGCGTCCGTTCGCCGCTTGGCTTTGGCGCGGGCGGTGTCGCCCGTTGCCGGGAAGGGGGAACTGGCATGGCCACGATCGACCCGGCGGCCGGCGATGCCGCGCGCGCGTTCGCGGTCGCCAACGTCGACCGCTTTGTCGACGAGCTGAAGGACCTGCTCCGCATCCCGAGCATCAGCACCGAGCCGGACCGCGCCCCCGACATCGAACGCGCCGCCGAGTGGCTGGCGGAGAGCCTGCGCGCGATCGGCTGCGCCAACGTCGCGGTGCTGCCGACCGCCGGCTACCCGGTCGTCTACGGCGACTGGCTCGGCGCGGGGCCGGACCGGCCCACGGTCCTCGTCTACGGGCACTACGACGTGGTGCCGGCGGCGCGCGAGGACGGCTGGGACACCGACCCGTTCGACCCCGTCGTCAAGGACGGCCGGGTCTGGGCCCGCGGCGCGACCGACGACAAAGGCCAGCTCCTCGTCCACGCCAAGGCGCTCGAGGCGTGGCTGGCCGCCGGCGGCGCGCCGGTCAACGTCAAGTTCCTGCTGGAGGGCGAGGAGGAAGTCTCCTCCCCCAACCTGCGCCCGTTCGTCGAGGCCCACGCCGACCTGCTGCGGGCCGACGTCTGCGTCATCAGCGACTCGTCGATGCCGGCGGTCGACCGGCCGATGATCACCCACAGCCTGCGCGGCATGACCTACGTCGAGATCCGCGTCGGCGGCCCGAAGGACGACCTGCACAGCGGCTTCTACGGCGGCGCGGTCCACAACCCGGCCCTCGCCCTCGTCGAGATCCTCGCCTCGCTCCACCACCCCGACCACAGCGTCGCCGTCCCCGGCTTCTACGACGACGTCGTCCCGCTGACCGAGCGGGAGCGGGCCGAGATCGCCAAGACCGACATGAGCGAGGCCGAGCTGCTCGACGCCACCGGCGTCCCCGCCCCGTGGGGGGAGGCCGCCTACTCGATTCGGGAGCGGGTCTCCGCCCGGCCGACGCTCGAGATCAACGGCCTGCTCAGCGGCTGGACCGGGCCCGGCCCGAAGACGATCATCCCCGCCACCGCCATGGCCAAGGTCAGTTGCCGGCTCGTCGGCAACCAGAACCCGACCACGATCTACGAGCGGCTGCGGGACCACGTCCTCGCCGTCGCGCCGGCGGGCGTGACGGTCGAGGTCGAGCTGATCACCACCGGCGAGCCGGCGCTGATCGACTTCGAGCTGCCGGAGATGCAGGCCGCCGTCCGCGCCTACGAGCGCGGCTGGGGCGCGACCCCGACCTTCACCCGCGGCGGCGGCAGCATCCCGATCGTCGCCGACATCCACAGCCTGATGGGCATCCCGGTGGTGATGATGGGCTACGGCCTCGACACCGACGGCCTGCACGGCACCAACGAGCACTACAGCCTCGAGATGTTCCGCCGCGGGATCGAGACCGCGATCGTCTACCTCGAGGAACTGGCGAAACTGCCGCGCTGACGGGGCTGGCGGGGCGTCCGGCGTCGGGGGGTTCGCTCGCGAACCGGCCCGGCGCACGCCCCGCCGTACCCCTCGCCGCCCCGCGTCCCGGCCGGTTAGGGCGTGTCTGCAAAGTCACAGCCAGAGGAGAATGCAGGCCAAGGTGAGCAAGGCATGG
>JBDHWC010000056.1:0-14548 GCA_039809985.1 Thermomicrobiales bacterium | reverse complement strand
GGCGGCTGATGGCTGGCAGCTGGTGTTTGGAGCAGGGAGATACGCGGGGGAGGGCGAATGCCCTCCCCCGATTCGCTGTTCAAGCCCGGGTCGTGGAACCAATCACGGAAGATGCGGGCCCAGCCGCCAGCCGCCAGCCATCAGCCGCCGGCCGCTAGCCGACGTGCACCGCCGGGCGCAGCCGGCGGTCGGGCTCGGCCCGGCGCAGGATCTCGCGGGTGACCGGGGCGATGTCTCCCTCGCCGAAGAGGACGAAGCGGGCGAGGTACTTGAGCGGGTTCCCCTCCGACCAGCCGAAGTAGGCGTGGGGCCGCTCGCCGGTCTCGTTCCGGATCGCCAGCAGCGTGGCGGCGATGCCGTTCGGGACCGAGGCGCTCTGGACCCGCAACACCTTGTTGCCGCTGATCTCCTGACCGCGGACCTTGACCACGCTGGAGAACTCCGAGGCGTCGCGCACCGTCACCTCGAGGAAGACGACGTGCGCCCCCGGCGGGATGTGGGCCGCCTCCCGCTCCTCCTGCTCCTTCAGCAGGTATTCGCGGCTGTTGCGCTCGTCCGGGTGGTTGGCGATCAGGCGGATCGGGCCGAAGGCGGCGGCCTCGTGGATGAACTCCATCGCCTCGTCGTCGAATCGCACCTCGGTCGCCCGCAGCTCGGTCGAGCGCATCACTCGCGAGACCAGCGAGACGACGATGATCGCGGTGATGAAGAAGACGGCGATCTTCAGGCCGTCCGGCCGCTCGATCATGTTGACGACGGTGGTGTAGAGGAAAATCAGGAAGATCGCCCCGAAGGCGACCGTCAGCCACGACTGCCGCAGCCGGCGGGCGGAGAGGGTCACCGCGAAGGCGGCCGAGGTGATCAGCACCAGCACGCCGGTCGCATACGCGCCGCCCTGCGACTCGACGTCGGCTTGGAAGATGACCGTCACCACGAACGCGACCGCGGTGAAGACCAGCACCAGCGGCCGGGTCGCCCGGGTCCAGTCGGGGGCCATCCCGTAGCGCGGCAGGTAGCGGGGGACGACGCTGAGCAGCCCTGCCATCGCCGAGGCACCGGCGAACCAGAGGATCAGGATCGTGCTGACGTCGTAGACGGTGCCGAAGGCGTCGCCGAAGAACATGTGCGCCAAGTAGGCCAGCGCCCGGCCGTAGGCCTTGCCGCCCCGCTCGAACTCCTCGTGCGGGATCAGCACGGTGGTGGCGAAGGAGCTGGTCATCAGGAAGACGCTCATGATCACCGCGGCCGAGGTCAGCAGCTTGCCGGTGTTGCGGATCCGCCCGATCGGCTTGCGCGGGGTGTCGCCCGGCTCCCCCTTCACCAGCGGCATCACCAGCACGCCGGTCTCGAAGCCGGAGAGGCCGAGCGCCAGCCGCGGGAAGAGCACCATCGAGAGCGCGACCATCATCCAGACGTTGCCGTGCTGGACGAACAGGGCTTCCTTCCAGTTGGCGATGGCGGACGGGTTCGTGACGACGTGCTCGACCGCCGCCGCAACCACGATCGCGTTCAGGAACAGGTAGGTTCCGACCAGCGCGATCGCGATCCCGATCGCCTCCTTGAACCCCTTGAGGAAGACCCCGCCGAGCACGGCGATCATCGCCAGCGTGATCGCCACCTGGTGGTTGCCGAATGAATCGGGGTAGAAGGGGTTCTCGATCACGTGCGCGGTCGCGTCCGCCGCCGAGAGCGTGATGGTGACCACGAAGTCGGTGGCCACGAAGCCGAGCAGCGCCAGCACGAACAGCTTGCCCTGCCACCAGCTCAGCAGCCGGGAGAGCATCGCGATCGACCCCTCGCCATGCGGGCTCTCGCGCGCCACCCGGCGGTAGACCGGCAGCGCCCCGAAGAGGGTCAGCAGCACCAGCACGAGGGTGGCGATCGGGGAGAGGAAGCCGGCGGCGAGGGCGGCGATGCCCGGCTGGTAGCCGAGGGTCGAGAAGTAGTCGAGGCCGGTCAGGCACATCACCTGCCACCACGGGTGCTGGTGGCGGGCGTGGGCGTCGGGGGCCTCGTCCGGCGAGGCCTCGGGCGCGTCGAGCAGCCACTCGGCGAGCGCCCCCTCGTGCTGGACGGGGCGGTTCGGCGCGATCTGCGTCTTGGTGACCATGCCCTCGGGGCCGATCTGCTGTCGTCCGACGCGCCGCTGCTCCCGCCCCCTGCCGCGTCGCAGGCCGACCGAGGATGATACACGCGTCCCCCGCGGCCAACAAGGCGGCGCGCGACCGGGCAGCCGCTCCCCGTCCCGCGGCGTCCCCTCAGCGGAAGAAGGTGAAGAAGGTGATCAGCAGCAGCAGGCCGAGCAGGGTCGGCCAGTAGAGGAGCTTCGGCAGCAGGTTGTGCCGGTACTCGACGAACGGGACGTTGACCGGCGAGGCGAGGAGCACGGCGTCGACCGCGACCAGCACCAGCAGCACGTAGAGGATGTAGGGGACCGCCTCGCTGTAGGTGGTCGACGGCGTGCCGAGGGTGGAGCGGATCTGGTTGTGCTTCAGGATCACCGCGAAGAAGAGGCCGCTGACCGAGCCGACGACGCCGGCGGTGCTGAGGCCGAAGCGCGACTTCAGGTCCTCGTTGCTGGTCGTCAGGAGGAGGATGGCGAAGAGCAGCAGCGCCGCCGCGATGCCGAAGATGAAGAAGTCGGTGAACGGCCCGAGGAAGCTCCGCTTCAGGACCAGGTCGAAGTACAGCTCCGGGTACTGCCCGTTCTGGCTCACCCGCGGCAGCCCGAAGCTCGTGTCGTAGGTGATGAGGTTGTAGCTGAAGCCGGAGTAGATCGGGGTCCAGCCGCTGTAGACGAACTGCTGCTCGATCCCCGGCAGCTCGCTCGGCACCAGCGTGAAGTACGACGTGAAGTCGGGCACCAGCAGCGCCCCCCGCGCGAAGTCGCGGCTCCACATCCGGATCCAGACGTTCTGGCGGTCGAACGGGTAGCGACCGTAGTCGAACTTCTGCCGGAAAGTCGCCGCGAAGTACCAGCCGATCGTCTGGACCCCGCCCTCGGAGACGTCGTAGACCTGCTCCTGCGCGTACGCCTCCTTCACCGCCTCCGGGAAGACGACCCCCTTCTCGAGGCCCGGCGGCGTGTTGGGTCCGTACTTCTGCCAGACGAAGCCGGATATCTGCACGTTGTTGGCGTTGAGGAACTCGACCGACTGGATCATGATCCCGGTCGGGATCCGGAACGGCTTCGGGCTGTTCGGCTTCCAGCCGGGGATCGCCTGCGCGAGATAGGCGTCGCGCGACGCCACCGACGACACTGGCGTCCCCGCCCACTGCCGCTGCGCGGTCGAGCCGACGATCTCGGCCCAGCAGAGAACCAGCGCCCCGAACAGCGCCGCCGTCCAGACTGCCGACGTCAGGATCAACGACCGCGACCCGGCCTGCTCCGGCCGCAGCGCGAAGACCGACCCGGCGAGGACCAGCAGCAGGAACCCCGCGAGCACTGGCAGCAGGTCGGGGTCGAACCGCGCCCAGCCCTGCCGGCCGCCCGACGCGATATGCCGCCAGAGGCTGTGCAGGACGACCAGCGTGCCGACGACCATCAGGGCGAACGCGCCCCAGTGGACGAAGCCGTTCCACGGGTGGCGCCGCGGCGGCTCCGGCGCGAGCAGCGGCAATCTGCCCTCGCCTTCCGCCCCGGCCGACTGCGGCTCGCCCGACATCGCGTCCTCGGTGACGGGGCTTCCGCCCCCGGTTGCCGATCCCGCGCATTCTAGCGAAGGGGGCGCGGCGGTCGGGCGGAGCGGGTACCATCCCGGCTGTCGGACAGCCGCCGACGCCCCCGGCGAGGAGCCCGCCCGGTGCCGACCGTTCCCCCGATCGCCGCCACCGCGCTCGACGAGCACGCACTGGTGCTCTACCTCGGCGCGATCGGCCTCGTCATCGTCGTCGCCGCGCTCGTCTCCGGGCTGGTCGAGCGGCTGCCGGTCTCGCCGGTGCTGGTCTTCGTCGCCCTCGGCGTGCTGCTCGGCCCGCACGGCACCGGCACCTTCGACCTCGGCCTGACCTCGCCCCTGATCGTGGGCGTCTCCTCGGTCGCCCTCACCCTCGTCCTCTTCACCGACGCGATGACGATCAACCTCGGCCAGCTGCGGACCAACTGGCTGCCGGCGGCCCTCGTCCTCGGACCGGGCGCGCTCCTCACCATCGCCCTGATCGCCGTCGCCGCGCTCGGCCTCTTCCGGCCGCCGCTGGTGCTGGCGCTGCTGGTCGGCGCGATCCTCGCCTCCACCGACGGCATCCTCGTCCGCGACCTGACCCGCGACCACCGGGTGCCGCTGGCGATCCGGCACACGCTGCGGGTCGAGGCCGGCGCGAACGACCTGATCGTGCTGCCGCTGGTGCTGGTCCTCGCCTCGCTCGCCGCCGGCCACGCCTCCGACCTCGGCTCGCTCGGCCGGCTGCTGTTCGGGATCGTCGTCGTCGCGCCGGTGGTCGGCGTCGTCGTCGCGCTGGTCGCCGTCCGCCTGATGGCGTGGCTGCGGCAGCGACGGCTGGTGCGCCGCGAGTACGAGTCGATCTACTCCCTCGGCGTCGCCCTCGTCGCCTTCGCCGCCGCCCAGCTGCTCGGCGGCAGCGGCTTCCTCGCCGCCTTCGCCGCCGGCCTGACGATCCTGTTCGTCGACGTCGACCTCTGCGACTGCTTCCTCGAGTACGGGGAGACCACGGCCGAGGTGGCGATGCTCGTCACCTTCGTCCTGCTCGGCTCGACCATCGTCACCTCGGCGGTCGCCGCCCTCGACGCCAGGACCCTCGTCTTCGCCGCCTTCACGCTGCTGGTGGCCCGTCCGCTGGCGATGCTGCTGGTGCTCGCCAAGGCGACCCTCAGCCGCGACGGCAAGCTGGTCCTCGCCTGGTTCGGGCCGCGCGGCCTCGGCTCGATCCTGCTCCTGATCGTCGCCCTCGCCGACGGCGTCCCCGCCGGCGACGGCCTGACCGGCGTCGTCTGCCTCGTCGTCCTCCTCTCGATCCTCCTGCACGGCCTGACCGGCACCCCGCTGGCCCGCTGGTACGGCCGGCGCGCCACCGCGACCGAGCTGCCGGAGGAGACCATCGCCGACGCCGGCAAGATGCTCCGCCCCTCGCCGGTGCCGGGCGACCCGGTCCGCCGCATCCGGCCCGAGGTGCTGAAGGCGATGCTCGACGCCGGCGAGCCGGTGACCGTGATCGACACCCGCCGCCTGAGCGGCTTCCCCGCCAGCGGCGACATGATCGCCGGCGCGCTGCGGATCCCGGTCGACGAGATCCCGGCCCGCGCCCCGACCTTGCCGAAGGGGCCGCCGATCGTGCTCTACTGCGCCTGACTGGGCGAGCAGACCAGCGCCCGTGCGGCGCAACTCCTGCTCGAGCGCGGCTTCATCAACGTCTCGGTCCTCGAGGGGGGCTGGGACCGCTGGCGCGAGCTCGGCTACCCGATCGAGCCGGTCGCGGCGGCCGTGTCTCGGGCCGCGTGACCCCGGAGGACCGCCCGATGCCCGACCGACCCGACCCTGCCGGACCCGCCGCCTTCGACCTCGGCCGCTGGCAGCGCCGGGTTCGCGTCGCGCTCGGGCACGAGCCGGCCGACCTCGTGCTGACCGGGGCCGACGTGGTCGACGTCTTCGGCGAGGAGCGGCTCCGCGCCGACATCGCCATCGCCGACGGCGTGGTCGCCGGGGTCGGTGACTACCCGGACGGCCTGCAGCGGATCGACCTCCCCGGCCGGGTGGTCGCCCCCGCCTTCGTCGACGCCCACATCCACACCGAGAGCTCCCTCGTCTGGGTCACCGAGTTCGCCCGCGCCGTCGTGCCGCGCGGCACCGGCGCGATCGTCACCGACCCGCACGAACTCGCCAACGTGGCCGGCCTGCCGGGCCTGCGGGCGATGCGGCAGGCCGCCGTCGGGCTGCCGCTGGTCGTCCGCTTCACCGCGCCGTCGTGCGTCCCGGCCAGCCCGGCCGAGAGCCCCGGCGCGACCTTCGGCGCGGCCGAGATCGCCGAGATGCTCACCTGGCCGGAGACGGTCGGCCTCGGTGAGCTGATGAACTTCCCCGGCACCCTCGCCGGCGACGCCGACATCGGCGCGAAGCTCGCCGCCGCCGCCGGCCACCGGATCGACGGCCACTCCCCCGGCGTCGGCGGCGCGTCGCTGCAGGGCTACGTCGCCTCCGGCCCCGGCTCCGACCACGAGTCGACCACGCTGGACGAGGCTCGCGCCAAGCTCCGCGCCGGCCTGATGGTGATGATCCGCGAAGGGGCCTCGGCCAGGAATCTCGCCGCCCTGCTGCCGCTCGTCACCGACCACACCTACCCCCGCTGCTGCTTCTGCTCGGACGACCGCGACTGCCACCTCCTGCTGCACGAGGGGCACGTCGACGCGATCCTGCGGCAGGCGGTCGCCGGCGGCCTCGACCCGCTGCGGGCGATCCGGCTGGCGACGTGGAACCCCGCCCACCACTGGGGCCTGCGCGACCTCGGCGCGGTCGCTCCCGGCTTCCGGGCCAACCTCGCCGTCCTCGCCGATCTCGACTCGTTCAAGGTGGAGATGACCTTCTTCGACGGCCGCGTGGTCGCCCGCGACGGTCGGATGGTCGCCGACGCGCCGCCGCCGACGATCCCGCCGAGCCTGCGGGAGACGATGCGCCCGGCCCCGATCGCGGTCAGCGACTTCGCCCTCGCCGCGGTGGACGCCCGTCAGACGGTGGTCGTCGTCCCCGGCCAGATCGCGACCGGCTGGGCCGAGGTGGCCCCGACCCTGCGCGACGGCCGCGCCGTGGCCGACCCGGGCCGCGACCTGCTGAAACTCGCCTGCGTCGAGCGCCACCACCAGACCGGCCGGGTCGGGGTCGGCTACGTGCAGGGTTTCGGCCTGCGGCGCGGCGCGCTGGCTTCCTCGATCGCGCACGACGCCCACAACATCGTGGTCGTCGGCGCGGACGACGCCGACATGCTTGGCGCGGTGGCGACCGTCGTCGCCAGCGGCGGCGGCCTCGCCGCCGTGGCCGACGGCGAGGTGCTGGCCCACCTGCCGCTCCCCGTCGCCGGCATCCTCTCCGACCGGCCACTGGCCGAGGTGGCCGAGGGCTACGCCGCGGTCGAGGCGGCTGCCGCCGCGCTCGGCAGCACGCTCCCCTCGCCCTTCGGCCTCCTCGCGTTCCTCGCCCTCTCCGTCATCCCCGAGGCGCGGGTCACCGACCGCGGCTTCCTGCGGCTGGGCTGAGCCGGTCGGCTACACCGGGTGCGAGGCCCGCGAGGCGACGTTCATCCGGTTCCAGACGTTGATCGTGGCGATCGCCATCGTCAGCTGGGCGACTTCCTTCTCCGAGAACTGGGCCCGCACCGTCTCCCACGCCGAGTCGGGTACCCCGGTCTCGGCCAGCAGGGTCACCTTCTCGGTCCACTCCAGCACCGCGCGGTCCCGTTCGTCGAAGAACGGGGAATCGCGCCAGACGCAGACCAGTTGCAGCATTTGCGGGTTCATGCCGTCGGCCAGTGCCTCCCGAACGTGGAGGTCGACGCAGTGCGCGCAACCGTTGATCTGCGAGGCGCGCAGCTTGAGGAGATGCAGGTACCGCCAGTCGAGACCGGTGGCCTGAACCGCCTTCTCCAGTCCCAAGACCGCCTGCAGAAGATCGGGTTCCAGCTTGCCAATGTTCATCCGGGGTTGCATCACGGACTCCTACTCGAGTTTCGGTTCTCTGCCGCCCGCGCCGAACGCGCCCGGGCGGTCCTCAGCCCTGATCCGCGGTCGCCTCACAGCGCCTGGTCCGCCGACCGCAGCGTCAGTTCGTTCACCACCATCCGGGGCGGCTGCTGCAGCACCCACCCGACCGCCCGCCCGACATCCTCCGGCTGCAAGGGGCGGATCGAGGCGATCAGTTCCGCGCCGAGCGACGCCGCCCGCGCCAAGGGCGTGTCAGCCACCCCCGGCTCGATCGTCGTCACCCGCACCCCGGTCCCCGCCGTCTCGTGCCGCAACGCGTGGCCGAGGCCGACGACGCCCCACTTGCTGGCGATGTAGACCGGCTCGCCGGAGTAGGCGACCCGCCCCGAGACCGAGGCGGTCAGCACGATGTGGCCGTCACCCTGCTCCAGCATGGACGGCAGCACCGCCTTCACGGTCTGCGCCACCCCCAGCAGGTTGACGTCGAGCGTCACCCGCCAGCGGGCCGGGTCGGCATCGACCAGCGTCGCGCTGTCCCCCACCCCGGCGTTCGCCACCGCGAAGTCGACCCGGCCGCCTTGCTCGCGGCAGAGCGCGACCACTCGCGCCAAGTCGTCCATCCGCCGCACGTCGACCCCGGTCGCGACCGCCGAGCCGCCGGCCGCGACGATCCCGTCGGCGACCTCCTGCGCCCGCGCCGCATCAAGGTCGGCCACGACGACGCGCATCCCGAGCGAGGCCAGTTCGCGGCAGATCGCCGCCCCGAACCCGCTGCCGCCGCCCGTCACGATTCCGGTCCGCACGATCTCACCCCCCTGCCCAACCGCTCGCAGAGCCCGTACCGTCGCCGCCGCCACGCAGCCCGCGGCGTGTCGCCGGCTACACCACTTCCAGGGCCCGGCGCTCCCCGACCGGCAACTCGACCGCGACCGCGTCGCCCGGCCGCACCTCGCCGCCGGTCAGCACGATCGCCATCACCCCCGCCTTGCGGACCAGGTTCCCGTCGGCGTCGCGGTCGAGCGTCGCCTTCATCAGCCCCTGCTGCAGGGCGTCAAGCTGCCAGCAGGGGTTGCGGAGCCCGGTGACCTCGACCACCGCGGCACCGCCGAGCCGCAGCCGGGTGCCGGTCGGCAGCCCGAGCAGGTCGATGCCGCGGGTGGTCACGTTCTCGCCCATCGACCCCGGCCCCACGTCGAAGCCCGCGGCGTTCAGTTCGTCGATCAGCTCGCCGTGGATCAGGTGGACCTGCCGCAGGTTCGGCTGCGTCGGGTCGCGCGCGACCCGCGACTGGTGCTTGACGGTCGTCCCGGCGTGGGCGTCGTTCTCGACCCCGAGCCCGGCGACCAGCCGGATCGCGTCCCGCGTCGGCTTCGTGAAGGTGTGGGTCGCGCTCCGGCTGACCGCCGTCACCGTGCCGCCCGTCGTCCCGTCCATCGTCCTCCTCCTCCCCAGTTACGCTGTGGGCAGTCGGTAGAAGTCGGTCGCGTTGCCGCCGAAGATCCGCGCCCGCGTCGCGTCCGAGACCGGGCCGAGCGCCGTCTCCAGCGCGGACTTGACCTCGCCGTAGGAGGCGGCGAGGGTGCAGACCGGCCAGTCCGACCCGAACATCACCCGGTCCTCGCCGAACAGCTCCATGACCCGGGCCACGTACGGCTTCAGGTCGTCCGCCGACCACGAACCCCATTCGGCCTCGGTCACCATCCCCGAGAGCTTGCACCAGACGTGCGGCATCGCGCCGAACGGGGCCATCAGCCGGGACCACGGCTCCAGCTCGCCGGTGGCGATCGGCGGCTTGGCCAGATGGTCGACCACGAAGCGCACCTCCGGCAGCGCGGCGCAGAGCCGGGTCGCCGCCGCGATCTGCGGCGGCTTCAGCAGCAGGTCGTAGGCCAAGCCGGCCGCGGCCACCGCCCGCAGGCCCGGCCCAACCTCCGGCCGCAGCAGCCAGTCCGGGTCCGGCTCGTCCTGCACCATGTGCCGGATGCTGACGAGGAAGCGGCCGTCCGGCCTCGCCCGCAGCTCGGCCAACGTCTCGGCGACGTTCGGGTCCGTCAGGTCGACCCAGCCGACCACGCCGGCGACGAACGGCGTCGCCGCCGCCGTCTCGAGGAACCAGCGCGTCTCGTCGACGCTCTGCAGCGCCTGCACCAGCACCGTGCGGTCGACCCCGGCCGCCGCCAGCAACGGCGCGAGGTCGGCCGGGGCGTACGGCCGGCGCAGCGGGGCCTCGCCCTCGCCCGCCATCCAGAAGTAGTCGAACCGGGCCGGGTCCCAGAAATGCTGGTGGCTGTCGACCACCAACGGCCGATCGGTCATCGAGCGGCTCCTCCCCCAACGACGGCCGCCCCGCAACGGCGACGCGCCACGCACGGCCGCGATTGTACCGGCGGGCCGCGGACACGCCGGGCGGCCCCCCGCGTCCGCCGGGTACACTCCCCCGCCATGCCGTGCCGACGCCTACCCTCTGGAGCAACCGCGTGAGCCGCACCGTCGAGCCGACTCTGGAGCGCCGCGACTACGACGTGGTCGTGATCGGCGCCGGGGTGGCCGGGCTCGTCTTCACCCTCCACCTGCCGCCCCACCTGCGGGTCGCCCTGCTGACCAAGGGCGCCCTCGGCGAGAGCAACACCCGCTACGCGCAAGGGGGCCTCTCGGCGGCGGTCGGCCCGGACGACAGCCCGCGCCTCCACCTCGAGGACACCCTCGCCGCCGGGGCCGGCCTCTGCGACCTCGGCGCGGTCGAACGTCTGGTCGAGGACGCGCCGGAGGCGGTCGCCTGGCTGATCGGCATCGGCACCCAGTTCGACGCCGGCCCGGACGGTGTCCCGCTGCTCGGCCGCGAGGCGGCCCACTCCCGCCGCCGCGTCCTCCACGCCGGCGGCGACGCCACCGGCGCAGAGATCGAGCGGGCGCTCGTCCGCCGCGTCCACGAGGACCCGGGCGTCGACGTCCTCGCCAAGGCGTTCGCGGTCGACCTCGTCGTCGAGGCCAACCGCTGCGTCGGCGTCGTCGCCCAGCTCGACGGCGCGACGGAGCCGGTCTTCCTCGCCGCCCCCTGCACCGTCCTCGCCGCCGGCGGCGCGGGTCAGCTCTGGGCCACCACCTCGAACCCGCCCGGCGCGACCGCGGACGGTCTGGCGATGGCCTTGCGGGCCGGCGCGCCGGTGGCCGACCTCGAGTTCGTCCAGTTTCACCCGACCGTGCTGACCCTCGACGGCAGCGACCCGTTCCTCGTCTCCGAGGCGGTCCGCGGCGAGGGGGCCTACCTCCGCAACGGCGCCGGCGAGCGCTTCATGGTCGCCGACCACCCGCTGGCCGAACTTGCCCCCCGCGACGTCGTCGCCCGCGGCATCCAGCGCCAGCTGGCCGAGGCCGGGGGCCAGGTCTTCCTCGACCTCCGCCACCTCGACCCGGCGACGATGCGGGCCCGCTTCCCGACCATCTCCGAGCAACTCGCCCGGCGCGGCCTCGACCTCGCCTCCGACCTCGTCCCGGTCGCCCCCGCCTCCCACTACTTCATCGGCGGGGTCGCCGCCGCCACCGACGGCGAGACCGGCCTGCCCGGCCTGCGGGCGATCGGCGAGGCCTCCTGCACCGGCATCCACGGCGCGAACCGACTCGCCAGCAACTCCCTGCTGGAGGGGCTCGTCTTCGGCATCGCCGCCGCCCGCCGCGTCGCGGCCGAGGCCGAGCCGACCTTGCCGCTCGCCGCCGACCCGATCCTCCCCGCCGCCGGCGAAGTTGACGACCTTCCCGCCCCCGAAGCAGTCGCCGCCCTCCGCCGGCGCGTGCAGCAGAGCATGAGCCGCCACGTCGCGGTCGTCCGCGACGCCGCCGGGCTGCGCGAGGCGCGACGCGAGGTCGCCGCCGTCGGCGGCGCGCTGCCGGCCGCCGCCGGGTCGCCGTTCAGCGGTCGCCACGACTTGTGGGAACTGCGCAACATGGTCCTCGCCGCCTCGGCGGTGATCGCCGCCGCGCTCGACCGCGAGGAGAGCCGGGGCGCGCACTACCGCAGCGACTTCCCCGCGCTCGACCCCGCCCTCGACGGCCAGCACACACTGCTGCTCGACGGAGCGTGGCAGAACGGGCCGCTCGAGCGCGCGTGGCGGGACCCCGCCTGACGTCGGCGTCACGCGTCCCCGGCTGACCCCGAGGCAATGAGGTCCACCCGCCGAGCGCCGACCGCCGCGAGTGCAAACTAACTTCGCCCCGCCATCACCCGACACCAACGCGTGGGCGATGCGTGGGCGATGCGCATGGGATGCGCCACAGGCCCCTCCTAGTCTGGAAGCACGCCGGAGGGAACCCGGCGACGGCCGAACGGCCAGACTGGAGGGAAGGCCATGCACCCCAACCCCACACTCCTCGCCCGCCGGGTGCGGGACCAGCAACAGGACGTGCTGGCCCTCGCGACCCGCCATCGCCTCGCGGCTCAGGCAGCCGACGCGAACGGGGGGACGCGACGGCTGCCAGCGGCCGTCATGGTCGTCTGGGCAGCGGTCCTGCCGCTGCTCAGGCGCGTCACGGACACCTGTCAACGAGCCGGCTCCGTCCTCCCGAGCCCGTTCTCCCCTGCGACGGCCTAGCCGCCCGACCTGAGCGATTTCCCACCCGGATCCAGTCTTCGCGCGGTCGACCCGCCACGCAGATGGAGCAAACGATGCACGCGATCACCCCGGCCGCCCGCCGCCGTACCTCGGTCCACCCGGCCTGGACCTCGGCCCCGCCGAGCCCCGCCGCCCAGTCCCTCGGCCATCTGGTCGTCGAGGCTGCCGCCCTGCTGCGGCAGATCGGCAACATTGGCAACCGGCCCCTCTCCGCAGCGCAACGGCGGCAGGCGGTCCGCGTGGTGCGACTCGCCGAGGCCTGCGTCGCCATTCTCGACCCGGAACTCTCCGATGCCACGCCCGCGAGCGCCGTGCGCGACGACGACGCGGCCGCGCGCTTGCGCGAGCGCGTCAGCCAGGTGCTGACCCGCCGCGAGCAGGAAGTGCTCGCGCTCCTCGCCACCGGCCAGACCGACCGCCAGATCGCCAGCCGGCTCGGCGTCGCCCACCGCACCGCGACCACCCACGTCAGCCGGGTGCTGACCAAGCTCCAGTTGCCGACGCGGGCCGCGGCGGCCTCGCTGGCGGTTCGAGCCGGGCTGGCCTGAGAGCGGGGTCGGCCGTTCCGCGCGCAGGACGCGAACTTCCTGCGGCAGGACGGGGATGGGCGGGCATGCTCTCATCCTTCCGGTTCCTCCAAGCCGGGGGCGATGCCGGATCGGTCGCGGCCACCACGCCCCGCCAGCAGATCCGCGGGGTTCTCCCCCGGCTCTCTCGTGGCGGTCTGACAAGGGGAGATGCCTGGTCGGCGGCGGCGGCACCTCGCGGCCGGGTGCGTCGAAACCGCCCTCACCTCCAAGCCCGTCTCCCGCCGCCTGACAGGGATAGGTGTCTGATTGACAGCGGTCTTCGCACCTCGCGGCCGATCCCACCGGAGACGCCCTCACCCCCCAACCCCCTCTCCCGCCGCCGCGGCTGGCAGGGGGAGGTCTCCATCGGGAAGCGGCCGCGCAGCGGCAATTGGGGTCCGGGGGAGGGCTTGGCCCTCCCCCGATCCATGTGCTCCCCCTCTCCCGCCGCCGCGGGAGAGGGGGTTGGGGATGAGCACGGTCTCGACGCGCTTGGCCGCGAGGTGCGGCTGCCCCCTGTCGATCAGACACGTTCCCTTGTCAGGCGATGGCAGGAGAGAGGGAACCATTGGTCAAGGGCGGGCCTAGCCCTCCCGCGGTCAGCCGATTGTCGCTGCGCGGCGGCCTCCCAACTGGGCGCGGCCCTTGTCGGCCTCGGCGGCGGGAATGGGTGGCACGAAAGAACAGGGAAGGGTCAAGTCCTCCCCCGAACTCTGGGTTTGCTGCTCCGCGGCCGAATTCCGGTGGCCGCCCCCTGCCAAGCAACGGCGGGATGCGAGCCGTGCACGGGACGAGCCAAGTCCTCCCCCGGACCCGCGGACTACCGTTCCGCAGCCGTGTCGGAAAGTTGGCCATCCCGTCCATCGCCGCCTGTTGTCGGTCGACTAGGACCCGGCCGCGACCTCGCGCCGCAGGAGGTCGTAGAGCGCGATCGCGCCGGCGGTGGCGGCGTTCAGCGACTCGATCCGGCCGCGCATCGGCAGGCTGGCGATCACGTCGCAACTGCGGCGGACCAACGGCGAGATGCCGGTCCCCTCCGCGCCGACCACCAGCGCGGCGGGGGTCGGCAGGTCGGCCGTCAGCAGATCGACCGCGTCGTCGCCGGTGTCGAGCCCGATCGCCCAGCGACCGCGCTCCTTCAGGCCGGCGAGGGCGCGCGGGATGTTCGGCACCTGCGCCACGGCCAGCAGCTCGACCGCGCCGGCCGAGGCGTTGACCACCGACGGCGTCACCTCGACCGCGCGGTCCTGCGCGATCACCACCCCGGCCGCGCCGGAGGCCTCCGCCGCCCGCAGCAGCGTCCCGAAGTTCTGGGGGTCCTGCAAGTGGTCGAGCACCAGCACCGTGCCGGGCCGCGCGACCAGGTCGTCGAAGTCGACGTACTGGTAGGGGCCGGTGGCGAGCGCCACGCCTTGGTGGTTGCCACCGGGGAAGAGGTCGTCGAGGATCGCCCGCGGCACCCGCTCGACCGGCACCCCTCGTTCCGCCGCGGCACCTTCCAAGCGTCGCAGGCGCTCGTCCTCCTTCACCCCGTCGGCCACGAAGAGGCGCTCCAGGGTCCGCCGGCCGTGGAACGCCTCGGCCACGGCGTTGCGGCCGTAGAGCAGGTCGTTGCCCGGCTTGGTCAGCGTCGGTCGCGGCGTCTCGGCCGAACGCGCGTCGCGCCGACCGCGGCCACCGCCCTTGCCGGACGGCGGCCGCCCGGTCGGCGATCCGCCTCGCGGCCC
>JBDHWC010000055.1:0-14724 GCA_039809985.1 Thermomicrobiales bacterium | reverse complement strand
CGATCCCGGCGAGGAGGCCGGCCGCGAGCAGCGCGAGCGCGAGCGTCGCGGCCAGCGCCGGCCGGGTCCGGAGCCGGGCGCGGCGCGACGTGGCGGTCTGGTCGGTCGGGCGTGGCATGCCAACTCCTCCGGGGGACGACCGGCGTCCCGGCCGCGCCGGCAGCCTCGGCTTCCGGCGGCGTCACGACGTTGCGTGTCAGGTGCGGGGAACGCCATTGTAACGGAGGCCGGGGGCGCGGGGCGGCCCGGACCGGCAGCGCCGCCCCTATACTCGCCGGCGTCCGGCGCGGGCCGGGACGGCGAGCGGGGCCGGGAACCCGGCCGGGGGCGGCGCGGCATGGATGACTTCGGGGCGCGGCAGGGCGGCGGAACGGGCGACAGCGGAGGCGACGACTGGCCGGAACTGCTGGCCCGCACGGTCGCCCACCTCGCGGCGCAGCTGACCGTGACGCAGGTCCGCCTTCGCGCCCTCGCCACCGTGCTTGACGAGCAGGGCGCGGTCGACCCCCGCCTCGTCGCCGACCGGGTCGGCCGCATCGCCCGGTCCGACGCCGGCGACATCCTGCGCGAGAACCTCGGCGAGACGCTGGTCGAGGTGATCGACACGGACCTGCTGGAGCAGGACCTCGTCGCGTACCTGAGCGACGAGTCGGGGAGTCGGGGAGTCGGGGAGTCGGGGGCGTAGACGCGCTCCGGGCTTCGCGGACGCCACTGGCCCCCGGCGACCGACGCGAAGCCGCCCCTTGGCCGCGCTCGCCGAACGCTCGCAGCCAACGCGGGCAGCGCGAAGGCCGAGTCGCATGCCGCGCCCCGTCCGAGCCCGCGCGCAGCGGGATCCCACCACCGCGGCACGGAGATTCGAGTTCGCGGTCGGCACGCAACGTCAGGAGCGGCCGCCGACCCGGGGCAACCGGCGCCCGACACCCCGGACGCGGCGGGGCGGGCCGGCCTCGCCGCGCGGCTGGCCCCATCATCCCGCGCCGTCTCAGTCCCCGGCGGCCCCGACGAGCCCCGCGGCCGGCGGAACGGGCTCCGGGCCGGCGGGGACGGCCGCGTGGCGTTGCCGCAGGTCGTTCCAGAGCAGCGTCGCGCCGATCGCGGCGAGCGGCTGGGTGACCGCGTAGACCGCCGCGCTGGCGACGTTCGCCACCTCGAGCGGCAGCTTCAGCCCGATCAGGAGGGCGAGCCCGAGCATCGGGCCGAACGCCGCCGCCACGAACGTGAGCACGCCCATCACCACCGCCGTCCGCCACCAGTGGCCGCGGACCGCGGCGCGGCTGGCGTCCAGCGCACCCTGCCCGCGCTGGGCGTTGAGCAGCGCCTCCTGCGGCACGAACTGCCACGCCGCCGACCGGTGGATCGCCCACGGCAGGCCGACGACCGAGATGGCCAGCAGGAAGGTCTTGGCGAAGGCGAGCAGCACCGCCAGCACGGTCGGCCAGAAGCGCGGCCGCAGCCGCTCGGCGGCGTCGAGGAAGCCCGTCTCCTTGCCGAGCAGGATGCGATGGAGCGCGACGATCGTCATCGGCGCGACCACGCCGGACAGCAGCAGCCGTTGCAGCGTGACGCCGGCGGAGACGATCCCCTGGGCGATCTCGCCGTCCTCGTCGAGACCGGTCAGGGCCACGAACGCCTCGTTGTGCCCCAGCAGGAAGCGGAAGCCGCTGAACAGGAGCGTGAGCGGGATCACCAGCGCGCCGATCGAGGCGAAGACCCGCCAGTGCCGCAGGTAGAGCCCCGCCGCCGGCCGCAGGTAGGGCCAGGCCAGCCGGACGACGAAGGCGGCGACCGCCAGCGCGACCGCGAGGCCGACCGCGAGCCAGGCCGGCTGCAACGTGCCGAGCGCGAAGATCTCCGAGCCGTTCGTCGCCAAGTCGCAGAAGACCTCGGTCGGGGCCGGGCCGAGCATCTGGGTCCCGGTCACCGCCAGCGAGTCGCGGCGCAACCCCTCCATCCACGACATCGGCTCGGTCCAGCGCGGCTTCGCGTTCGGCCCGGTCGGCCCGTCGAAGACCCACGCGTCGCGCGCCCCCCAGCGGCCGGTGAAGGTGGTCCACGCCGCCGGGTCGCCCGGGCCGGAGACGTCGCCGGTGATCAGGCGGACCTCCGGCTGGACCCGGGTCGAAGGGGCGAGGGTGTCGTCGCAGCCGAAGCCGGACTTCTGCTCGCCCCAGCCGATCCACGTCGCCGGCCCGAAGTAGCTGGCGTGGGAGCCGCGGGAGGGGTAGGTGACCGGGTGCAGCCCCTCTTTCTCCAGCTTCGGGTCGGTCCACGCGGCAAGCTCGCCGCTGTCGTGCTGGGCGAAGGCGACCTCGACCGGCTCCTGCCGCAACGCCGCCTCGACCGTGTCGGCGTCGAAGCGGAGCTGGATCATCTCCCAGTCCCCTTCGTGCTTGTTGTTGAAGTCGTTGAAGTAGTAGTAGTACCAGTACTGGACGGCGAGGCCCGGCTTCCCCGCCTCCTTGGCGACGTGGGCGTAGACCACCGGCGGCTGGTTGCCCATCACCTGCTTGAACCGCTCGGCGTAGTCGCAGCCGGGCAGCCGCGGGTGGCCGAGCGAGTCGACGTAGTAGTCGGCTCCCTTGCCGTAGAGGTCGGCGGCGTCGATGTCGGCCTTGACGACGTCCTTGCCGGGCGCCTCGCGCAGCGTCACCGTCGGATCGTGGAACATGACGTCGACCGGGGCGGGCAGGTACTGCTCGCCGGTGTCGTCGCAGACGCCCTGGTCCGGGTTCTCGCCCACCTTCAGGTACGAGACCGGGGAGAACTTGTCGACCAGTTCCTGCTGCAGCGCGACCGGGGCGTCGACCGTCGCCGTGCTCGGCGGCCAGGCCGGGCCGCCCGCGGCCGGGGTCGCCTCCTGCGCCGCGGCCACCAACGGCAGCAACAGGATCGCCAGCACGACGAGGAGGGGCGCGACCGACCGGGCTCGGGCGGCGGCGCGAGGGCGCGTCTCGGTCATCGGGCGCGGCTCCGGGTCGACTGGCGCGGGCGGCTCCGGCGAGCCGCCGGGGCGAGTCTGCCACAGACGGAGTCGGGGAGTCGGGGAGAACGGGACCGGAGGCGCGCGACCACCGGCGCGGGGGTTGGCCCCGTTGCGCTGGGCACCGCCCCCGGCTGAGGCACTCGGCGACCATTGGCTGACAGGGGCCATCGGGATGCGGTCGCTGCGCGGCCGCCGGGGGTCGGGGGAGGTCCAAGCCATCCCCTGCACAGCATCTCCCTTTCTCCCGCGGCGGCCTGATGCCAATTGTGCGAACGAACGCCCTCTTCGCGCGCGGGGAGACGGCCGCGCTGGATGCCGCTATCCCTTGGATACCTCCCCCGGTCAGCCGCCGCCGCGGGAGAGGGGGTCGGGGGATGAGGGCGGGCCCGGCGCGCTTGGCCGCGAGGCGCGGCTGTCGCTATCGGTCAGAGACCTCCTCCTGTCAGGCGGCGGCGGGAGGAGAGGCTGGGGGGTGACGGGGGTCCCGGCAAGCCCGGCCGAGAAGCGGTCGGCGTCGCCTGCGCGACCAACCGGGGCCGGTCCCCGGCCCGGGCCGGTTGCCCGCCGTCGGCGGCGGTGTGACGATCCGGGTCAAGCAGGCGGCCGGATCGGGAGGCGCGGTGATGGCGGGCAAGGCGAAGCAGTTCGACCTGATCGTGATCGGGGCCGGCGCGGCCGGCAGCACCATCGCCGGCGAGGCCCGGGCGCTCGGCGCGAGCGTCGCCCTGGTCGAGCGGTGGAAAGTGGGCGGCACCTGCCTCAACGCCGGCTGCGACCCGACCAAGACGCTCGTCCGCTCCGCCGAGGTGCTGCACCTCGCCCGCACCGCCGGCGACTACGGTATCGCGGTCGAGGGGGCGCGGGTCGACTGGCCCGCCGTCCGCCGACGGGTCGAGCACGTCATCGACACCATCCGCGGCGGCGACGGCGACGCCAACGTCCGGGCGACCGGCGTCGACCTCCGGAAGGCGGACGCCCGTTTCGTCGGCCCGCACGAAGTCGCGGTCGGCGACGAGCGGCTGCGCGGCGACCGGATCGTGGTCGCCACCGGGGCGCGGGCCCACGTGCCGCCGATCCCCGGTCTGCTCGAGGCGGGCTTCGTCACCAACGTCGAGGCGGTCGCGCTCGACGCCCTGCCGCGCTCGCTGGCGATCCTCGGGGCCGGGGTGGTGGCGGTCGAGTTCGCCCAGATCTTCCGCCGGTTCGGGGTCGAGGTGACCGTCCTCAACCGGCGCGAGCGCATCCTGCCGCGGGAGGACGCCGAGCTCGCGACCGAGCTGGAGGGCGTCCTGCGGCGGGAGGGCGTCCGGATCGAGCCGAACGTCCGCGCCGAGCGGGTGGAGCGGGTGAACGGGATCGCCCGCATCCACGTCGCCGGTGACGGCGGCGCGCCGTTCGTGGTCGAGGCGGAGACGATCCTGCTGGCGACCGGCCGGGTGCCGGTGGTCGCCGGCCTCGACCTCGACGCCGCCGGCATCGCCCACGGACCGGACGGAATCGTGGTCGACCGCACGCTGCGGACCAGCCAGCCGCACGTCTGGGCCGCCGGCGACGTGATCAAGGGGGCGCACCCCTTCACCCACGTGGCGGACGCCCAGGCCAAGGTCGTGGTCCACAACGCCTTCGGCGGCGGCCCGATGCGCGAGTTCGACGACCGCACGGTGCCGTGGGTCGTCTTCACCGACCCGGAGCTGGCCCGGGTCGGGCCGACCGAGGCGGAGGCCCGCGCCGCCGGGCTCGACGTGGTGGTGGCGACCTACCGCTTCCGGAGCCTCGACCGAGCCATCACCGCGAACCAGACCGACGGACTGGTGAAGCTCCTCGCCGACCGGTCGAGCGGGCGGCTGGTCGCCGGCCACGTCCTCGGCGCGCACGCCGGCGAGCTGCTGCCGGAGATCGCCCTCGCGGTCCGGCTCGGCCTGCCGGCGAGCGCGCTCAGCGACACGCTCCACGCCTACCCCACCTTCGCCGAGGGGGTCTTCTGGGCCGCCCTCGAGCTCGCCGAGCCGCACGACCCGCTGATGGAGGCGGTGCGCGGGGTGCAGCTGCCGGCCGAGTAGTCGAAGTCGGGGAGTCGGGGAGTCGGGGAGTCGAGAAGGGGGCTCTCTTCCCCGTTGGTTGCCCGGGTCAGGGCTTACCGGTTGCCCGACGGGCTCGGGTCAGACGCAGCCCTTGGGCACGCATGTCTTCTCGCCAGTGTTCGGCATGCCGCCGCTCCCGTCGCAGCATTGACAACTGGGGGGCGCAGCCGCGCCCGCCACACCGCAGACTGCTCCTCCACGGCCCTTGCGCATCCGTATTTTTACGTAGTGCGCGGATCTCGCACCTCGTCTCGCGCCGGCCCGGCCGGCGGGGCAGCCCCCGCGCTCCGGGCTGTCGCCCGGGCCACCGCCCGCCGTCCTATCCTCCCGACTCCCCGACCTGCCGACTTCCCGACTCCCGCCGCAGCAGTTCCGCCCGGTGCTCCCACGGGTGGCCCGCCATCCGGCGCATCGCCTTGCGGAGGGTTGCCCGGTGGGTCGGCAGGTCGCGGATCCCGGCGCGCTGCTCCGGCGTGGTCGCGGCGACCTGCTCGGCGGCGAGCTCGGCGCACCGGCGGAGGGCGACCGCGAGGTCGAGCTCGCCGCGGGTCGCCGCGCCGTGCAGCCGGGAGAAGCCGGGCGCGCTGCCGGTCGCGGCCGAGAGCGACGCCCCCGCCGCCCCGAGGACGTGGAGCAGTACTTCGCGGGCCGGGCGGCCAGGGGTTCCCGGCGGCGGCTCGTAGGGGGCGAGGTCGCCGGCGGCGAGGTCCGCGAGGTCGTCGAGGAGCCAGCCGAGCCGCCGCGACCAGACCGCGATCTCCGGCCCGGTCACCGGGGCGAGGTCGGAGGCGAAGAGCACGTAGGGGGAGCCCTGTCCCATCCAGCGCCCTTCGGTCAGATGCTCGGCGACGCGGGTCGTGAACGGCGCGCCCGGGTCGGTTGCCTCGCCGTGGTCCCGCAGGAACGCGAGGAAGTCACGGATCGCCGCCGGGGTGGCGGCGAGCGCCGCCTCGGTCGTCGGACCGGTCGCGACGCAGCCCGGCAGCGCGGTGACATGGATCATCGTCGTCCGCCGCTTCGGGCCAGACTCGACGTCGAGCAGGTAGTCGTTGCCGGGGATGACGGGGGGATGGGGTGATCGGGTCATGGGGTTGGGCCCTGCCACGCCGTCGCCGATCCGCAGCCCCATCACCCTACCACCCCGTCACCCGACCCCCGTCACCCCGTTGCCGGGCCTGCCCAGTGACCGCGCGCCGCTTCCAGCCGGTCGAGGTAGAGGGCGTAGCCGGCGTCGTGCAGGCCGGCGAGGGCGGGGTTCGGTTCGACCAGTTGCTCCGGCCGGGTCCACGCCGGTCGGTCGAACGGGACGCCGGCGGCGTCGAGTGCGGCCATCGCCGCGCCGCGCGCCCCCACCTCCGGCTGGCGGGCCAGCAGCAACGGGCGTTGCAGGACGTCGGCGAGGATCTGCCGCCAGACGGGGGAGCGCATCCCGCCGCCGCTGAGGCGAACCTCGCCGGCGGGGGCGAGTCCCGCCGCCTCGAGGCAGTGGCGGGCGGCGTAGGCGATCCCCTCGCAGACGGCGCGCAGCAGGTCGGCCCGAGTCGTGTCGAGGCTGACGCCGAGCAGCAGGCCGCGCGCCGCCGGGTCAACGAACGGCGCGCGCTCTCCCGCCGGCGAGAGGAGCGGCAGGCAGAGGACGCCGCCCGCCCCCGGCGACGAGGCCGCGAGCGTCGCGTCGAGCGCGTCGCGGTCGATCCCGAGGGTGGCCAGCGCCCACTCCAGCGACGGGGTGCCGACCATCGCCGGCATGATCCGCACCCAGCGGCCGGGCTGTGGCAGGCAGACGAGCATCCCCGCCGCCGGGCCGTCGGTGACGACCGCGTCGACCAGCACTCCGCAGCCGAGCGTGGTGCCGACGACGACGAGGCCGTCGCCCGGGCGCGCCACCCCCGCGCCGAGCAGAGTCGCCGGGAAATCGAACGGCCCGGCGTGGAGCGGCGTCCCGACCGGCAGGCCGGTCAGGGCCGCGCCCGCGGCGGTCAGCGGCCGGAGCGGGCCGGGGTCGGGGTCGACCGGCGCGAGCAGGGGAGCGAGGTCCGCCGCCTCGCACCGCTCGAGCAGGTCGGGGGCGTAGGCCCGGGTGCGCGGGTCGAGGAAGGGGAGGGCGGCGTCGGAGGCGTCGGTGGCGCGGGCCCCGGTCAGTCGCTGCACCAGCACCCCCGAGCACGAGGCGGCGGTCGCCGCGGCCCGCAGGGCCCCCGGCTCGTGCCGCCGCAGGTGGGCGAGGATCGGCGCGGCGGCCCCGGCGAAGAGGACGGTGCCGGTGCGCCGGAAGAGCGCCTCGGTCGTGCCCGTGGCGTCCCACCGCGCGACCTCCGCGGCGGCCCGCGCGTCCGACCAGAGGATCGCCGGCCGCACCGCCCGCCCGGCAGCGTCGACGAGCCAGAGGCCGTCCCCCTGCGCGGTCAGGCCGATCAGGCTCGGCACCTCGCCGGCCGCGACCTCGCGGACCGTCTCGCCGACGGCGGCGACGATCTCCTCCGGGTCCTGCTCGGCCCGGCCCGGCGCGGGGCTGGCGGTCCGAGTCGGCCGCGCGGCGACGCGCAGCACGGAGCCGTCCGCCTCCGCGAAGGCGACCGCCTTGATGACCGAGGTGCCGGCGTCGACGCCGATGAGCACGGGTGCCGCCTCCGGGGAGTTGCCGTATCGGCGGCCATCATCGGCGGGTCGGGGCGAGAGGGCAACACGCGAGGACCGCCCTCCCCCTGTCAGCCCCTGCGGAGGGAGAGGGGGCTGGCAGGGAGAGGTGTCCAAGGGAAAGCGGTATCCGCGTCTCGCGGCCGGGCTCGCCGGGACCGCCCTCACCCCCCAACCCCCTCTCCCGCGGCGGCGGGAGAGGGGGAGACCATGAATCGGGGGAGGGCCAAGCCCTCCCCGGGCCCTCGGGTTGCCGCGGCGCGGCGGCTTCCCAGCCGCACCTCGCGGCAGGGCTCGCTGAGACTCCCCTGACCCCCCACAGCCCCCTCTCCCATGGCGATGACTGACAGGGGGAGCAATTGATCTGGGGAAGAACCAAGTTCCCCCCAAGGGCCCCGGATTGTCGCGGCGCGGCCGCTTCCCGATGGGTACCTGCCCCTGTCAGCCTGCGAGGGGAGAGGGGGCTGGGGGGTGAGGGAGTCCGTCCGCGCGGGGCCGGGGTCGCGGACGCGAGCCTGTGCGAGAATCGCCGCGCCGTCCTCGGGGAGGCGCCGCAGCCCACCAAGGCCGCGACTCCCCACTCGACCCGATGCCCCCTTCACGGAGTTGCTCGTGCCCACGCCCCCGGCAGCCGAACGCTTCGCCGGGGTGATCTTCGACCTCGACGGCGTGCTGGTCGAGTCGGAGCACCTCTGGGAGGCGAACTGGGTCGCTGTCGCCGGCCGCCACGGCTACGTCTGGACCGCGGCCGACACCGCGACCTGCCAAGGGATGAGCTCGCGGGAATGGTCCGCCTACCTCGCCGCCAAGACGGGGCAGCCCGACCCCGCCGCCGTCGCCGAGGAGGTGGTCGGCAGCATGGTGCGGGCGCTGGCGGCCGGGGAGGTGGCGTTCCTGCCGGGGGCGGCGGCGCTGGTGCGCGAGGTCGCCGACCGGGTGCCGGTGGCGGTCGCGTCGTCCGCGTCGCGCCCGTTCATCGTCGCCGTGCTGGAGGCCGTGGGGGTCGCCGGGCGCTTCGCGGCGGTGGTCTCCAGCGAGGACGTGCCGCACGGCAAGCCGGCGCCCGACGTCTACGCCGAGGCCGCCCGCCGGGCGGGGATGGCGCCGGGTCGCTGCGCCGCCGTCGAGGACTCCGGCGTCGGCATCCGCGCCGCCGCCGCGGCCGGCCTGTCGGTGGTCGCGATCCCGAACCACGGCTACCCGCCGCCGCCGGAGGCGCTCGCCCTCGCCGCCGCGGTGGTGCCGGACGCCGACGCCGCCCGCCGCTGGCTGCTCGCCCGGCTTCCGGTCTAGACCACCGCGCGGCGACCCGGCAGCCGCGCCCGACCTCGGCTCGGCGGCCCGGTGGCGGACGGGGCCGCGCTCTCCTATCCTTGCCGGGTTCCGGCCGCTTCGCCGCAAGGGGTCACCGTGATCGCCGACCTCGCCCCAACCGACCGTGCCGCCACGGGCACCGCGCCCGCCGACCGCCGCCCGCCCGAGCCCGTGATCGAGACCCGCGGCCTGACCAAGCGCTACGGCAGCCACGTCGCGGTCGACGGCCTCGACCTCGCCATCCTGCCGCAGGAGATCTTCGGCATCCTCGGGCCGAACGGCGCGGGGAAGACGACAACGCTGGAGATGATCGAGGGCCTGCGCGCCCCGGACGCCGGCACCGTGCGGGTGGCCGGGTTCGACCCGATGGCGCAGGGGGACGAGGTCCGCCGCCTGATCGGCGTCCAGCTGCAGACGACCGCCCTCTTCGACTACCTGACCGCCGCCGAGCTGGTCGAGCTCTTCGCCGGGCTCTACGACGTCGACGGCTCCCCCGCCCGGGTCGCGCAGCTGATCGGCATGGTCGGGCTGGAGGAGAAGCGGCACAGCCGGGTCGACGAACTCTCCGGCGGCCAGCGGCAGCGGCTCGCGGTCGCCATCGCCCTCGTCAACGACCCGCGGATCGTCTTCCTCGACGAGCCGACCACCGGCCTCGACCCGGCCGCCCGCCGCAGCCTCTGGCAGACGATCCGCGAGATCCGGGCCGGCGGCGCGACCGTCGTCCTCACCACCCACTACATGGAGGAGGCGGAGACGCTCTGCGACCGGGTCGCGATCATGGAGGGGGGCCGGATCATCACCTGCGACCCGCCGGCCGAGCTGGTCCGCAAGCTCGGCGCGGACGCGACGATCCGGACCACGGTGGTGCGCGGCACGGTCCCGGCCGAGGCGGTGCGCGGCCTGCCCGGCGTCCTCGCCGTCAGCGAGGAGCCGCGCGACGACGGCACCGCCCTCCGGATCCAGACCGCCGACGCGCAGGGCACCCTCGTCGGGCTGCTCGAGCTGGCGACGGCGTGCGACGCGGCGCTCTCCGGCCTCGCGGTCAACCAGGCCTCGCTGGAGGACGTCTACCTCGGGATCACCGGCCGCAGCTACGAGTCGGGCGCCGACGAGGCTGCGCCGAAAGAGGAGCCGAAGGGCCGCCGACGGCGGCGGTAGGCCGGGCGACGGGCCGTCGGCCGGCACCCAGCAGCAGGGAACCCGATGCGATCCTTCCTCGCGATGGTCCGGGCGAATCTGAAGATGGCCGTCCGCAACCGGGCGGCTCTCTTCTGGAACCTCGCCTTCCCGGCGCTCTTCATCGTCATCTTCGGGGCGATCTTCGGCCGCGGGCCGGGGATCTCGGTTCGCGTCGGCGTGGTCGGGCCGGAGTCGGCGTTCCGGACGCAGGTGCTCGCGGGGCTGAAGCAGGCGCAGGTCTTCACCGTCACCCAAGGCGAGCGCGACGCCGAGCTGCACGACTTGGCGCAGGGGAAGCGCGACGTGGTGATCGAGTTCGGCGAGGCCGCGCCGGGCGCCGTCCCGAGCGTGACCCTCGCCTACGACCAGGCCTCCGGCACCTCGGCCCAGATCGGGCTCGGCGCGATCCGCCAGATCCTCGTCGCCACCGCCGGCGGGGCGAGCCCGGTCGAGATCACCGAGACGCCGGTGCAGGCCGAGACCATCTCCTTCATGGACGCCTTCGTCCCCGGCATCCTGGCGATGAGCCTGATGAACTCCGGGGTGATCGGGCTCGCCACCGCCTTCACCACCTACCGCGAGCGGGGCATCCTGCGGCGGATCAAGGTGACCCCCTTCCCGGTGACGTCGTTCATCCTCGCCCGCGTCGCCTCCCAGCTGGTGATGGCGGTGCTGCAGTCGCTGATCCTGGTCGGGCTGGCGTGGGCGCTGTTCGGGCTGCACATCCGGGGCAACCCGCTGGTGGTGCTGCTGGCGATCATCGTCGGCTCGCTGGCGTTCCTCGCGATCGGCTTCGCCATCTCCGGCATCTCCCGCAACACGGAGACGGCGGCGAGCTACGCCAACCTCGTCACCTTCCCGATGCTCTTCCTGTCGGGGATCTTCTTCAGCATGGAGAGCGCGCCGACGTGGCTGCAGCCGATCACGAAGGTGCTGCCGCTGGCCTACCTGGTCAACGCCCTGCAGGAGCCGATGACCCGCGGCAACGGCCTCGACGCGATCCTGCTCGACCTCGCCGTGCTGCTGGCGACCTTCGTCGCCGCCATGTTCGTCGCCGTCCGCTTCTTCCGCTGGGACGCGCGGGCGACGTAGGCGCGCCGGGGCCGCCCTCCAACCTCCTTTCCCGCGGCGGCGGGGAGGGCGAGCAACTGAACCGGGGGAGGGCCAAGCCCTCCCCCGAACCCCCGGATGGCCGCTGCGCGGCGGCTTCCCGGCCGATGCCTACTCCAGTCTGCCGCGGCGGCGGGAGAGAGGGGGCTGATGCCAATGGTGCGAGCGAACGCCCTCTTCACGCGCGGGGAGACGGCAGCGCCGCCTCGTCGTCCTGTCCGTCGATGGGCGAAGGTCACCCACGTGTCTCGGCCCCGCCCGCTCGACCGAAACCCGCCGTCATGGGACGCTAGCCCTCGCGATTGGTAGGAGTCGAGGGAGGGCCGAGCCTTCCCCCCGGTCCCCGCTGGTCTGCTCCGCGGCGGCTTCCCCATGAATACCCTCCCCTTCAGGCGGCGGGAGCGGGGGCAACCAGATCGGGGGAGCCAGGCCCTCCCCCAGACCTCCCGGTTGCCGCTACGTGGCGGCGTGGGGACGGAGGACTCCCCTTTCGGCCCGTGCCGGGAGAACGGGAGTCGTCGGTTCGAGGGAGTGCCGAGCCTTCCCTCCGACCCGCGAGTTGCCGCATCCCGATTGAGACCTCCCCCTGTCAGGCGACGGCGGGGGAGGGGAGGCCCTGCCTCGGGGCGCCCCGGTGCGGCTGATCCCCGGTGGTTGCGCGTCTCCTGTTGTCAGGGGGTGCCGGGCGCTTGGCCAGCCCTACGGCACCGCCGTCCCCGCCGTCGGAGGATGCGGGGCGGCGGTCGTCGCCGGGGAGGGCGTCGGGGCCGGGGTGGCGGTCGGCTCGGGGGTGGCCGTCGGCGGCACCGGCGTCGCGGTCGGGGCCGGGGTCGGGGTTGCGGTTGGCGGCGGCGTCGCGGTCGGCTCGGGCGTGACGGTGGGAAGCGCGGTCGCGGTCGGCTGGGGGGTGGCGGTGGGGGGCACCGGCGTCTCGGTCGGCACGGCGGTCGCGGTCGGGACCGGGGTGACGGTGGCGAGGATCTGCGGCGGGATGTTCCCCTGCTGCTCCCAGACGATGCGGACCCGCTGCTCGCCGGCGGAGAGCTCGTTCCAGAGGGTCACCTCGCCGATGAAGCGGTAGAGCTCGTCCTGCGACTGGACCCCCTTCGGCAGCTCGCGGCAGTTGCCGTCGGCCAGGTCGAAGGAGAGCGCCAGCGGCCCGACCTGCGGCTTCCCCTGCTCGGTCAGCACGGTCAGGCGGGAGATCGCGCCGGACTGCAGCGAGGCCCGCGCCTCCGGCAGGGTGACGGGGAGGCAGGTCAGCGGCAGCGGCCCCGGGTTCTTGTTGCGGCCGGTGACGATCACCACCGCCAGCAGCCCGGCGAGGACCAGCAGCCCTGCAACCAGCACGCCGAGCACCGACAAGGGGGGCAGCTGCACCCGTGGCAGGCGTCGGGGCACCCGTCGGCCGCCCGGCCCGGGTGCCGGCGGCAGGTCGGCCGGGGTCGTCCCCGGCTCGTCCTCGGGCTCCGGTTCGGGGGTGGTCGGCTCCTGCGTCCTCGGCATCTCCGCCTTCCCGGAACCGCGCGTCTTGCCGCGCCTCGCCGCCACGGCGGGCGCGCCGCGCGACAGGGCAGCGGACAGTCGGTGCCCGCTAGCGTCGCAGGTTTCGCCGCGACTGTCGAGCGAGCGGGCCGGACCCGGGACGGGCGGGTCCCGTCCTCTCGCCCCGGCCGTCGGGCCGCACCGCGGGCCTACGCGTCGGACGGCCCCGGCTGCCAGCCGGTCGCCGCCGCCCAGCGCTCGGCGGCGTCGGCGATCAGGTCGCAGACGGGGTCCTTGACGTCGTAGTAGGCGTCCGCGTCGGTCGGGTGGAGGCGGGCGAGGGCCTCCTTCACCTGCCGGTAGGCCTCGGCGGCGGCCGGGGCGGATCGCAGGTAGTCGCGGAAGAGGAGCGCGTAGCGCTGGTTCGCCCGCCCGGCCTCGCGGACGTGGAGATGGGTCGGCCGCCAGCCCGGCGGCGGCGTGTAGTAGAGCTTGCGCCATTCCGCCGGGTCGGCCGCCGCCCCGGGCGGCCGGTGGTCGCCGGTGATGTCGGGCCGCGGGGCGCAGCCGACCGCCTCCAGCGCCGCCCCGATCGCGACGGGGTCGAGGGCGGCGACCGTGACCTGGACGTCGACGACGTCCTTCGCGGCGAGCCCCGACACGGCGGTCGAGCCGATGTGGTCGATCCGCAGCGCCCGCTCGCCGAGCGCCTTCCGCAGGGCGCGGCCGACCCACGCGAACTCGGCCGGCCACGCCGGGTCGTAGGGCACGATCACCAGTCGCCGCGGCGACGGCGCGCCGTCCCGCCCCGCTCCGCTCATCGTCCGGCCCCCGCGACCGGCCCCGCCCGGTCGAGCTTGGTGTCCGCCCACGAGGCGGGGTCGTCGAGCGACTCGAGGTGGGTGAAGACCGTCGTCCCCGGCAGCGCCTCGTGGACGTCGCGCTCGATCTCCTCGAGCAGCGCGTGGCCCCGCTGCACGCTCCACGCCCCCGGCACGAGGACGTGCATCGAGACGAAGTTGCGGGCCCCCGCCTGCCGGGTGCGGACGGCGTGGACCTGGATCGGCGCGGCGGCGGTGTGGGCGGCGATGACGCGATCCAGCGTCGCCCGGTCCCCGGCCGGGATCGCGGTGTCGAGCAGCCCGAGCAGCGAGCGGCGGACCAGCCGGTACCCGGTGACGACGATGTTGGCGGCGACCAGCAGCGCGATCGCCGGGTCGAGCCGCTCCCAGCCGGTGACGGCGACCAGCGCCACCCCGACCAGCACGCCGACCGTGGTCCAGACGTCGGCCAGCAGGTGCTGGGCGTCCGCCTCGAGCGTGATCGAGCGGTGCTCGCGCCCGGCCCGGCGCAGCCGCAGGGCGACCAGCAGGTTGACCACCGAGGCGACGGCGGAGACGGCGAGGCCGGCCCCGACCGAGTCGATCGGCTCGGGCCGGAGCAGGCGGCCGACCGCGGCGACGACGATCAGCACCGCCGCGAAGATGATCAGCGCCCCCTCGACCCCGCTGCTGAAGTACTCCGCCTTGTTGTGGCCGTAGGCGTGCTCGTCGTCCGGCTCCTTCTCGACGACGGTGAGGACGATCAGGGCGACGATCGCCGCCGCCAGGTTGACCATCGACTCCATCGCGTCGGAGAGGAGCCCGACCGAGCCGGTCAGCCGCCAGGCCAGCGTCTTCAGCCCGATCGCCAGCACCGCCGCCGCCAGCGACAGCCAGGCGAAGCGGGTCAGCGAGCCCGCCTCGGCCCGCGCCGCCGCGCGGGGCGCGCTCACGGCCGGGCCTCCGGCGGCGGGGCGTCGTCGGTCGTCTCCGGCACGAGGCCGACGACGCCCGTGCAGTCGATCTCGGTCCCGGCCGGGCCGGGGTAGGGGACGGCCGCGTCTCCCCCGTCGAGCAGGCCCGTCCGCCGCAGCAGGTCGAGCGCCCGCGC
>JBDHWC010000054.1:0-15222 GCA_039809985.1 Thermomicrobiales bacterium | reverse complement strand
GCAAGGAGAAGAACTTCTTCGAGAGCCGCGTCACCGAGTACCGCCAAGGCTCGACCCTGACGTGGGACTGAGGCGGCAGGCGGCATCCCGCGGGTGGGCGCCTGCCGGCCGTTGCCGGGACGGGGCCGGGCGAGCCTGCCCGGCCCCGTCCCGGCAACGGCCGGAACCGGGTACGCTCCCCGCATGACCACTCGCTCCGACGGAGGAAACCCGTGGCACTGGCAACGATCCCCGGCTACCCGCGCATCGGCCGCAGGCGCGAACTGAAATGGGCCCTCGAGGGCTACTGGTCCGGCAAGCGGGACGCCGCCGATCTCGCCCGGACGGCCTCCGCCGTCCGGGCCGACGGCTGGGCGACGCAGGCCGCCGCCGGCCTCGACCTGCTGCCGGTCAACGACTTCTCGCTCTACGACCAGATGCTCGACGCCTGCGCCCTCCTCGGTGCGGTGCCGGAACGCCACCGGGAAACCGCCGGCCCTGTCTCGCTCGACACGCTGTTCGCCATGGCCCGCGGCCGGGTCGGCGACCACCCCGCACGGGCGATGGAGATGACCAAGTGGTTCGACACCAACTACCACTACTTGGTCCCCGAGTTCGCCGCCGACCAGACCTTCGCCCGCCTCTCGGACAAGCCGTTCGCAGAACTGGCCGAGGCGCAGGCACTCGGCCACCGGGCGAAGCCGGTGCTGATCGGCCCGCTCACGTTCCTGCTGCTCGGGAAGTCGGACGACGGTTCGTCGCCGCTGGCGCTGCTCGACCGCGTGCTGCCGGTCTACGGCGAGGTGATCGAGCGCCTGGCGGCGGCCGGCGCGGAGTGGATCCAGTTCGACGAGCCGGCGCTGGTCCAGGACCGCACCCCTGACGAGCTGGCGGCGCTCGCGCGCGCCTACGAATCGCTGGCCCGCCAGAAGGGCGCGGCCAAACTGCTCGTCCAGACCAGCTTCGGCCACGTCGGCGAGGCGTACGCGACCTTGGCCGGACTGCCGGTGGACGGCATCGGCCTCGACTTCGTTCGCGACGGTGCGAACGCGGCCGACGTCGCCCGCCACGGCTTCCCCGACGACATGTGGCTCGCCGCCGGCGTGGTCGACGGCCGCGGCGTCTGGGCCAACGACCTCGGGGCGTCGCTCGACCTGCTCGACCGGCTGCAAGCGCACGTGCCCGCCGACCGGCTGATGGTCTCGACCTCCTGCTCGCTGCTCCACGTGCCGTACGACGTCGCCGCCGAACCCGACCTCGATCCGGAGCTGCGCACGTGGCTGGCGTTCGCCGACCAGAAGCTGGCCGAGGTGGCGACGCTGGCCCGCGGTGTCAACGAGGGCCGCACCGCGATCGCCGACGCCTTGGACCGGAATGCGCAGGTGCTCGCCAACCGCCGCAACTCACCGGCGAGCGTCGATCCCGCGGTGCGGGCCCGGCTCGCGGCCCATGCCGCCGAGCCGCTCGGGCGCACCGCGCCGTACGCCGAGCGGGCCGTCGCCCAGCAGGAACGGCTCGGGCTGCCGCCGCTGCCGACCACCACCATCGGCTCGTTCCCGCAGACGGCTGACCTGCGCGCCGCTCGTCGCCGCCACGACAGCGGCGAACTGGGCGACGCCGAGTTCGCGGAGACGACGAAGGCGTACGTCCGCGACGCGGTGCGGTGGCAGGAAGCCGTCGGGCTCGACGTGCTGGTCCACGGCGAGCCGGAACGCAACGACATGGTGCAGTACTTCGGGGAGCAGCTGGCCGGCTTCGCGTTCACCCGCAACGGCTGGGTCCAGAGCTACGGCTCGCGCTGTGTCCGGCCGCCGATCATCTACGGCGACGTCCACCGGCCGCGCCCGATGACGGTCGAGTGGGCCACTTACGCCCAGAGCCTGACCGACCGCCCGGTGAAGGGGATGCTGACCGGGCCGGTGACCATCCTCAACTGGTCGTTCGTCCGCGACGACCAGCCGCGCGAGGAGACCTGCCGCCAGATCGCCTTCGCCATCCGGGACGAGGTGGCCGACCTCGACGCCGCCGGCATCGCCGCGATCCAGATCGACGAGCCGGCCCTGCGGGAGGGCCTGCCGCTGCGGCGGGCCGACCGCGACGCCTACCTCGAGTGGGCGACCGCCTGCTTCCGGATC
The DNA here is from genome assembly GCA_039809985.1 of Thermomicrobiales bacterium. GTDB lineage: Bacteria > Chloroflexota > Chloroflexia > Thermomicrobiales > UBA6265 > JAICJJ01. The sequence goes on along the minus strand of JBDHWC010000054.1, from coordinate 13,108 downwards.
GCGGCCTCGTCCGCCCGGCCGCAGACGCAGGTCCACACCCACATGTGCTACAGCGAGTTCGCCGAGATCATCGACGCGATCGCGGCGCTCGACGCCGACGTCATCTCGATCGAGAACGCCCGCTCGGCCAACGAGCTGCTCGCCGTCTTCCGCGACCACGGCTACGATAAGGGGATCGGCCCCGGCGTCTACGACATCCACTCCCCGATCGTCCCCACGGTCGAGGAGATCGCCGCCTCCCTCCGCGCGACGCTGGAGGTGCTCGCGCCGCGCCAAGTCTGGGTCAACCCCGACTGCGGCCTGAAAACCCGGCGCTGGGAGGAAGTCCGGCCCGCCATCGAGCACATGGTGGCGGCGGCGCGGATCGCCCGGGCTGCGGCTGCTCCATAGTCGGAAGGGGGCCGTCCCGGCCCGGGACCGTTGGGCCGGCCCCGCGCGGGCCGGCCGCGAACACCGGTACCGACGCCGGAGCCAGACCATGCGAACCGCGGCAGTGGCGGTGTATGGTTGGCCGCGCGAGGAAGGCAACGGGCGCCGGCTCGGTCGTGCGCCCCGAAGGAGTTCGACCAGATGCGACGTTCGCTTGCCGCCGCGCTCCTGCTCGCCGTCGCGCTGACGGCCGGGCCGCGACTGGCCCTCGCCCAGTCGACCCCCGACGCGGCGGCTGCCGACATCAACGCCTACTGGGCACGGCAGTTCGCCGCCGCCGGCGACCCCTATGTCGCCCCGGCCGTCACCGACATCGCGGGAGCGGTGGAGACCAAGTGCGGGACCATCACCCCGCAGATCGGGCCGGGTGCCTACTGCGGGGCGGACAACACCATCTACTTGGTGCCCGCCTACTTCAACGCCGCCGACCCGGCCTCGGCCTTCGCCTTCGACACGGTGCTCGCCCACGAGTGGGGCCACGCCGTCCAGCGCAACCTCGGCATCGGCGGCACGTCCGAGCAACTCGAACTGCAGGCCGACTGCCTCGGCGGCGCCTACCTGCGCGACGCGGCCAGCCGCGGTCTCTTCTCGCAGGACATGCTGACCCAGTCGGTCGGCCTCGCCGCCCAGTCGGGCGACCTCTCGTTCGTCCCCGAGCAGGGCGAGGAGCACGGCTCCGGGGCCGACCGCGGCATCTCGATGATGCAGGGCTACCAAGGCGGCCCGCAGGCCTGCGGCGTGCTGTAGCGCGACGCGTTCGCCGCCCGGGCGGCCGGGCGGCCCGACCGGAAACAGGACGGCCCCGCCCAGTCCCGCGGGCCGACCGAAGGAGCGACCACGATGCTGCGCCGTTTGCTCGCCATCACCGCCGTGGCGATGGTGCTCGCCGTTCCCAGTGTCGCCCGGGCGGCGACCCCGGACGAGATCATCTCTGCCCTCAACAGCTACTGGGCGGGCCAGTTCGCCGCCCTCGGCATCCCCTACTCCGCCCCGAACGCGGTGGCGGTCACCGGCCCGGTCTCGTCACCGTGCGGCGAGCTCGGGACGTTCATCGCCCCCGGCGCCTACTGCGCCGCCAACGACACCATCTACTACGTGCCGGACGCGACGAGCGGCACCGGGCAGGCGGCGGTTGTGCTGGCCCACGAGTTCGGCCACCACGTCGAGCACCTGCTCGGCGGCGCGTCCTACAGCCTCGAAGGCGAACTGACCGCCGACTGCCTCGGCGGCGCGTTCATGAAGTACGCCGTCGGCCAGGGGCTCGTCTCCCCCGGCTCGTTCGCGCTCGGCCTGCAGCTGACCCAGAGCGCGGGCGACAGTTTCACCTCGAGCGACGGCCAAGTGCCGCACGGCCCGGGCAACTTCCGCTCGCTGACGTTCCTCGGCGGCTACAACGGCGGCCCGGCCGCCTGCGGCCTCGGCGCGTAGCGCCAGTCGGCGACAACACGGAGGGGGCGGGGCCAATGGCCCCGCCCCGCTTTGTTTGCCGCGCCGGTCCCCGCGGGGCGGCCTACTTGCGGATCGCCCGCAGGATCAGCAACAGGATGACCGCGCCGACCACCGCCAGGATGATGCTGTACAGGTTGAAGCTGCCGAGGTCGGCGCCCTGCCCGAACACGAATCCGCCGATCAGGCCGCCGATGAACGCCCCGACGATCCCGACGACGACGTTCTCAAGCCAACCCTGCCGCGCGTCGGTGCCGACGATCCTGCTCGCCAGCCAGCCCGCGATGCCACCGAGAATGATCCAGAGGATGAACGACATGGTTCTCCGCTCCCCTGCGCCCCCGCTTCGGCGGTCGGTCCGCGGCAGCCGCCCCCGCACCGAGCGGGGGAACGCGATCGGAAGCCCCGACGACGGTGGCGCGCCGTCGTCGATGACCGGCCGTCACCATCGTTTAGCACGTCGCGCGCTTCGAGGGAATCCCCTGCGGCGTGCCAAGCCCGACACCAATGGACCTTGCGGCGGCCCGCAACGTCAGGCGTGCTCGGGGATCCCCTCGGCGGCGGCCCACCGGCTCGCCCACGCCGAGACCGCCCCCAGCACGGCGGCGAGGTCGCGCCCCTTCTCGGTCAGCCGGTACTCCACTCGCACCGGCGTCTCCGGGAAGACCTCGCGCCGCACGATCCCCTCGGCCTCGAGGTGCCGCAGGCGGTCGGAGAGCATCCGGTGGCTGAGGCCGGGAATGGCCGCCTCCACCTCGCTGTAGCGGGTCGCGCCGCTCAGCAGCGCCCGCAGGATCGCGCCGTTCCACCGCTGCCCGATCAGCTCGATCGCTCGCTGGTAGACCGGGCAGAAGGCGGTCAGCGCGTCGTGGTCCGGATCCAGCGTGGCGGAGCCTTGGCCAACTCCGCCGGTCGTCCGGCGTCCTGCCATCTGGTTACCTTTCGTAACGAGGTTGACATCCGTAACCTAGTTCTAGTATAACACCCCCAGTGAGCCCGAGCCGATCGGGCCGTCGACAAGTCCGGCCAACACGCCGGCCGCATGTCCAAGGAGCCGCAAGGTGAGCACCACTCTCGTCCCGACCGTCTGGAAGATCGACCCGAGCCACTCGCAGGTTCAGTTCGCCGTCAAGCACATGATGTTCTCGACCGTCCGCGGCAGCTTCCGGACGTTCGAGGGCCAGATCGAGACCCATGGTGACCCGCGGCAGGGCAGCGTCACCTTCTCGATCGACGGCAACTCGGTCGACACCGGCGACGCCAAGCGGGACGAGCACCTCCGCTCGCAGGACTTCTTCGAGTCGGCGGGCCATCCGTACATCACCTTCGTCAGCACCAAGGTCGAGCCGGCGCACGGCGACCGTTTCAAGATCGACGGCGACCTGACGATCCGCGGCATCACCAACCCGGTCACCCTCGACGCCGAGTACCACGGCTCCAGCACCAACCCGTGGGGTCAGGAGGTCGCCGGCTACAGCGCGACGACGACCATCAACCGCGAGGACTACAACGTGAGCTGGAACACCGCGCTCGAGCAGGGCGGGGTGCTGGTCGGCAAGGACGTCAAGATCACGCTCGAGCTTGAGGTCCAGAAGCAGGGGTAAGCCCCGGCCGCGCGCAACCGTTGAACCAGGACGCCGGGCGGGGCTACCCTCGCCCGGCGTCTCCGTCCGCGACCGATGCCAGCAGCGTGCGCGAGCAGTTGATCTCGTCGCGGTTCACGGCATGGCCCATGCCAGGGTAGATGCGGAGGGTCACCGCCGCCCCCAGCCGCTCGAGTTCCGCGGCCGTCTCCCGCACCCGACCGACCGGGATGTGCGCGTCGACGTCGCTGCAGCCGACCAGCGCCGGCGTGCCCGCGAGCGACCCCTCGTAGGCGAAGCGGCTGCCGGGCGGCCCGACCAGCCCGCCGCTGAGGACCAGCAACCCGCCGTAGCGGCGCGGGCGGCGGGCCGCGAAGTCGGAGACCAGGCACGCCCCCTGCGAGAAGCCGAGCAGGGCGATCCGCTCGGCGGGAACCCCGGCCGTCTCGACCTCCTCGACAATCCGCCCGACCAAGGCGAGAGCGGACGAGAGCCAAGGCTCGTTCCGCTCGCGCGGCTCCATGAAACGGCACGGGTACCAGGTGTTGCCGACCGCCTCAGGGGCGACGATCGCGCTCCGCGGCGGCGCGACCTCGGCCGCAAGCCCGGCGATGTCGGCCGCCGTTGCCCCCCGGCCGTGGATGGCGACAATGGCCAGTCGGGCGGTTGCCAATGGCGTACCGGAGATGTGCACCGCCGCGGCGGCGTGCGGGTCAAGGGGGTCGGTCACCACGGCGTCCTCCGCGTTCACGCGACTCGGCGATGGTAGCACCGCCCCGGCACGGACCGGTTCCCCGCCGCCGTCGCGGCCATGCCGGGACCTGCTGCGAACAGGACGCTTAGGGTGCTTGGCAGCGGGGCAGAATGGTGTATGATGCTGTTGATCACGTGGGGGGAGCAACCGGCGTGCCGTCTGCGGTGCGTCGGAACGCTCATAGCGGGATCGGGGAGGCGCCCCGGGCGGGATGGGGCGCGGGAACGTACGGAAGGAGTCGTTTCAATGCGCGCTTCGATTCTTCGCCGCGGCCTGATCGCGCTGGCTGCGGTCGGCATGATCTCGACCGTTGCCGTTCAGGCCGCCTCGGCCGACTCGTACGTCGATCGCAACGACGCCGTCGTGGTTCACCCGAACCCGGGCTACAACGCGACCTTCGTCAACGGGCCGACCGACCCGGTCGCGATCATCCTGACCTCGAACGGCGCCGGCTCGGTGCCGCTGGCGGTCCAGTTCGTGCCGAACTACGACGGGGCGACCATCATCACCCCGGGCGTCGGCTGGGTGAACGTCAACAGCAAGTAACCAGTTCGCGCCGGTGACGGCGCAACGGTTCGGGTCCGGGCCCCGCGGCAGTGCCGCGGGGCCCGTTCCTTTTCCCTCAGCGCGTCGCCTTCGCGGATCGCGATCCCCGGAAGTCAGGCAGTCGCCGACTGGTCCGTTGGCGCCGCGCGCGACTCGACGAACGACACCGCGCGCTCGCGGCTGATCGCGAAGTTGAGCGACCCCAGCAGCGCGAGGTTCAGCAGCAGACTCCACGCCCCCGAGACTTGGTCGACGTAGAACGTCAGCGGCTGCACCAGCAGCAGCGAGACGAGGACGCCGCGCTTCATCCACTCGAAGGCCTGCAGCCGGGACCGGGGCCAGCAGACGACGCCGACGACGACCAGCAGCGACGACAGCACCCGGGCCGCGACCCGCACCGACCGGACCGACCATTCCAAGCCGTCGCCCGGAACCAGGCTCGGGCGGGCCGTCAGGTCGCGCACCAAGTCGACCGCACCCGTGCCGATCTGGACGACGGCCAGACCAATGACCAGCCAGACCATCCAGCGCTGCGAGACAAGCCACCGGTAGCCGCGGTTCAACCGGGCGGCCAGGCGCGTGGCGAGGCCGATCCGCATGTCCGGGTCGGAGTCGATGTCGTCGAGCGCGGCCAGCAGCAACGGCGCGACCGGGTGGTACGGCCGCTGGGTGAGGAGCAGCTGGCGGGCGACGGTCCAGTCGACGACCGAGATCGGTCGCACCGTCGAGTCGGTGATCAGATCGGCCGCCTGCGGCAGGCGCACGCCCGGCCGCGCCCCGTACCGTCGGAGCAACGAGTCCGCCGAGAGGTAGAGCAGGACGAAGACGGCGTAGATCAACGGCACCGCCGGCTTGAAGAAGTAGTTGTTGTCGCTGGTGATGAACTTCCCAAGCTCGTCGATGAAAATGCCGAACCCCGCCCCGCCGGCGATCACCGCGAATCCGCGCACCTCCCGCCCGAGGAAGTTGACCGACATCAGCAGGGCGGTGGTCAGCAGCAGGCCGCCCCAGAGCATGTGCGCGATGTGGAAGCCGTCGCCCCCCACCTGCGGGTAGCCAGTGGCCTGCAGGTAGATCCGGAGGCCGAGCAGCGCCGCCGCCCCGGAGACGACGAACCGCTCGACGTTGCGCTCGGCGTCGACGTTCGGCACGAGTCGGGCCTGCTCCGCGATCGCGGTCGCCACGGCCTGCCCGTCCGCGACGGCCGGTTCGGTCCCCGCGTCTGCCGCCGGCCACCGATCGCTGTGCGGGTCGCGACCGGCGGCGGTCATCCGGCGAGGGCGCCGGGGTAGGCCAGCTCGACCAGTTCGGGACGCAGCGTCACCGGCAGCGGCCCGCCGGCCCCGTCCCAGCCTCGGAGGTCGTCGGCCGACAAGCCGCGCCCGACCGCCTCGAACCGAGCCACCCCGGCCATGAACTCACGCGCGACGACGCGCTCCAGCGCGCCGATGCCCGCAAGCCTCCCCTGCAGCAGTTGAGCCGTCCGCACGTCCGGCACGCCGTGGACGATGATGGTCATGGCCACCGGCTCAGAACTGACCGGGGTGCCCGTCACAGGTTCCGACTCAAGGCCGCGCGCCTCGGGCGCACCGACGGCCGCCAATCCTCCAGCCGACACCCTCGGGTCATCAGTGAAGTCCGTCGCCGTCGCTGCGTGGCCGAGCAGCCGCTCGAGGTCGTCCATGCCGGCGCGCACCGCCGCGACCCGCGCCGCCACCGCCGCCTGCCAGGCCTCGCGTTCGGCTCGCAACCGCGCTGCCTCTTGCCGGGCCGCCGCGGCGGCGCGGTCGGCCTCCGCCCGCGCCGCTTCGGCTTGGCGGAGCAATTCCGCCGAGCGCGCGACGTTGTCTCGGATCGTTTGGTCGAACCCGGCGTAGAACGCCAGTTGCTGCCGGGCTCGCTCCAGTTCGGCTCGGAGCCGGGCCGTCTCGTCGGCCGGCCCGGGAGACGAGAGGTCGCTGCGGTCGGGGCGGGGATGCTGCGGCACGGGTCAACCTCGGGACGGCACGGCGAAGTCGTTCTCGGAGTGTAGCAAAGGGCGCGGACACCCCCTCCCCGCCAACGGTCCCGCTGTGGCACGATGCATCCGGCCGGGGGCGACGACACGTACCATCCGGTGAACCCACCCGTGCCAGACGAGGATGCCGCCGGCACCCCGAGCCCGTGCTCAGGCGGGACGCGGCCACCGCGAAGGAGAACCTTGGTCCATGCTCGACACCCTGCTCGGTCGCAAGAAGAGCGTGATGGTCACCCCGCAGGAGGCACTGCCCGGCAGCGACCGGCCGCGCTATCGCGTCCCGGAGCGCCACGAGGTGCTCGGCACCCCGATCGGCGAACCGTACCCCGCCGGCACCGAGGTGGCCGACTTCGGCCTCGGCTGCTTCTGGGGCGCCGAGCGGAAGTTCTGGCAGGTGCCGGGTGTCGTCGCCACCGCGGCGGGGTACGAGGGCGGCTTCACCCCGAACCCGACCTACGAGGAGGTCTGCACCGGCCGCACCGGTCACGCCGAGGTGGTCCGCGTCGTCTACGACCCGGCCAAGGTGACCTACCGCGACCTGCTGAAGACCTTCTGGGAGGCGCACAACCCGACGCAGGGGATGCGGCAGGGGAACGACGTCGGCACCCAGTACCGCTCGGTGATCTTCACTCACTCCGAGGCCCAGCAGCGGGAGGCGGAGGCGACCAAGGCCGCCTACCAGCAGGAACTGGCCAAGGCGGGCTACGGCGAGATCACCACCGAGGTCGCCCCGGCCGGCCCCTTCTGGTACGCCGAGGACTACCACCAGCAGTACCTGCACAAGGTGCCCAACGGCTATTGCGGCCTCAACGGCTGCCCAGTCAGCCTGCCGGTGCCGGCCGCGTCGCAAGGCTAATAACTGTCTCCCCACTTCCGCCACGGGTAGATTGCCGGTGTAGTCTGGTCCCACATCAGGGCCTCGGTCATCTTGATAGGAGCAGCGAGTCAATTGGCGCACCGACCGCCGCAGAAGTTTGCACTCGATTTTTCGCCTCAGCGCGGTCCCAGACAAGCGACAACCCCGGCCTTGCGGCCGGGGTTGTCCCAGTCAAGATCAGCTCACAACAACCTACTCCCGAGCGATGATCCTGAGAATGTCCTCTCTTGTGAGATCGTACGGGTTCGCCGACTGCTTCCAGCGCAATACCATCGTTCGATAGAGGCCGAGGAACTGCCCGTGGCTGTTCAAACCGCCGACCGGAACAAGATCCTCCCATTTCCCTTGGCCCCGAAGAAACTTGGTGTACCCGAGGTACCCCACTTCATGGTTCCCGTCAAAGCCCCAGAACTTGATCCGATCGGGGTTGATACCGCTCTGGTCGTCCCCCTCAAGGTGGTGATAGGCTCGCTGCAAGGCCGTGAACGTGTCGAGAATATCCCAGACTTCGCGACACTGCTCCTCGGACAGCACCTCTTCGCGGACGTACCCAGCAACATCCCCGTACTCAGATGAATAGCCGTTCTCAAGAACCTCGATGATCCTCTCATGCTCCTGTTCTTGCTTGGGTTCCAGCAGGGCGAGGATTCGGTGCTGGTTGGACAAGATCAATCGCTCGGCACGCGTCAGCGTCAGCATCGGGTATTGTGTCCTCCGTCGCCCTCTGGGCTGTCGAATAAGCCCTACTATCCGGACCGTATCAGAACATCCGTTCGCTGTCAATTACTGGCTCCAGTGACATCCCGGAATGGCTTCGTACACTCGACACCATGGTGTCGTTAACAATGCTTCTGCAAGTCCAGCCGTACCAATAGCACCCGTATCGATTGCACTATTCAACGGCTACCGCGGCCTCAACGGCTGCCCAGTCAGCCTGCCGGTGCCGACCGCGTCGGGCGAGGCGGCAGCAATCGGGTAGGCCGGCAGGAAGATCTCGGACTCGACGTCGTCGCGGAGCCGCGGGCCAAATGGCCCGCGGCTCCGCTGTCGTCACACCCGTTCAGCGTGGAATACCGAACCTCAGCACGAACGCGCCTCCTCCGCCGTGCTACCCTCGTCCGGTTTGGTTGACCGCGTACCGGGAAGGGGAACCGCGCGTGCAGTACCGGCGGATGGTGATGGAGGTCGAGAGCCCGGAGGAGATCGGCTACGACCTCGTCCGCTACAACCTCGCCGAGTCTTCGCTGGCCGACCGGACGCTGGGCGGCCTCGGCATCGACCTCGCGTCGCTTGCCGACCTCGTCCTCTGCTACGGCGACCACCGCGGCCGGCCCGACCTGCGGTCCGCGATCGCGGCCGACGGCGCAGGCGCGCTCGACCCGGACGACGTGCTGGTCACCGTTGGCGCGGCCGGGGCGCTCTTCACCGTCGCCACCGCCCTCCTCGCCCCCGGCAAGCGACTGGTCGTCGCCAGCCCCAACTACGCCAGCAACCTCGAGACGCCGCGCGCGATCGGCTGCGAGATCGCGACGCTGCCGCTCTCGTTCGACGACGGCTTCCGGGTCGACCTCGACCGGCTCGCGTCGCTGGTCACCCCCGACACGACGCTGGTCAGCCTGACGACGCCGCACAACCCGACCGGCACCGTCATCCCGCCGGACGACCTGCGCCAGATCGTGGCGATGGTCGAGCGGGCCGGGGCGTGGCTGCTGCTCGACGAGACCTACCGCGAACTGTCGGACGACCCCGCGCCGCCCGCCGCGACCCTCAGCGACCGGGTGGTCAGCGTCTCCTCCGTCTCGAAGACCTACGGCGTGCCGGGACTGCGCGTCGGCTGGCTGATCGCTCGCGACCCCGACCTGATGACCGACCTCCTCGCCGCCAAGGAACAGATGGCGCTCGCCCACTCCGTCGTCGACGAAGCACTCGCCCTCGCCGTCCTCGACCGGCGCGCGACCCTGCTGCCCGGCATCCGCGACCACGTGCGCCGCGCCCGCCAGACCGTGGACGACTGGGTCGCCGACGAGCCGTTGCTCGAATGGGTCGCGCCAAGCAGCGGCGTCGTCTGCTTCCCCCGGATCACGGCCGCCGCCAGCGTCGATCCCGCCGCCTTCCATCGCGCCCTGAACGAGCGGCACGCGACGTGGCTCGGCCCCGGCCACTGGTTCGAGCAGGACCCGCGCCACTTCCGGCTCGGCTTCGGCTACCCGTCGGCCGCGGACCTGCCGGTGGCGCTGGCGAACGTCAGCGCGGCGTTGCGCGAGGCGTAGGCCGCCCGGGCGCGACGTTACGCAAGGGCGCGATCCAGCTCGGTGAGCAAGTCGGCCGCGTTCGGGTCGACACGGGGGTAGGTGCCGCCGATCACGTCGGTGTGCATCAGCCCGGAACCGGTCGAGAAGATCACCGTCTCGTCGTCCGGCCCGAGGAACCCGGACTGTCGCAGCCGCCGCACCGCGGCCACCGCCGCGCCCGACTCCGGCGAGACGAACAGCCCCTCGCTGCGGCCCAGCAGCCGCACGCCGTCGAGCATCTCGGCGTCGGTGACGGCGAGCGCGGTGCCGCCGCTGGCCCGGATCGCGTCGAGGATCAGGTAGTCGCCGATCGCGGAGGGCACCCGCAACCCGGCAGCGACGGTCGCGGCGTCCGCCCAGCGTACGGCGTGTCGTTCACCCGCCTCGAAGGCGCGGACGATCGGGGCGCAGCCCGCCGCCTGCACGCTGACCATCCGGGGCCGCCGCGGGCCGATCAGGCCGAGTGCCTCGAGTTCGGCGAACCCCTTCCACATACCGACGATGCCGGTGCCGCCGCCGGTCGGGTAGACGATCACGTCGGGCAGTCGCCAGCCGAGCTGCTCTGCAACCTCGAAGCCCATCGTCTTCTTGCCCTCGGCCCGGTACGGCTCGCGCAGCGTGGAGAGGTCGGCCCAGCCGCGGGCCGTCGCCCCCGCCCGAATCACCTTGCCACAGTCGTCGATCAGCCCCTCGACCAGCACCACCGCCGCGCCGCAGGCCGCGCACTCGGCGACCATCGCCGCCGGGGCGTCAGCCGGCATGGCCACCACCGCCCGCAACCCGGCCCGGGCCGCGTAGGCCGCGGTCGCCGCGCCGGCGTTGCCGGCGGTCGGCAGCGCGACGGTGGTCGCGCCGAGCTCCCTGGCACGCGCCACCGCCATCGCCAGCCCGCGCGCCTTGAAACTGCCGGTCGGGTTCAGCCCCTCGTCCTTGACCAGCAGGCGCGTCATGCCGAGGGCTCGCCCGAGCGACGGCACCGAATGGAGCGGCGTGCCGCCCTCGCCCAATCTCGGCGCAGCGGGGACGTCCTGCACCGGCAGCAGTTCGGCGTAGCGCCAGAGGTCGAACGGGCGGGCGGCGAGCGCGGCGGGCGTCATCCCGCCCCGCGCGGCATCGAGGTCGTAGGCGGCGAAGAGCACCTTGCCGCACTCCGGGCAGGTACCGGCCGGACGATCTGCGGGCAGCGTCGCGCCGCACATCGAGCAGACCAGACCGGTCAGGGTGCTGCGGCCGGCGGCGGCGTGGGTCAGGGCGGGCGAGGGCATCGGTGCTGGGAGCCTCCGGTTTGGCCGTGGGCGGGTGGGGTCCGAGCCGAACGGCTGACGATCGGGGATGATGATACGGTGACGAACCGCGCCGGGGGGACCGGGTCGCGGTCGCGAGCCGACGGGAGGGTTCCGCCGGCCACGACAAAAGGGGCTGCGCGATGACCAGTGCGGAGTACGTCGTCCTCGACGACCGGTTCAAGCCGTTGTTCAACGCCAACGCCCGGGTCGAGCGCCTCTACGAGGGGTGCCGCTGGGCGGAGGGACCGGCCTACTTCCCGGCCGGCCGCTACGTCGTCTGGAGCGACATCCCGAACGACCGGATGCTCCGCTACGACGAGACGTCCGGCGCGACCGGCGTCTTCCGCCTCCCCGCCGGCTACTCCAACGGCAACACGGTCGACCGCCAAGGTCGCCTCGTCACCTGCGAGCACGGCAACCGGCGGGTGACCCGGACCGAGATCGACGGCTCGGTCACGGTTATTGCCGACCGGATCGACGGCAAGCGTCTGAACAGCCCGAACGACGCGGTGGTCAAGTCCGACGGCTCGATCTGGTTCACCGACCCCGACTACGGGATCGGGGCCGACTACGAGGGGCACCGGGCCGAGAGCGAGACGAACGGCTGCCACGTCTACCGGGTCGACCCCTCCGGCAAGGTCTCGGTCGTCCTCGACGACTTCGAGCGCCCGAACGGCCTCGCCTTCTCGCCCGACGAGAAGCTCCTCTACCTCGTCGACACCGGCCAGACCCACCGGGCGGACGGACCGCACCACATCCGCCGCTACAAGGTCAAGGAGTCCGGCAAGCTCGCCGGCGGCGAGGTCTTCGCCGAGTCGACGGTCGGCCTCTTCGACGGGCTGCGGCTCGACGAGGCGGGCCGGATCTGGACCAGCGCCGGCGACGGCGTCCACTGCTACGACCCCGACGGCACGCTGCTCGGCAAGATTCTCGTGCCCGAGGTGGTGGCCAACGTGGTGTTCGGCGGCTTCAAGCGCAACCGGCTCTTCATCTGCGGCACGACCTCGCTCTACGCGGTCTACCTGATGGTCAACGGGGTCAAGACGTTCTGACCGCGATCGGGCCCCGGCCGCGGCTGGCCGGGGCCCGCGAGCCGCAAGTCCGCTCGTCCCGGGATCGTCCGCGGTGCCGTTCGCGACGCCGCGAGCCCGTCGGCGCACATCGGCCGATGGTACGCTTGGGCTGGGCGCGACCGCCGCGCCCTGCACCCCCGGAGGGTCCCATGACCGACCAACTCGAACTGCCCCGCCTCCCGTCGACCGACGAGGAGTGGCGGGCCCGTCTCTCCCCCGAACAGTACGCGGTGCTGCGGCACGCCGGCACCGAGCGCGCCTTCACCGGCAAGTACGTCGACACCGAGGACGACGGGATGTACCACTGCGCCGCCTGCGGCGCAGCCCTGTTCGATAGCGGCACCAAGTTCCACTCCGGCTGCGGCTGGCCGAGCTTCACCGACGCGGTCAGCCCCGAGGCCGTCGAGTTGCTCGAGGACCGTTCGCACGGCATGGTGCGGACGGAGGTCCGCTGCGCTCGCTGCCACTCGCACCTCGGGCACGTCTTCCCGGACGGCCCGCAGGACCGCGGCGGCCTCCGCTACTGCATGAACAGCATCTCGCTCGACTTGCAGAACCGCTGACCCGGCCGAGGCATCCGCACGCGCCACGGGGGAGGGCCGTGCCCTCCCCCGCTGCCTTTCGACAAGGGGGGTCCGCTGGGCGGCAGCGGCCCCACGGCTGCGCTCTCCGGGCACGACCTGACGAAGGGGTTCCACCGGGAAGCGGCCGCGCAGCGGCAATCGGGGGTCGGGGGAGGGCTTGGCCCTCCCCTGAGCCTTTGTCTCCCCCTCTCCCGCCGCCGCGGGAAAGGGGGCTGGGGGGTG
>JBDHWC010000053.1:0-15297 GCA_039809985.1 Thermomicrobiales bacterium | reverse complement strand
CCTTTCCCGTCGCGGGAGAGGGGGCCGGGGGGTGAGGGTCGCCCAAGCGAGCTCGGCGACCAGGCGCGGTTCCTGCTAACGATCAGATGCCTACCTTTGTCAGGCCGCCGCTCGCGGGGGGCATCCGCACCGGGCGGAACCAGTCCTGAAATGACGCAGCCGGGTTGCCGTGGCGCGGTTGCTCGTCGGCAGACGAACCGTTCCTTGGTCTGGCTTGGACGGGGCATCGTGCCGGGGTCCGAGGGGCGGCGGGACCGTGTTGACACCTCCCGGCGGGTTCGCTAGCCTCACGACCGCGCTGACACGTGCCAGCGGGGACGCGCCCGCGCCGCGGCACCGAGCGGGAAGGGCCAGAGGTGGAGATCGGGCTCTACGCCGAGTCGACCGGCCTGCCGACGCTGGACGAGGTGCTGGTCCGGGCCGCGGCGCTCGGCGTCACCCGGATCGAGCTCAGCACCGGCGGCCAGGCGGACCGCCCGTTCCTCGACCTCGACGCGCTGCTCGCCAGCGCCGACGCGCGGCGCGACCTGCTGGCCAAACTGGACGGCCACGGCCTGCGCCTCTCCGCCGTCAACGTCAGCGCCTTCCCGCTCCACCCGCGGCTCGGGCCGGCCCACGTCGCGCTGACCCGGCAGACGATCCGTCTCGCCGGCCTGCTCGGGCTGGACCGGATCGTCGTCCAGTCGGGGGTCGGCGGCGACGCCCCCGGCTCGAGCATCCCGCACTGGATCGTCTACTCGTGGCCGCCGGAGCCGCTGGCGGTGGTGGAGCGGCAGTGGGCCGATTGCGTCGCGCTCTGGCAGGACCTCGCGGCGGAGGGGCGGGCCAGCGGCGTCACCCGGCTCTGCATGGAGCTGCATCCCTACAACCTCGCCTACAACGTGCCGACCCTGCTCCATCTGCGGGACGCGGTCGGGCCGGAGGTCGGCGTCAACTTTGACCCGAGCCATCTGATCTGGCAGGGGATGGACATCCCCGCCTGCGTCCGCGCCTTCGGGCCGGCGGTCTTCCACGTCCACGTCAAGGACGTGCGGGTCCACCGTCACAACCAGGCGCTGGTCGGGGTCCTCGACAGCCGGCCGGGCGCGACCTTCCGGGACCGGCCGTGGACCTTCTGCACGCCTGGCTTCGGGCACGACGCGCTCTGGTGGCGCGAGTTCCTGGTCGCGCTGAGCGACGTCGGCTACGACGACGTGCTGAGCATCGAGAACGAGGACCCGTACCTGCCCGGGTTCGCGGGGGTCGAGCACACCGTGCCGTTCCTGCGCGGCCTGCTCTGAGGCGAGACGAGGGGGAAGCGGTGCGCATCGGGCTGATCGGGTGCGGCAACATCGGCGTCCGCGCCCACCTGCCGGCGATCGCGGCGACCGAGGGGGTCGAACTGGTCGCGGTCGCCGACCCGACGCCGGAGCGGCTGGCGATCGCGGGCGAGGCGGCCGGGCTCGGCGACGACCGCCGCCACGCCGACTGGCGCGACCTGCTGGCCCGGGACGACGTCGACGCGGTGACGATCGCCACGCCGCAGCGCTTCCGGACCGAGATCGCGCTCGCCGCCGCCGCCGGCGGCCGGCACCTGCTGCTGGAGAAGCCGCTGGCGCTCGCGCCGGCCGAGGCGCAGCGGATCGCCGACGCGGCGGCGCGGGCCGGGGTGGTGGCGGCGACGAACCACAACTACGTCTGGATGCCGGTCTACGCCGAGCTGCACGCGGTCGGCACCGCCGGCGAGATCGGCCGGGTCGAGTGCGCGGTGCTCAACTTCATGGGGGTCGAGGACCGGCCGGGGGCGGCGGCCTACGTCCCCGGCTGGCGGCACGCGACCGCCGAGGCCGGCGGCGGCGTGCTGATGGACATGCTGCACGCCGTCTACCTCGCGGACTGGTTCCTCGGGGGCGAGCCGACGGCGGTCACCGCCAAGATCGACAAGCGGCTCGGCGGGGAGGGGGACGTCGAGGACCTCGCGCTGGTTCGGCTCGACTACCCGAACGGCTCGGCGATGATCAACATGGCGTGGGGGAAGGGGCCGGGCGGCATCGAGCTGACCGGCACCGACGGCCGGGCGATGAGCTTCAACCAAGGCTACGGCACCCACCCCTTCGTGCCGGCGGAGCGGATCGTCGTCGTCGGCACCGGGGGCGAGCGCGAGTTCGCGCCGGCCGAGCCGCCCGCCTACGGGTTCGCCGCCGTCTACGCCGACTTCCGCGACGCCGTGCGCGAGGGGCGGCCCCCGTTCGCCGGCGCGGCGGACGGCGTTCGCGTGCTGGAGGCGGTGGTCGGGGCGTACGCCTCGGGCGCCCTCGGGCAGACGGTGCCGCTGCCGCTCGACCGCACCGGCCCGGTCTGGCAGCGGGGCGCGGCGGGGATCGCCGCCCTGCCGCTGCCGGACGACTCCCCGGTGCGCCGCCTCGGCCTCTACGGCGTCGGCTGAGCGCGGCGGTCGGTCGCAGCGGGCAGGAGGTTCGCGGCGAAGTCGCCGCGGATCGGCGAGGATGACGCGCACACGACGACGGTCGTCGCTGGCGCTCGCGAGCACGCACGGAGGAATGCAACGATGCGGGACAACGACGTTCGGAACTCGGCCGGCTCGTCCCTGAGCCGTCGCACGCTGCTGAAGGCGACCGCCGCCGTCGGGGCGGCGACCACGCTGGGGGCCGCCTCGAAGCGCTCGGCCTACGCCCTGCCGACCTATCTGCAGGGGACCAGCCTCGTCATCGCGATGACCGACGGCGACGCGCCGAAGGCGCAGCCGCTGATCGATGACTACGCGAAGGCGAACAACGTCACGATCGAGGTGCAGCAGAACCCGTACGCCGCCCTCCAGCAGAAGCTGACGCTGAGCCTGACGCAGGGGACCGGCGACTACGACGTCGTCACCCTCGACGATCCGTGGATGCCGCAGTTCGCCGGCGGCCAGTTCCTGATGAACCTGCAGGAGCTGATGGAGAAGAAGGGGGAGAAGGTCGACCCCGACTTCATCCCGGAGCTTCTCGCCCTCGGCGACTTCCCGAAGGGGAGCGGCCTGCGCGGCATCCCGTGGGTCGGCAACGTGCAGGTCTTTGCCTGGCGGTCGGACGTCCTGAAGGAGATGGGGATCGAGCTCCCCAAGTCGTGGGACGACGTGCTCGCCGCGGCCCAGAAGATCACCGAGGCGAAGGGCGGCGAGGGGCTGTACGGAGTCGGCCTGCGCGGGCAGGCGGGCAACCCGGCGGCCACCAGCTTCCTGCCGATCCTGCGCGGCTACGGCACCGACCTGTTCAACGACAAGTGGGAGCCGCAGTTGGAGACCGACGCCGCCAAGAAGGCGATGGCGACCACGCTGGCCCTTGCCAAGGTCGCCCCTCCGGGCGTCGAGAACTGCGACCACGCCACCAACGGCCGGAACATGTACAGCGGCGTGACGGCGATGTCGGGCGACATCTGGCCGGACCAGCTGTTGCAGATCTACGACCCGAGCGTCTCGAAGGTGGTCGGCAAGGTCGACATCGGCGGCGAGCCGGCGGCCGAGGGGGTCAAGCCGGCGAACATGACCGGCAACTGGCTGCTCGGCATCCCGGAGGGGGCGAAGGACCCCGACGCCGCGCTCGCCTTCATCACGTGGTTCACCGCGCCGGAGCAGCAGAAGCGGCTGCTGATGGACCAGTCGATCCCGGCGACCCGGACCAGCGTGATGACCGACCCGGAGGCGGTCGCCAAGTTCCCGTTCCTGCCGGGCCTGCTGGCGGCGGCGAAGAACGCGCTGCCGCGGCCGCGGACGCCGTCGTACAACGCGGTCGAGGCGGTCTACGGCCAGTACGTGGCGCAGGCGATCGCCGGGCAGGTCAGCGGCGACGAGGCGCTGGCCAACGCCAACAAGGACATCACCGACATCATGGTCAAGAGCGGCGAGCTGAAGCAGTAGCCCGCAGCGCGCGGTCGGCCGGGGGCGGTTCGCGCCGCCCCCGGCCGGGGCGTTCCCGAGGACGGCCGACGTGGCGACCGCCGACCCCAGCCTGAGCCGCCAGCACCTCGACGAGCCGGGGCCGACGGCCGCGCCGGCGGCGGGCGAGGGCGTGCCGTGGTGGGAGCGGAACCTCGCGTGGCTGCTGGTCTCGCCGACGATCCTGCTGCTGGTCGTCTTCTCCCTGATCCCGACCGTGATGCTGGTCCGCTTCGCCTTCAGCAACGTGAAGCTGCAGCGGGGCGGGTTCGGGGTCGACCCGACCGGCTTCGACAACTTCGTCCGCGCCTTCGGCGACCCGCTGGTCCGCGACGCGGTCGGGATCACCCTGAAGTGGGTGGCGGTGGTGACGACGGCGGAGGTGCTGCTCGGCCTCGCCCTCGCCCTGTTGCTGGCGGGCGGGGTGCGCGGCCGGGGGGTCTTCACCTCGCTGCTGATCATCCCGATCATCATGCCGCCGGTGGCCGTCTCGGTGGCGTGGCTGTTCATGTACGAGCCGAACTTCGGCGTCTTCAACTACCTGCTGAACCAAGCCGGGCTGCCGTCGGTGCGCTGGCTCTCCGACAAGAGCATCGCCCTCTACTCGATGATGGCGGTCGACGTCTGGCAGGCGACCCCTTTCGTCTTCCTGCTCCTCTACGCGGCGATCCTCTCCCTGCCGCGCGACCCCTACGAGGCGGCGGCGATCGACGGGGCAGGGCGCTGGCACGTCTTCCGGACGGTGACGCTGCCGCTGCTGGGGCCGGTGCTGCTCGTCGTCGTCCTGCTGCGGCTGATCGACGCGGCGCGGGCCTTCGACAAGATCTTCGTGATGACCCGCGGCGGCCCCGGCACCTCCGCCTACACGATGACGGTGACGATCTACAACGAGGCGTTCGCCAAGTTCGACTTCGGCTACGCCTCGGCCATCTCGTTCCTGTTCCAGATCGTGATGGTGATCGTCGGCACGGTCTACGTCCGGCGCGCGCTGGCCGACTACTCGGCCCCGGCGGAGTAGGGGGAGGGGGCGATGGTCGGCGAGTCCCGGGCCCAGTGGTGGGTCAAGCACGCCGCGGTGGTGCTCGTCACCCTGCTGGTGCTGCTCCCCGTCTACTGGATGGTCAACATGTCGTTCAAGGACAAGGCGGAGTTCGTCGCCCGGCCGCCGACCCTGCTCGTCCGCAAGCCGACGCTCGACAACTACTACGACCTGCTGGTGACGCAGCGCTTCTACCAGTACGGGGTCAACTCGCTGGTGGTGGCGGTGATGGCGGCGGTCCTCGCGGTGACGGTCGGGACGATGGCGGCCTACGCGCTGGCCCGCTTCCGCCTGCCGCGCAACTTCAACACCCACCTGCTCTTCACCGCGCTGACGGTGCGGATGTTCCCGCCGGTGGTGACGATCATCCCGATCTACGCCCTCTACACCAAGACGTGGTT
This sequence comes from Thermomicrobiales bacterium, assembly GCA_039809985.1. Taxonomy (GTDB): domain Bacteria; phylum Chloroflexota; class Chloroflexia; order Thermomicrobiales; family UBA6265; genus JAICJJ01. The sequence continues at coordinate 9,944 of JBDHWC010000053.1, read as the reverse complement.
CGGCCATCGGCTGATCGACACCCACGTCGGGCTGGCGCTGGTCCACGGCTTCGTCGAGATCCCGCTGGTGATGTGGATGATGATCGGCTTCTTCCGCGACATCCCGCGCGACATGGAGGAGGCGGCGCTGGTCGACGGCGACAGCCGGCTGGCGGTGCTGCGCAAGATCGCCATCCCGCTCGCCGCGCCGGGGCTGGCGGCGACCTTCATCCTCGTCTTCATCTCCTCGTGGAACGAGTTCCTGATGGCGCTGATCCTGACCCAGTCGAAGTCGCAGACACTGCCGATCGCGGTCGCGGGGCAGATCACGCAGTACGACATCCGCTACGGCAACATGATGGCGGCCGGGGTGATCACGACGCTGCCGGTGCTGGTGCTCGCCCTGCTGGCGCAGCGGCACCTGACGCGCGGCCTGGCCCTCGGCGGGGTGACGGGATGACGGCGACGCAGCGCTCCGGCGGGGAGGGGGTCTCGGCCCCGGTCTCCTACCGCCACGTCTTCAAGCGGTTCGGCGGGGTGACCGCGGTCGACGACCTCAGCCTCGAGGTCGCCAACGGCGAGATGCTCGTCCTGCTCGGGCCGTCCGGCTGCGGCAAGACGACCTCGCTGCGGATGCTGGCCGGGCTGGAGTCGATCTCCGCTGGCGAGATCCGGATCGGTGAGCGGGTGGTCAACCACCTGCCGCCGCGCTCGCGCGACATCGCGATGGTCTTCCAGAGCTACGCGCTCTACTCGCACCTCTCAGTCTACGAGAACCTCGCCTATCCGCTGCGGGTCCGCAAGCTGCCGAAGGCGGAGATCGACCGCCGGGTGCGGGAGGTGGCCGACGTCGTCCAGATCGGCGAGTTGCTGGAGCGGAAGCCGCGGGCCCTCTCCGGCGGCCAGCGGCAGCGGGTGGCGCTGGGGCGGGCGATCATCCGGCGGCCGTCGGTCTTCCTGATGGACGAGCCGCTCTCCAACCTCGACGCCAAGCTGCGGCTGCACACCCGCGGCGAGCTGAAGCGGTTCCAGCGGGAACTGGCGACGACGACGATCTACGTCACCCACGACCAGGCCGAGGCGATGACCCTCGCCGACCGGGTGGCGATCATGAGCAAGGGCGTGCTGCAGCAGGTGGGGCCGCCGAAGGCGGTCTACGCCGACCCGGTCAACGTCTTCGTCGCCGGCTTCCTCGGCAGCCCGCCGATGAACCTGCTCCGCTTCGACCTGACGCAGGCGGCCGGCGAGCCGACCCTCGCCGCCCCCGGCCTCGTCGCGCCGCTCGCCCCCTCGCTGGCCCGCCGCCTGCGCCGCGCCGGCCACGCCGGCGACACGGTGATCCTCGGCGTCCGGCCGGAGGACGTCGAGCTCTCCCGCGACGACGGGCACGGGGGGATGCCGGCCGAGGTGTTCGTGGTCGAGGACCTCGGCAACGAGCGGCTGGTCACCCTCGCCCTCGGCGGCCAGTACGCGGTCGCCCGCGTCGCCGCCGACGCGCCGGCGGAGATGGGGGAGCGGATGTGGCTCCGCTTCGCCCCCGGCAAGGCGCACCTGTTCGACCCGGCGACCGAGGCAAGGATCGGGGAGCGGGAGGCGGACTGACCCGGGCCGGGTGCGCCGGAGACTCCCTTGCCCCCGCGGCAGCGGGAGAGAGGGTGAGAAACTGAACCGGGGAAAGGCCAAGCCCTCGGATTGCCGCTTCGCGGCGGATTCCCGAAGGACTCCCCCTTGTCAGACTGCGATGGCAGAGGGGGAGGGGCCCCGATGAATGGCAGCCAGCCGCGCCGCAGCAGCTGGGGACAGGGCTTGGCTCCTCCCCGGGCACAGCACTCTCCCTCCCCGCCGGCTGACAGGGAGAGAAATCCATCGGGATGCGACCGAGCCGCGGCAGCCCGGGGCCCGGGGGAGGGCGTCTCCGGCAGGCCCGGCCGCGAGGGGTGAACACCGCTGTCGATCAGACACCTCCCCCTGTCAGCCGCCGCCTTCTGACAGGGGGAGGTATGCGTTGGAAAGCGACGGGAAAGCCGCCGCGCCGCGGCAATCCGGGGGTCCGGGGGAGGGCTTGGCCCTCCCCCGATTCATTTGCTCCCCCTCTCCCGCCGCCGCGGGAGAGGGGGCTGGGGGGTGAGGGCGGTCCCGGCGGCCCCGGCCGCGAGACGCGGACACCGCTATCCCTAGGATGCCTACCCCTGTCAGCCCCCGCCTTGGGAGCGGGGGCTGGGGAGGCGAGGACGGTCCCCCGCTCAGAACGCCACCGGCAGTTCTTCCAGCCCCCGCAGCAACGACCCCTGCCGCCAGCGCAGCGACTCGCGCGGCGCGGCGAGGCGCAGCTCCGGGAACCGGGCGAGGAGGGTGGTGAAGGCGACCTGGGCCTCCAGCCGGGCCAGCAGCGAGCCGAGGCAGGCGTGGATGCCCCAGCCGAAGGCGAGGTGCCGGCCCGGCTCGCGGGTGATGTCGAACCGCTCCGGGTCGGCGAACTGGGCCGGGTCGTGGTTGGCGGAGGCGAGGAGGACGGTCAGCGGCTCGCCGCGGCCGATCGCCTGGCCCGCGAGGACGGCATCCTCGTGCGCGAACCGGGTGATCGAGGTCTCGACCGGCCCCCAGAAGCGGAGCATCTCCTCGACCGCCGGCTTGGTCAGCGACGGGTCGCGCCGCAGCAGCGCGAGCTGCTCCGGGTGGTCGAACAGGGCGAGCAGCCCGTTGCCGATCAGGTTGACGGTCGTCTCGTGGCCGGCCACCACCAGCAGGAAGATGAGCGAGATCAGCTCCGGCTCGGAGAGGCGGTCGCCCTCCTCCTCGTCTCGGACGAGGCCGCTGACCAAGTCGTCGGCGGGCCGGGCCCGCTTGGCGGCGAGGAACGCGTGCAGGTAGTCGGTGAACTCGCCGAGCAGCGCGGCGCGCGCGGGGTCGACCGGCTCGGCCACGTTGAACTGGACGACCGCGTTCGACCACTCGCGGAAGCGGTCGCGGTCCTCGTGCGGCACGCCGAGCATCTCGGAGATGACGATGATCGGGAGCGGGAAGGCGAAGGTGTCGACGAGGTTGGTCTCGCGCCGGCCGGTGGCGGCCGCCTCGGCCTCGATCGCGTCGACCAGGCGGTCGGCGATCTGCTGGACCTGCGGCCGCAGCGCCTCCACGAGCCGCGGGGTGAAGCTCCGGGAGACGAGGCGGCGGAGCCGGGTGTGGTCGGGCGGGTCGATCGCGAGCAGCTGGGTGCTGAGCACCGCGTCGATCTCGGCGAACCTCGCCTGCTGCTCGGGCGGCAGGTCGCGCACCGCCTCGGCCATCGTCGCCGCGTACTCTTCCGGCGTCATCACCCGCCTGGCGTCGTTGCAGAAGCGCTCGTCGTCGCGGAGGACGGCGAGGCCGTCCTCGTGGCGGGCGACGAGCCACATCGGGGTGCCGTCCGGCAGGACGGTCGCGCTGACCGGCGCGTTGCGGCGCAGGTTGTCGTAGAAGGCGAAGGCGTCCTCGCGGTTCTTGAAGTCGGGGTCGAGCGGCGTGCTGGCGGTGGGCGTCGACGGCTCGGGCATCGGTCGGCTGCTCCTGCGTGGCGTTCCCGGGCCGCGGGCGTCGGCGGCCGGGCGCGGCTCCGTGCGGACCGAGAGTGTAGGAACCGCCGCCGCCGGCTGTCGAGAACGGCCGGCGGCTCGGGGCGGGCCCGCCGAGCGCGTTGACAACGGGCAGCCGACTCCCTACCATTGCGGGGTTGCGCCGGCGCGGACCGGCGCGTTTTGGTTGTCTTGCGCTTGGTCGCGTTCCCGTTCAGTCGCACGGGCACGGATCAGGGCGTGGTGGCGGGCCCCGGTCGCGGCATGGACATTCGGAACGACACCGCGATCAACGTCGCCGGCCTGCTGCAGGAGCCGTTCGGCAGCACCCGCCACTACCGGCTGCTGCTCGACCGCTTCCCGCTCGGCGGCGGGTTGACGGCGCGCGACGTCGACGCGGAGGTTCGGCTGACGCGCCTGCGCGACTCGGTGATGGCCGACGTGCAGGCCGAGGGGGTGGTCGCGCTCGAGTGCGTCCGCTGCCTGCGGGCCTACGACCAGGCGTTCCGGGCCGAGTTCGACGTCGAGTACCGGCAGGTGGTCGACGTCCGGACGGGACTCGGGCTCGACGCCGAGACGGGCGAGGACGACGACACGCAGCACATCAACGAGAGCCACGAGCTCGACTTGGGCGAGGTGCTGCGGCAGGAGACGCTGGTCAGCCTGCCGATGCGGCCCGACTGCGGGGCGGGATGCCCCGGACCGGACGCGTTGCTCGGCGAGGCGGAAACGGCCGAGCCGGCCGACAGCCGGTTCGCCGCGCTGGCGGGTCTGCTCGACGAGCACGACGCGGACGAGACGACGGAGGCCGCAGCCCGCAACGGCCGGCGGCGCGACAGGTAGACAGCCAGATCGGCGAGGCGAGGAGGAGAACGAGATGGGCGCGCTTCCCAAGCAACGAATCAGCCGCCGCCGGCAGGGCAACCGCCGCCGCTTCCACTGGGTGGCGCAGCCGGCGCTCGTGCCGTGCAAGCAGTGCGGCGAGAAGAAGCTGGCGCACCACGTCTGCCCGAGCTGCGGCTACTACCGCGGCCGGCAGGTGATCCAGATCGAGGCGCGGCGCCGCGCCGAGTAGCGCCCGGCTCGGGCGCGTTCGGTCGAGGGCCGGGAACGGGGCAGGCGGCAGCGTCTGCCCCGTCGTCGCGTTCGCCGCGGCGCGTTGCGCGGGGTGGCGAATCGCGGCACACTGCGGTGTGCGACCGTCCGGGCCACGCGGCGGGCCGACGAAGGGACCGAGGGGTAGCCATGCGCCACGCGGCGATCACGGGCTGGGGGATGTCCGTCCCCGAGCGGGTCCTGACCAACGCCGACCTCGAGCGGATGGTCGACACCTCCGACGAGTGGATCGTCAGCCGCACCGGCATCCGCGAGCGGCGCGTGGTCGGGCCGAACGACTCGACCACCTCGCTGGCCGTTGCTGCCGGGCGCGAGGCGCTGGCCCGGGCCGGCCTGACCGCGGACGAGATCGACCTGATCATCGTCGCCACCTGCACCCCGGACCAGTTCCTCGTCTCGGAGGCGTGCCTCGTCCAGGCCGAGCTGGGCGGGCAGGCCGGGGCGTTCGACCTCGGCGCGGCCTGCGCCGGCTTCGTCTACGCCCTCTCGGTCGGCTCGGCGATGATCGGCGCGGGGATCCACCAGCGGGTGCTGCTGATCGGCGTCGACACGCTGACCCGGTTCGTCGACTACACCGACCGCTCGACCTGCATCCTGTTCGGCGACGGCGCGGGGGCGGTCGTGCTGGAGGCGACCGACGAGCCGCGCGGCCTCCTCTCGACCGTGCTCGGGGCCGACGGCGCGGGCTACAAGCACCTCTACATCCCCGGCTGGGGCGGCTTCGTGCCAGAGTCGGCCGAGCTGTTCCCGGAGTACCGGCCCTACCTGCAGATGAACGGGCGCGAGGTCTTCCGCTTCGCGGTCAACGTGATGGGCGACTCGGCGGCGAGCGCGGTCGAGCAGGCCGGGCTGACGTTCGACGAGATCGGGATGCTGATCCCCCACCAGGCGAACCAGCGGATCATCGACGCCGCCGCCCGGCGGCTCGGCCTGCCGGCCGAGAAGGTCTGGGTCAACCTCGACCGCTACGGCAACACCTCGGCCGCCTCGGTCCCGATCGCGCTCTGCGAGGCGGGGGAGGCCGGTCGCGTGCAGGAGGGCGACAACCTCGTGCTGGTCGCCTTCGGCGGCGGTCTGGCGTGGGCGGCGGGGGTCGTCCGCTGGGGGGTGGCCGGGGTCGCGCCGCGGCCGCGGGCCTCCGCCAACGGGGTCGTGCGGGCGGCGGGCGTCGGGGCGCTGGCGTGAGCGAGGAGCCGGGCAAGGTCGCGTGGGTCTTCCCCGGGCAGGGGTCGCAGAAGGTCGGCATGGCGCAGGCGCTGGCCGCCGCCGACCCGGCCACCGCCCAGTTCCTGCGGCAGGTCGACGACGCGCTCGGGTACGACCTGTCGGAGATCATCGCCGGCGGGCCGGACGACGCACTGCAGCAGACACCGAACCAGCAGCCGGCCGTCGTCGCCGTCAGCGTCGCCTACCTCTGGGCGCTGGACGAGCAGCGACGGCTGCCGCAGCCCGACTTCGTGGCCGGCCACAGTCTCGGCGAGTACTCGGCGCTGGTCGCCGCCGGGGCGCTCGGCGCGCTCGACGCGGTGCGGCTGGTCCGCCGCCGGGGCGAGCTGATGCAGGCGCACGGGGCCGGCGCGATGGCGGCGGTCCTCGGGCTGCCGCCGGCGGCGGTGGCCGAGGTCGCGGCCGAGGCCGGGGCGGAGGTCGCCAACTTCAACGCGCCCGACCAGACCACCGTCTCCGGCACCGAGGCGGCGGTCGAGCGGGCGATGGCGCTCGCCAAGGAGCGGGGCGCGAAGCGGGCGATCCGGCTGCCGGTCAGCGGGGCGTTCCACTCGTCGCTGATGGCCCCGGTGGTGGAGGGGATGCGCGGGCCGCTGGCCGCGACGACGATCCGGCCCGCCGCCGTGCCGCTCGTCACCGACGTCGGGGCGAAGCCGGTGACGCAGCCGGACGACATCCGGCAGGAACTGCTCGACCAGATCTGCGGCTCGGTCCAGTGGGTCGACGTCGTCGCCTTCCTGGTTGGGCAGGGCGTGACCACCTTCTACGAGATCGGCCCCGGCAAGGTGCTGGCCGGCCTGATCGGCCGCTGCGCCCCCGGCGCGACGGTCGTCACCGCCGAGTCGTTGCTGCCGGCCTGAGCGTCGGGGCGCAGCGGATCGGAGCGGGACTGCGTCCCGGCAGTCCGGCTGGCGACGGGCCGCCGCGTGGCCGTCACGACGATCACCACGAGGAGAGGAGCGGGGGAATGGGCGAAGGGGCAACGGGCGCGCCGGTCGCGATCGTCACCGGCGGCACGCGGGGAATCGGGCTCGCCATCGCGCAGCGGCTCGCCGCCGACGGCTACGACCTCGTGGTGACCTACCGCGGCGACGAGGCGGCGGCCAAGGCCGCGGGCGAGGCGCTGGCCGGCAGCGGGCGACGGGTCGAGGTGCTGGCGGCCGACGTGGCGACCGCCGACGGGGCGGGGGCCGCGGTCGAGGCCGCGACCCAGCGGCTGGGTCGACTCGACGTGCTGGTCAACAACGCCGGCATCACCCGCGACACGCTGGCGATGCGGATGAGCGAGGAGGACTGGGACGCGGTCCTCTCGACCAACCTGAAGGGCGCGTTCCTCTGCGCCAAGGCGGCGATGCGGCCGATGCTGCGACAGCGCTCGGGCCGGATCGTCAACCTCACCTCGGTCATCGGCCTCGTCGGCAACGCCGGGCAGGCGAACTACGCGGCGGCCAAGGCGGGCTTGGTCGGGCTGACCAAGTCGCTGGCGAAGGAGGTCGGGTCGCGCGGGATCACCGTCAACGCGGTCGCCCCCGGCTTCATCGAGACCCGCCTCACCGACGGATTGTCGGACGAGGTCAAGGAGCACCTGCTGAAGCAGACGCCGCTCGGCCGTTTCGGCACGCCGGACGACGTGGCCGGCGCGGTCGCCTTCCTCGTCTCGCCCGACGCCGCCTTCGTCACCGGGCACGTGCTGACGGTCGACGGCGGGCTGTTCATGGCCTGACCGCGCCGGCGGGCGGCGGGCCGGGCTGCCCGGCCCGCCGCCCGGGTCACGCCCCGACGTAGGCCGCGAGGTGCCGGCCGGTGAGGGTGGAGCGGTCCGCGACGAGGGCGGCGGGGGTGCCCTCGAAGACGACCCGGCCGCCGTCGTGGCCGGCGCCGGGGCCGAGGTCGATGATCCAGTCGGCGTGGGCCATCACCGCTTGGTGGTGCTCGACGACGATCACCGACTTGCCGGAGTCGACCAGCCGGTCGAGCAGGCCGAGCAGGTGCTCGACGTCGGCGAGGTGGAGCCCGGTGGTTGGCTCGTCGAGGACGTAGGTCCCGCCCGCGTCGGCCATGCGGGTCGCCAGCTTCAGCCGTTGCCGCTCGCCGCCGGAGAGGGTCGTCAGCGGCTGGCCGAGCGTCAGGTAGCCGAGGCCGACGTCGGCGAGCCGCTCGAGGATCGCCAGCGCCGCCGGGGTGCGCGCCTCCCCCGCGGCGAAGAACGCCCTCGCCTCGGAGACCGGCATCGCCAGCACCTCGCTGATGTCGCGGCCGCCGAGGCGGTACTTCAGCACGTCGGCCCGGAACCGCTTCCCCTCGCACTCCTCGCAGACGGTGGCCACGTCGGCCAGGATGGCGAGGTCGGTGTAGATCACCCCCGCGCCGTTGCAGGCGGGGCAGGCCCCTTCCGAGTTGGCGCTGAAGAGGGCGGGCTTGACCCCGTTCGCCTTCGCGAACGCCTTGCGGATCGGCTCCAGCAGGCCGGTGTAGGTGGCCGGGTTGCTCCGCCGCGACCCCTTGATCGGACTCTGGTCGACGGAGACGACGTCCGCGCCGACGGGGAGCGAGCCGTGCACGAGGGAACTCTTGCCGGAGCCGGCGACGCCGGTGACGACGACGAGGACCCCGAGCGGGATGTCGACGTCGACGTTCCGCAGGTTGTTCGTCGCCGCGCCGCGGATCGCGAGCGCGCCGGTCGGCGTGCGCACCTGCCGCTTCAGTGCGGCCCGGTCGTCGAGGTGGCGGCCGGTGACGGTGTCGCTGGCCCGCAGCCCCGCGACCGTGCCCTGGAAGCAGACGGTGCCGCCGGCGGGGCCTGCCCCCGGGCCGAGGTCGACGACATGGTCGGCGATGGCGATCGTCTCCGGCTCGTGCTCGACCACCAGCACCGTGTTCCCCTTGTCCCGCAACTGGAGCAGGAGGGTGTTGACCCGCTGCACGTCGTGCGGGTGCATGCCGGTGGTCGGCTCGTCGAAGACGTAGGTGACGTCGGTGAGGGCGGAGCCGAGGTGGCGGATCATCTTGGTCCGCTGCGCCTCGCCGCCGGAGAGGGTGCCGGCCGAGCGCTCCAGCGAGAGGTAGCCGAGGCCGATCTCGACGAAGGCGTCGAGCGTCTGCCGCAGCGCGGCGAGGAGCGGGGCGACGGACGGCTCGTCGAGGTCGCGCACCCACGCGGCGAGGTCGGCGATCTCCATCGCGCAGAGGTCGGCGATGTTCCTGCCGCGGATGCGCGACGAGCGGGCCAGTTCGCTGAGCCGGGTGCCGTGGCAGTCGGGGCAGGTGGTGAAGGTCACCGCCCGCTCGACGAAGGCCCGGATGTGCGGCTGCATCGCCTCCGGGTCCTTCGCCAGGAACGACTTCCTCAGTTTGGGGATCAGGCCCTCGTAGGTCAGGTTGACGCCGTTGACCTTGACCTTGGTCGGCTCCTTGTGGAGGAAGGCGTGCCGCTCCTGCTCGGTGAAGTCGCGGATCGGCTTGCGCGGGTCGAGGAACCCGGACTCGACGAAGATTCCCGTCGTCCACCAACTGTCGGCGTTGTAGCCGGGGATGGTCAGCGCGCCGTCGGCGATCGACTTCGTCTCGTCGAAGAGTTGCGTCAGGTCGAGGTCGGAGACGGTGCCGCGCCCCTCGCACCGGGGGCACATGCCTCCGGTCCGGTTGTAGGTGACCTTCACCGTCTTGGCCTCGCCCCGCTCGACTGTGAGCCCGCCGCTGGCCCGGACGGTGGCGACGTTGAACGAGAAGACGTGGGGCGGCCCGACCTGCGGCTGCCCGAGCCGGCTGAAGAGGATGCGGAGCATCGGGTGGGTGTCGGTGGCGGTGCCGACGGTCGAGCGGGGGTCCGCGCCCATTCGCTGCTGGTCGACGATGATCGCGGTCGTCAGGCCGTCGAGCACGTCGACCTCGGGCCGGGCCATGGCCGGCATCAGGCCTTGGACGAAGGCGCTGTAGGTCTCGTTGATCAGGCGCTGCGACTCGGCGGCGATGGTGCCGAAGACGAGCGAACTCTTGCCGGAGCCGGAGACGCCGGTGAAGACCGTCAGCCGGCGCTTCGGGATCGCGACGGTGACGTCCTTCAGGTTGTTG